>NZ_QTTT01000001.1:4800000-5120312 GCF_003386555.1 Thermomonospora umbrina | reverse complement strand
CTTCGACATCCTGGTCGAACTCGTCTGCGAGAGCGACGAACAGCTCCTCGAACTCCTCGGCCGCATCCGCGGCGTCCCGGGCGTCCTCACCACGGAGAGCTTCGTCTACCTCAAGCTCCGCAAGCAGACCTACTCCTGGGGCACCCGCTGACCCTGCGTCCACCGTCCGGTGCTCCAACGAGCCGCCCGGCTTCGGTCCCACACCCGCCGCGTCCCATCACGGTGCCCACCCGCCGGCCTCTCGCCCGGCCCGTTGCCTTCTGCGGCTGCGTCGCCTTCTGCCCTGCTCGGGGGGACCTCGTCCACGTCTGACACTCAGGTTCCGCCGCCTCCCGGGCGCGGTCTGCGGCTCTGGGACCTGCATCGGCTCATCCCGCGAACGAGCGCTCGGTGTCCGTCAGACCGTTTCGGTTCGCAGCAGAGCCTCCTGAAGACGGGCCGCGTACTCGGCCGCCTCCGCATCAGAGGCGTACTTGGTCCGGGGCCAGAAGAAGCCGCGCAGGCCGTCCTTCGGGTTCCGAGGCACCACGTGGACGTGCAGATGGGGCACGCTCTGGCTGATCCTGTTGTTCAATGCGACGAACGACCCGGCGGCCTCCAACCCCTCCTCCATGGCCTTCGCCAGGCGTTTCGCCTCCCCGAACAAGGGCCCGACCAACCCCTCCGGGAGATCCGGCAAGGTCTCGTGGTGTTCCTTGGGGACCAGCAGCGTGTGGCCCTTGAACAGCGGGCGCGTGTCCAGGAACGCCATCACCTCATCGGTCTCCAGCACGACGTGCCCATGCAGCTCTCCTTTGACGATCTCGCAGAAGACACAGCCGGCCTCACCCTTGCGCGGCATCCTCGAATCCTCCCCGCCGTCCCGTCCACACCATCGACCGAACCCACCACTCGACCGTTCCACCGCATCCCGCCGACCCGGCCATCATCCGACCCGAGCCCATGTGCCACCTGACCACCGCCCCGCCATGGAACCGGGTCACCCGCCCATAGACTGCGGCACCGCGACCTCGGCCACGCGACCCTCACCCCGCCGGCACCCTGCGACTGTCAGGCCGACACGGCAGCACCGTTCGGCGACGCCCAAGGCCCGCCATGCGATCTGCCAGCCGTGCCCCCGGGGTCTACCCCAAGCCGTGCGGCGGCGGGCAGGAACGCGTACGTCACCGAGTCGGTCGCCTTGCCGGCGACCAGCACGAGGTCCACGGCCGAGCCCCTTTCCTTGAACCGCAACACCGACGAGCCGACCACCGCGTTCCCACGCCACGGCGTCACCCTCAACGGCTCGCCATGCCGCCGAACCAACGGAGCATGAACGTCCCCCGGCCGACGCCACCCGGAGGACCCACCGCGTCGACTGACATCCGCCTTACGCGTCGATCATTACCTTGCGTACCCTATGCGGCTTCAAGACGTCGCCTTCCGCTACCGCCGGCGGGCGCCATGGATCCTCCACGACGTCACCCTCTCGCTCTCCCCAGGCCAGATCACGGAGGTCACCGGCCGCAACGGCGCCGGCAAGAGCACCCTCCTCCGCCTGATCGCCGGGCTGCGGACCCCTCATCGCGGCACCATCACCGGCCGCCCTCCCCACGTCGGGTACGCCCCGGAACGCTTCCCCTCCGAACAGCCGTTCACCGTCAACACCTACCTGGTCCACATGGCCGCCATCCGGGGCCTGCCCCCCTCGGCCGTCCCCCCGTGGACCGAACGCCTCGCACTGAACGAGCTCCTGAACGTCCGCCTGCCTGAACTCTCCAAGGGCAGCGCCCAGAAAGTGGGCCTCGCCCAGGCACTCCTCGCCCACCCCGGCCTGCTCGTCCTGGACGAACCCTTCGCCGGCCTCGACTCCACCACCCGAGCCGAACTCCCCGCCCTCATCACCGACCTGGCGGCCGAGGGCTCCACCCTCGTCGTCAGCGACCACCAACGCCACATCGAGACACTCCCCACCGTCCATCGAATCCGCGTCGCCGACCGAACCGTCACACCCACCTCCCCCGCACCCCCACGCCGTTCCCAACCCCCCGACCAAAGCGCCGGCCCCACGCCAGCCGCCCCCGCTCACCACGGCACCGACCAGAACGACAAGCCCGCGAACACCAGCCCCTTTCCCCAGGTCACCACCCAGGCCCAACACCACACCAACCCCACCGAACCCACCGAACCCACCGACCACAGCGAATCCACACAACCCGCCGACCCCATCCCTCCAGCCGAACCCGCCCAACCAGCGGGACCTCCCGGCCCAGCCGAATCCACCGCCCGCAGCGAACGCGCGGAACCCACCCCTCCAGCCAAACCCACCCGACCCGCCGGACCACCTGGATCAGCGGTATCAGCGGGACCATACGGACCACCGGGATCAGCGGGACCAGGGGAACCAGCAGGACCACCTGGGCCACCTGGGCCACCTGGGCCACCTGGGCCACCTGGGCCAGCGGGACTATCCCACCTGGGCGCGCTGGGACCACCCGGACCAGCAGGACCAGCAGGACCACCTGGACCAGCGGAACTATCCCACCTGGGCGCGCCGGGACCACCCGGACCAATCGGACCAGCAGGACCACTTGGACCACCGGAACCACCGGAACCACCGGAACCACCGGAACCACCGGAACCACCGGAACCAGCCGAACGCACCGACTGCGCGGAACCCAACTCTCCAGGTGAACCCAGCCGACCAGCGGGACCACCCGGACCAGCCGAGCCTGGTGAACAAGACCCTCGGCCTCCCGAGCCACGCCCCAGTCCCACCGAACGGCCCACCGAACCCGACGCCGGCCGCGCCGAGTCACCACCCGGATCCGCCGCCCGGAACGGCTGGGCACTGTTGGAGATCACCGTGCGGGCCGACCAGGCCGACGCCCTAGCGGACCGACTCCGAGCCTGCGGCCACACCGTCCACCGTCGGAACCCACCCGAGACACCACAATGAAGCGCCCCGAAGGAGAACCAGCAGCCGCGTGGGCTTACCAACCCGAGAAGAACGACGAGTCCACCGACACCAATCCCATCTCACAGATCTCCAGCCAAGCCGAACAGCGACGCACCCAGCCCCCGAACATGTCGCACGAATTCGCGGCCCGCCGAATCACGCCCCCGTCTGCCGAGCCGAACGGCTGGACATTCCTGGAAACCACCACGCGGCCCGACCAAACGGATCCCCTAGCCCACGAACTCCGCACCTCCGGCGACACACCGCCCACCACCGGAACGCGATTCAGGCCACCAGAACAAAGCACTCCAAGGACGGCCGGCGACCGCACGGGCCAAGTCGACACCCTCATCGACCAGCAGCGAGCCCCCGGGCACACCATCCGCCACCGAAACACAATCCAGAGCTCACAGGAGACGCCACGGTGAAGAATGAGCGGCGGCCATGAAAGCCCTCCTTCTCTTCCAAATGCAAGGCTATGTACGGTCGCTCCGAGTGCTCCACCCGCTGATCGTCGTCCTCTTGTTCATCGCCTTGGTGCTGCTGCCGGGGAACGACTCCGGGCGCATCGACCTCGCCACCGGCACGCTGGGTGACGTCCCCGCCATGCTGTTCCCCATCTGGGCCTGGGTGGCCCGGGCACTGCCCGACACGCAGCCGGACGAACAACGAGCCCTCTCCGCCACTGCGGCCCGTCACCGCCTGGCACCCACGGCAGCCGGGCTGCTCGCCGCCTACCTGGTCAACCTCGGTCTGGGCGCACTGGCCCTCGCCATCCCGCTGTTCGCAGCCGTCTCCGCAGGTGTGGGCACCGGCGCGATCATCTCGGCCCTCACCCTCCTCCTCCTGGTGACCGCCGCCGCCACCCTCCTGGGCGCCTACACCGCACGCGCGATCATGCCATCACCCGGCATCTCACTCCTGGCCCTGCTCAGCACGACCATCACCGCCCTCCTCCTCAGCATCGGCCCGCTCCATTGGCTCTCCGTCCCGATGGCCGCCTGGCTCCGCGCCGCCCACGACGGCCCCACAGCTCTCACCGACGCCACGCCCACCATCGCCCTACACCTGACCCTCTGGTCGGCCACCCTCGCAATCGGGCACCTCGCCCTCGCCCGCCGCCCCCGATGACCCACCCCCGTCCCCCCATGACCACCCCGACCCGCACCACACCACCCACAGCCACATGCCGGCCCCATCAACGCACCGCCTCCGGCCCGCAGCCCTCGCGACAGCACCACCCGCCCTGTTGCCCCCCGGGCCCACCTACCAGGGGGCTCGGTCAGCGGGCCTGGAGGATGAGCCAGGAGTCCTCCAAGGGTGCGGATCTGCGGTTGCAGAAGTAGACACGGCCGGGGTCGCCCCAGTGCCAGCCGAGGCGGTCGTCGGAGTCGAGTTGGAGGAGCGGGCACCAGTCGTCGGCGGGGGCGGCGGGATTCGGGGAGGTGATCACGTCGAGGTCGTGGCCGGAGGACGCGTGGTGGGCGTCGGCGGCGACCGGTCGTTGGACGATGACGGGCCAGCCGCCGATCTGATGGACCGGGTCGTCGGGCCATAGGTGGTGCAGCCAGGCGGCGTAGAGCTGCTCGTAGACCGAGAGGATGCCGTCGTAGCCGGCCTCGACGCGCTGGAGGACCGGCTCCTGCGGGGCGGGCAGGGACAGGAACGGGGCGGCGCCGAGCGTCCGGGGCGGGGTGGTGTCGATGCCTTCGGGGGGGTCGGCCTCGACGAGGTCGCCGGTGAAGACGCGCCAGCCGTCGCGTTCCTCGGGGCGGCTGCCCCAGGGGCGCGGGGCTCGGCTGGCGTAGTAGAAGGCGGCTCGGCCCTCGCCCGGCACCTCGGGTTGTTGGAGCACGGCGGCCAGTTCACCGAAGTCGACCAGGGCCAGGAAGTCCAGCGGGCGGCCGGCCCACCGGGGCCAGGCCGCCGAGGGAGGCAGCAGTGGCCGTCCGCCGAAGCGGACGGCCTTCCCCTCGCCGCCGAGCCGGAGCGCGGGGCGGGCCAGCGGCAGAATCGCCGCGCTGACCTCGGGGGCGAGATAGACGCCGAACAGAGAGTGCAGCCGTTGACGCTCGGTGACGATCCAGTCCATGCCTCGTAGCGTCCCCCGAGCGGGGCCGCTTGACCAGACCCTTTAAGCATCTGTGGATAACCACAGGACAACCCTCTGACCTGGCCGTATGCACAAAGGGTCCGACACGCTCACACCGTCCGTCCCTGGGTGTGCGTCCGGACGGGCCTGTGAGCAGCGATGATGCGGCGGGGGAGGACCGCCCCGCGCGGGCCGGGAGGCCGGGTGGCGCAGGAGACGGGAATCAAGAAGTCGCCTAAAGGCAAGTGACCGAAGCGGCTCACGCCGACATCGATGACGAGGCGGTGGCGTTCAAGGACGCCTTCATCGGCCACCGACGCCGGCGCCTCAACCGACCAGGCCGTTCAAGCAGCCGACCGGCGGCATGAGGCGTTTCGCCACGTCCGGATTGCGCCGACGGCCACGGACGAATACCCGGAAATCGCCGCATGCCCGTATTACGGCGATCGCCGGCATGGGCCTCGACCAGGCCAAAGCATCTGCGCCCTGATGATGAACCGGCCGCGCCACAGACTCCTCGCCCGTCCGTGCGATCCGCACGTGCGCGCCGGACCGTACGAGATCGGCCCCCTGTCGACCGACCACGGAGCAAGATGATCTCAAGGTCCTCGGCAAACCAAGAAAGGCCACAGAGCCAACAGCCGATCAACGCACCACCGAGTCGTCCAACGCCTCCGCCAAACGGCCGAGGAACCGATCGACCTCGCCTCGGTCATAACCGCGCCCGACCCGTACCCTCCGAAAGGCCCCGGCCTTGACATCGCCCGAGGTCAGCGGCGGGGCGGCACCGTGCAAGCCCGCGACCACCCGTTCGAGGAAGGCGTCCACCTCGCGGACGTCATACCGTGCATGGACCCGGGTGGCGGGGAACTCGACGCTCTCGATCCAGTCGATCAGCCGCCCGACGTCGGCCCGCCGCCGGGGCGAGGACTGCGGCAGCGCCCGGGCGCTCAACTCCCGGATGCGCGCGTACAGGAACCGGTCGACGGCCCCCTGGTCGTAACCCCGCAGGACCACCGCGAACCGGCTGCTCAGCACGTCCTCGGCGGTCGGCCGGGGCGCGCCGTCGCGCAGGACGGCCTCGATCCGGGCGATCAGCGCGTCGACCTGGTCGCAGTCGTAACCCCGCAGCACCACAGGGAACCGTGGCATGCGCACCCCTCAATCCGTGGCGGCGGCCAACTGCCCGCAGGCGCCGTCGATCTCCCTTCCCCGCGTGTCGCGCACGGTCACCGGCACGCCGTGGGCCTCCAGCCGGGCCACGAACTCGCGTTCGTCGGCGGGCCGGGAGGCGGTCCACTTCGAGCCCGGTGTGGGGTTCAGGGGGATCAGGTTGACGTGGACGAGATGACCCTTCAGGAGCCGGCCGAGCAGGTCCGCCCGCCACGCCTGGTCGTTCACGTCCTTGATCATGGCGTACTCGATCGAGACCCGACGCCCGCTGCGCTCCGCGTACGCCCAGGCCGCGTCGAGGACCTCGCGCACCTTCCAGCGGGTGTTGATCGGGACGAGTTCGTCGCGGAGCTCGTCGTCGGGCGCGTGCAGGGACACCGCGAGCCGTACCGACAGGTCCTCGGCGGCGAGCTTGTCGATCGCGGGGACGAGGCCGACCGTGGAGACGGTGACCGACCGCTGGGAGATGCCGAGGCCGTGCGGGGCCGGATCGGTGATGCGGCGGACGGCGCCGAGCACGGCCTTGTAGTTGGCCAGCGGCTCGCCCATGCCCATGAAGACGATGTTGGAGACCCGTCCGGGACCTCCGGAGACCTGTCCGCGCGCCAGCGCCCGGGCGCCCGCCGCGACCTGCTCGACGATCTCGGCGGTGGACAGGTTCCGGGTCAGGCCAGCCTGGCCGGTCGCGCAGAACGGGCAGTTCATGCCGCAGCCCGCCTGCGAGGAGACGCACATGGTGACCCGGTCCGGGTACCGCATCAGCACCGACTCGAACAGCGTGCCGTCGAACGCGCGCCAGACCGTCTTGCGGGTCCGGCCGCCGTCGCAGTCGAGGGTGCGCACCGGGCTGAGCAGGGAGGGCAGCAGCTCAGACGCGAGCCGGTCGCGGATCGCCGCCGGCAGGTCGGTCATCTCCGCCGGGTCGTCCGCCAGCCGGGCGAAATAGTGCCGCGAGAGCTGGTCGGCCCGGAACGGCTTCTCCCCCAGCGCGGCCACCGCCTCCCGCCGCTCGGCGGACGACAGATCGGCCAGGTGCCTCGGCGGCTTGCCGCGCCGCGGCGCCACGAACGTGAGCGTGCCGGGCTCGGGACGCCCGCCCTTCGCCTCCCCGGGGCCGGGAGGACCGGCCGAGCCCCTCTCGCCCGACGAAGTCTCCTCGCCGCTCACCGAGGCCCCAGGGGCCGCCGACGCCGGTCCGCCCGCCGGCGGCCGGGTGCCGGCGGGAGCAGACGTGCCGGCGGGCACCGCGTCCCCGCCGGTCGACTCGGCCGCGGACGGGACTCCGTCGGTGGACTGGGGCGCGGCGGGCACGCCCGAGGGGTGCTGCGTTGTGGAAGACATGGTCCCTCCAGTGTGGCAAACCCCGAGGCATGCCTTTGCCGTGCATGTGACCCGGATGGCCCGTTACAGTTTTGATCATGGCGGGTTTGCGTAGAGGCTCTGGTTCCGCCCGGATGGGCGCACCGTCCAGGGACGGGGGCGGCGTCGGGTCGTCCGGCTCTCCCGGGGCGGCGATGAACGTGGTCGCGTCCGCGACCAGCCCGTATGGGAGTAGGCGGCTCACCGTGGAGACGGACGGCGTCACCACCGCCGCCTATATGCGCGACGCACGCGACACCGTCATCGGCGCCGTCTGGATCGCCAACCACCGGCCCGCCACCCCCGAACTGGACCTGACCCGGATCGACGCGGGGCTGCCGCCGCTGATGCCCGCCCCCCGCACACGGCATCCCGAGGGCCGGCCGGCGCTCGACCCGCGTTCTCTGGAGATCGTGTGGTTCGAGGAGGGCGACGGCGCGGCGGTGCTCGAATCCGGGGAGCCGCTGTGCGTCGTCCCCGCGTGGTCGGACATGAGCCGCGGCATCCCGGGCTACAGCCGTGACGTGAACGCGCAGAGCCCGTTCGCGTTCCCCTTGGAGCAGGAGGCCGCGGAGTTCACCCGACGCATAGGGCAGGCACGCGCGTTCTGGGAGTGGACCCGGGCCGAGGACGCGTGGGCCGACTTCCAGCAGTCCGCGTTGGGGCACCTGCTCAATCGACTCGGTCCCGGCGGGCACTACTGGCACGACGTCGGCCGCCAGTTCCGCTCCTCAGGCGCGGCGCACGGCGGGCAGGAGCGCGCCGCCGCGCCCGTGGTGAGCGTGTCGGAGCGCCCCGCCCGTACGGGACGGGAGTTCTCCGTGCTCAGCACGCTGGGGATGAGCTGCCAGCGGATGCCGACCGTGGAGCTGTACGAGGACGACGTCTCCCACTTCGCGCGGATCGAGCTGGCGGTGGCGAGCACCCTGCCCAGCCAGCGCGTCGGGAGCGTCTTCCCCTGGCTGGCCCAGTACCCGTGGCGTTCGGTCACGTGGTTCGCCCCCGGCGACGTGGTCAAGTGGTACCACGAGCCGAAGACGTTCCCGCTGAACGCGCCGGCCCAGAGGGACGCCCGCTGGTCGGGGCTGGTGCTCTTGGACGACCCCAGCCGCCTGAACGGGCCGCCCGCGCCCGATCTGACCGGTTTCATGTTCGGCGGCGACCCGGTCCGCTGGCTGTGGCTCGTTCCGATCACCGACGAGGAACGTCAGTACGCCAAGGGTGCGGGCTCCGGCGCCCTGATCCGTCGCCTCCGCGACGAGGGCCGTAGCTGGGTCGTCTCCTGACCCCTCCGGGCCCCGCGGCTCAGGTGGTGCCGACGAACAGCTCCAGGAGCAGCCACACGACCGGGGCGGTGATGATGAGGGAGTCCAGCCGGTCCATGACACCGCCGTGGCCCGGCAGCAGGGTGCCGAGATCCTTGATCCCCAGGTCGCGCTTGATCATGGACTCGATGAGGTCGCCGACGGTCGCGGAGCAGACCACGGCGGCCCCCAGCAGCGCCCCCTGCCAGATCCGGCCGCCGTCCAGCAGCCACGGAACCAGCCAGCCGCCCACGAGCATGCAGGTCAGCGCCGAGCCGGCGAAGCCCTCCCAGGTCTTCTTGGGGCTGATGGTGGGCGCCATCTTGTGCCGGCCCAGGTACGAGCCGGCGAAGTAGCCGCCGATGTCGCTGGACACGGTGACCGCGATGAAGATGACGATCCGGTGGGCGCCGTCGTCCGGGCCGAGCATCAGGGCGACGATGCCGCCCATGATCACCACGTAGGCGACGACGAACAGCCCCGCCGTGGCGTCCCGGACGTAACCGTCGGCGCCGGACGGCATCCGCCAGACCAGCAGCGCCAGGACGGTGAGGGCGACCGCCCCCACGAGCGCGATCGGGCCGCCCGCGTAGGCGGCGACCAGCCCGGCCACCACCCCGAGCATCGTCGGGACCTGCGGGACCCTGATGTCCTTGGAGCCGAACGCCTGGATCAACTCGCGCACGCCGAGCGCGAGGAAGAACGTCATGACGCCGAGGAAGATCTCCTTGACGGTGTACAGCGAGACCAGGACGAGGGCGCCGAGGCCGAGACCGACGGCGGCGGCGACGGGCAGGTTGCGGCCCGCCCGGCCGGGGGTGCCGGACGTCGTGGGGGGTCCGGCCGGGGGCGGTGTCGCCTCCCGGCCGTGTGCGGCTTCCATTCAGACCTCGAGAAGCTCGGCCTTCTTGTGCTCGAGAAGCTCATCGATCTGGGCGACGTACTTGTGCGTCGCGTCGTCGAGGTCCTTCTCGGCACGCCGTACGTCGTCCTCGCCGGCCTCGCCGTCCTTGGCCAGCTTGTCCAACGAGTCCTTGGCGCGGCGGCGGATGTTGCGGATGGAGATCTTGCTGTCCTCGGCCTTGCTGCCGGCGACCTTGATGAAGTCGCGGCGGCGCTCCTCCGACAGGTCGGGGAACACCACCCGGATCACGTTGCCGTCGTTGGTGGGGTTGACGCCCAGGTCGCTGTCGCGGATCGCCCTCTCCACCGCGTTCATGGACGACTTGTCGAACACCTGCACGATCACCATCCGGGGCTCGGGCAGCGTGAACGACGCGAGCTGGTTGATCGGCGTGGGGGTGCCGTAGTACTCCGCGGTGATCTTGTTGAACATCGCCGGCGTGACCCGCCCGGTGCGAATGCTCGCGAAGTCGTCCTTGGCGACCGCCACCGCCTTCTCCATCTTCTCTTCGGCTTCGAAGAGGATCTCGTCGATCACGTCCGGCTCCCGTCACCTCGTCCTGCGTGCTGCCTGCTGCCCGAACTGCCGGCCGGCCCTACCGGCCCGCCGGGCCTCGCTGCGGCGAACCGCCGGCCCGCCTCGAACGGCCCGATCAGCCGTCCGCCGGGCTGACCAGCGTGCCGATCTTGTCACCCCGGACGGCCCGGATGATGTTGCCCTGCCCCATCAGGTCGAAGACCACGATCGGCAGGTTGTTGTCCATGCAGAGGCTGATGGCCGTGGCGTCCATCACCTTCAGTCCCCGCTGTAGGACTTCACCGTAGTCCAAACGGTCGAACTTGACCGCGTCGGGATTCTTCCTGGGGTCGGCGTCGTACACTCCGTCGACCTGGGTGCCCTTGAGCACCGCCTCCGCGCCGATCTCCAGCGCCCGCTGCGCGGCGCAGGTGTCGGTGGAGAAGAACGGCTGACCGAGGCCCGCCCCGAAGATCACGACCCGGCCCTTCTCCAGGTGCCGGATCGCGCGGCGGGGGATGTACGGCTCGGCGACCTGACCCATGGTGATGGCGGTCTGGACCCTCGTGTCGAGGCCGAGCTTCTCACAGAAGTCCTGCAGGGCCAGGCAGTTGATCACCGTGCCCAGCATGCCCATGTAGTCGGAACGACCGCGGTCCATGCCCCGTTCGGCCATCTGCGCGCCGCGGAACATGTTGCCGCCGCCGCAGACCACGGCCACCTGGGTGCCCTCGCCCACCGCGTCGGCGATGGCCTTGGCGATGTGCTGGACGACCCCCGGGTCGATGCCCAGCGGGTCGCCCCCGGCGAACGCCTCCCCGGAGAGCTTCAGCAGCACCCGGCGCCAGCCGCCCCGAGGGAGGCCGGGCTGGGGTGCGGACGCCGTTCCCGACGTCTCCGGGGTCGTTCCGGACTGCGCGGGCGCCGCTCCGGACACCGCCGAGGCGGCGGAGCACGGAACGGGCGCGGACGACGGGGCCGCCGTCGGATCGGTGTTCGGTTTCTCCCCCACGGCGGCGGCCTCCTCGTCGCGACGTCAGTGTGTGCCTTCCCGGATGTCGGCTCCCCCGGGGTCTCTACTCCCGGAGATGCCTCCCGGCAGGGCTCTTAAGC
This sequence comes from Thermomonospora umbrina, assembly GCF_003386555.1. Lineage (GTDB taxonomy): Bacteria > Actinomycetota > Actinomycetes > Streptosporangiales > Streptosporangiaceae > Thermomonospora > Thermomonospora umbrina. The sequence continues at coordinate 5,108,913 of NZ_QTTT01000001.1, read as the reverse complement.
CTGTCCCACCTTGAAACGGGCGAAACGTACGACCTTCACCCCGGCCTCGTCGAGGACCTTGGCGATGGTCTTCTTGCCGTCCTTGACGAACGCCTGCTCGACCAGGACGAAGTCGCGGAAGTAGGCGTTGACCCGGCCCTCGACGATCTTCGGGATGGCCTTCTCGGGCTTGCCCTCGTCGCGGGTGATCTGCTCGGCGAGCGCCCGCTCCTTCTCGATGGCCTCGGCCGAGACCTCGTCGCGGGTGAGGTACTTGGGGGCCATCGCCGCGATCTGCTGGGCGATGTCCTTGGCGATCTCGGCGTTCTCCGCGTCCAGCTCCACCAGCACACCGGTGGTCGGGGGCAGCGAGGGGTCGGACTTGTGCAGGTAGCTGGCCACGTAGGCGCCCTGGTAGTGGGCGAAGCGGCGCAGCTCCAGCTTCTCGCCGATCTTGGCGCTGTTCTCCTCGATCAGGGCCTGGACGGTCTTGCCCGGCTCGATCTCCTGGCCGAGCAGCGCGGGGGCGTCCGCGACACCCGACTCGGCGGCGAAGCGCACCAGCCGGTCGGCCAGCGCGATGAAGCCCTCGTTCTTGGCGACGAAGTCGGTCTCGCAGTTCAGCTCGAGCAGCGCGCCGTCGCCGGTGCCGTTGAAGTGCTCGGCGACCAGTCCGTTGCCGGCGGTGCGCTCGGCGCGCTTGCCGACGTCCTTGGCGCCCTTGAGGCGCAGGATCTCGACGGCCTTGTCGAGTTCGCCGTCGGCCTCGACCAGCGCGTTCTTGCAGTCCATCATGCCGGAGCCGGTCAGCTCGCGGAGCCGCTTGACGTCGGCGGCGGTGAAGTTCGCCATCGCTTCAGATCTCTCTCGTCGGGTTCGTACGATCCGGCGCGGTCCCGGCGGGCGGCCCGGAACGGGGACGCCCGCCGGGGACCTCGGATCAAGCGTTCTCGGAGGCTCCGTCGGCCGGGCCGGCCTCGGCGGTCTCGGTCGACTCCGCGGCGGGCTCCGCCGTCTCCGCCGTCTCGGCGGTCTCGACCGTCTCCGTGGCCTCGGGGGCCTCGGGGGCCTCAGGGGCCTCGGGCGTCGCGGCGGCCTCGGGGGTCTCGGTCGACTCGGCGGCGGGGGCGGTCTCGGCGGGCTTGTCCTTGCCCTCCAGCAGCTCCCGCTCCCACTCGGCCAGCGGCTCGGCGCCCGCGGCGGCCTCGGCGGGCTTGTCGTCCCCGCCGGTGGCGGCGCCCGCGCGGGCCATCAGACCGTCGGCCACCGCGTCGGCGACCACGCGGGTCAGCAGGCTGACGCTGCGGATGGCGTCGTCGTTGCCCGGGATCGGGTAGTCGACCTCGTCCGGGTCGCAGTTGGTGTCCAGGATCGCCACCACCGGGATGCCCAGCTTGCGGGCCTCGTTGACGGCGATGTGCTCCTTCTTGGTGTCCACGATCCAGATCGCGCTGGGCACGCGGGCCATGTCGCGGATGCCGCCGAGGGTGCGCTCGAGCTTGTCCTTCTCGCGCTTGAGGCCCAGCAGTTCCTTCTTGGTCATGCCGGAGCCCGCGACGTCGTCGTAGTTGATCTCCTCCAGCTCCTTGAGCCGGGTGAGCCGCTTGTGGACGGTCGAGAAGTTGGTGAGCATGCCGCCCAGCCAGCGCTGGTTGACGTACGGCATCCCGACCCGCAGCGCCTGGTCGGCGATGGCCTCCTGGCCCTGCTTCTTGGTGCCGACGAACAGGATCGTGCCGCCGTGGGCGACCGTCTCCTTGATGAACTCGAACGCGCGGTCGATGTAGGACAGCGACTGCTGCAGGTCGATGATGTAGATGCCGTTGCGCTCGGTGAAGATGAAGCGCTTCATCTTCGGGTTCCACCGACGGGTCTGGTGGCCGAAGTGAACGCCGCTCTCCAGCAGTTGACGCATCGTGACGACGGGTGACATGCCCGTGTGCTCCTGTCCGGCCCGGTGCGGGCCAATCTCGGTTGCCTGCCCGCGCCCGGACACGCCCCGCCGTCAGTGACGGACCGAGAGGCGATGCCCCGCCAGGGACCCCGAACGAGCGGGGACCGGCGGCAGACGAGCGCGTGAATTCGGCCGCCCGAGACATCTCTCCCGCGCGACCGTGCCCTCAAGTCTATGGGATGTCCGCGAGCGCCGTGGAACCGACGGCCTTCCAGGCCCGCGGACGGTTGTCCACAGTCGCGACGACCCCTGGCGCCCGACCGGAGGGCGGGCCGACGCTGGCCTTCATGACCGTCTTGACGCTGGGCCTCATCTGGGCCATCGCGCTGGGCACGCCCTCTGCGCCTGGGGCCATTGCGGCTTGCGCCCCATCGTCTTCACCGGTGGCTGGGCTGCATTGCCTGCGAGGGTCGTCAGCGGCCTCTGCCGCTTGCGCGCCACTTACCGGCCGAGGGTGCCTGGCCTCTCCGCGAGCCGGTACGACGGGCTCCATATCGGGGTCTGTGTCTCCCGTGCTCGCTTCCGAGCCATCGTCGGCACCGGCTCTATGGGCATGGCCGATACGCCCTTCTCCTGCGGTGGTCCGTCCCTTCTCGCCACCGGCCAGTCCCTGGGTGCCCGGCCACCGCGGCGTCGATCTCGACGCCGCACCTGGCCAAGCCGTGTACGCGGCGGCCCGTGGGAGGGTGTCCTTCGCGGGCCGTATCGCGGGCTATGGGGTGGTGGCCATCACCCACGGCGCCTTGCGCACCACCTACCTGCCCGTGGAACCCGCCGTCCACGTCGGCCAGGCCGTCACCTCCGCCACCGGGATCGGCACGGTCCAGCCCTTCCTCGGCCACTGCGGCCACCGTCACTGCCTCCACTGGGGGGTGCTCCGGGGCACCCAGTACGTCGACCCGTTGGCTCTACTGAGCCTGCGACTCCGCCTGCTGCCCTTCTGGCCTGGGTCCGACGACGGCCTGATCTCTTTGTGGGCCGGAGGCCGTCGCCCAGTGGCTTGAGCCACCGGGTCACGCCTTTCTACGGAACCGATCGCCGTGCCGAGGGCAAGAGACCCCAACGCCGTCCTCGTCTGCCGGCCCGCGGCCGCAGCGACGCGCTGTTCGCCATGCTCCGCGACGAGCAGCCTCAACGACCACGCCGACCCGCACCACCGGCCGCCCGACCACGCCCAAGACGGGCTTTGGCGGCAACAGACGTGGCCGGCGGTTTCGTCGGCATGCGCGGCTATCGTGCCAATCGTGGCGGAGATCCAGTACCTCAACGGCGACGCGACCTCACCTCAGGCCAAAGGACCCAAGGTCATCGCACATATCTGCAACGACCGTGGCGGCTGGGGCAAGGGCTTCGTCCTGGCCATCTCACGACGCTGGCCCGAGCCCGAAGCCGCCTACCGGCGCTGGCACCGCGAACGCGCCACCAACGACTTCGGATTGGGCGCCATCCAACTCATCCGGGTCAAACCAGACACCTGGGTCGCCAACATGATCGGCCAACACGGAATCAAGGCCGGCCGCAGCTCCGGCCCGCCCATCCGCTACGAAGCAGTGCGCGCATGCCTGCAGCACCTCGCCACCCCGGCCGCCCAGCTCAACGCCACCATCCACATTCCCCGCATCGGCTGCGGCCTGGCCGGCGGACGGTGGGAACACATCGAGCCCCTCATCACCAGCGAACTCACCGACAAGGGCCTCGCCGTCACCGTCCATGACAGGCCCTAGTCCCCTCAGAGATCGACGAACGCCATGGGGGCGCACCCGCCTTCACGCGCTTCGGGCACGGAGGAGCAGGTCGATGGACGACGCTCCGCCCTTTAGCCCGGGTTCAAGCCCGAAGAACTGGGGGCGCGTTCCGAGGATCCCAAACCCACCTCGGTCACTCGTACAGCACCAGGTTGCGCGCGGCCAGATGGCGGACTCCAGCCCACCTCGCTCTCGCCGACCTTGAGGGCGGAGGACGTAGGGAACAGTTTCGAGGCCACCGGCGCAGCAGCATCGCCTCATCCGGTCAGTGGACAGCCGTCCGGCCACCTCGTACCAGGCCAAGGAGCGCAGGACCTCGCCATCCGGCGCGTTCCGCGACGAGGTCGTCGACGCGATCGGCAAGGACAACCTGATCGACGTCCGCTCGCCCGACGAGTTCTCCGGCAAGCTGCTCGCTCCCGCCCACCTCCCGCAGGAGCAGGCGCAGCGCCGGCCACGTGCCGACCGCCCGCAGCATCCCGTGGTCCTGCCACCGGGCCGGACGAAGATCAGGCGAAGCACCACTCAGTCGTCCACTCGGCGGACCATCAGAGCCCGGCACCCGCTGGGTGTGCTCACCTTTCTCGGCACTGATGATCACATCGGGCGACTCGTGTCGACTTATCCACAGAAAAGCATTCGTCTTTCCGTCCCTGGTCGTACCCGGCACCGTTGCAGGCGGAGGTGAGGACCGATGGGTTCCAACAAGAAGCAGACCCTGGGCCGCAGCGGCGAGGAGGCCGCGGCCCGCTATCTGGCCGAGCGGCTCGGATGGACGATCGTCACGCGCAACTGGCGCTGCCGCGAGGGAGAGCTCGACATCGTCGCCTATGACGGGCGCCGGCATGTGGTCTGCGAGGTGAAGACGCGGACGGGCACCGCGTTCGGCACCCCGCTCGAGGCGATCACACAGGCGAAGGCCGCGCGGTTAAGGCGGCTGACCGGGCGCTGGGCGTCTCTGAACGGCATCCCCTCGGACACCGTCCGCATCGACGTGATCGGCCTGGTCGTCGCCGTACGAGGCGATCGTCCGGGCTTCGACCTGGATCATGTGCGGGGGGTGTGTTGAGATGGCCCTCGCCAAGACCAGATCGGTGGCGCTCGTCGGGGTGGACGGCTTCGTGGTCGACGTCGAGGCCGCGATCACGAGCGGAGTGCCGGGCCTGCATCTCGTCGGCCTACCGGACGCCGCGTTGAACGAGGCCCGCGACCGCGTCCGGGCGGCGATCTTCAATTCCGGTGAACCCTGGCCCAGCAGACATGTCACGATCAGCCTCTGCCCGGCGAGCCTCCCCAAGAAGGGGTCGGGGTTCGATCTGAGCATCGCGGTTGCGCTCCTCGCCGCCGCCGAGACCCTCGACCCCGCCACCTGCGCGGGCATGGTGATCATGGGCGAGCTGGGCTTGGACGGGCGCATCCGGGCGACACCGGGCGTGCTCCCGGCCGTTCTCGCCGCGGCCCACGCCGGCTATCGGACGGTCGTCGTGCCGCGGGCCAACGCCGCCGAGGCGGAGCTGGTGCCCAACATCGAGGTCATCGCCCCGTCCTCGCTCCGCGGCCTGCTGTGTCACCTGCGCGATCAGCCTCCACCGCTGGAGCCGGACGAGGCGGACTCCCCCGGCCCGCCGCCGACACCCGACGGCTTAACGGCCCGTTCAAGAGATCTCCGGGGAGATCTCGACCTGGCCGACGTACGCGGCCAGGCGGACGCCCGTCGAGCTCTGGAGATCAGCGCGGCCGGTGGACATCACCTTTTCTTCTATGGTCCGGCCGGCTGCGGAAAGACGATGTTGGCCGAACGGCTGCCGACGCTCCTCCCGCCCCTCGATCGCGAGGCCGCCTTGGAGGTCACCGCCATCCACTCGGTGGCGGGCACTCTTCCGCCGGGGCAACCGTTGGTCTCCAGGCCGCCGTTCTACGCCCCGCATCACACCGCGACCCGGGCGGCCATGGTCGGCAGCGGACAGGGCCGGATGCTCCAGCCGGGCGCCGCCTCTCTGGCTCACCAGGGCATTCTCTTTCTGGACGACCCCAAGGAACTAGATTGACACCGCCCGTCTCACTGGCCTAGCTTGCCCTCAGATGTCCCCCTTGTTGGGGTGTCGGACAGCTTAAACCCCCAGGTCAGGAGGCACATGGTGAGCAAGGCAGGCAAGCGGGTCCTAGGCGTGGTCCGCCTGTCCAACCTCACAGACAGCACGTCGAGCCCCGACAGGCAGAAGCAGAAGGTCGAGCAGTGGGCCGGACTCCATGACGCCAACGTTGTCGGCATCGCAGAAGACCTTGACGTCTCCGCTATCAGCGCTTCCCCCTGGGACCGACCTTCCCTCAGGAAGTGGCTCGACAGGCCGGAAGACTATGACGTAATCGTCGCTTGGAAGCTTGATCGGCTAGCCCGAAAGACCAAGGACTTTCTAGAACTTCTGGAGTGGGCCGACAAGCACGCGGTTCAGATCGTCGCGGTAGACGACGGAATCGACCTATCTACTGACATCGGTCGCATGGTCGCGACCATCCTCAGCGTGTTCGCAGAGTTTGAAGGCAAGACCATGAAGGTTCGGGCCAAACAGACCTACGAACACAACATCCGTGCCGGCAAGTGGCGTGGTGGGTTCGTCCCCTACGGATACCAGCCGATGCAGACGGCTGAAGGTTGGGGCCTTGAGCCCCATCCTGTGACCTCCGAAATCATCCGTGACGTCATCCGACGCATCATCGAAGGAGAGTCCGCCAACAGCGTGACGGAAGACCTCAACCGGCGGAAGGTGCCTAGTTCTCTCGATCAACAGAGGATCGACCAGGGGAAGGAACCCAAGGGAAGCCTTTGGCGAGTAGGGAATCTACTCAAGATGCTTCGCTCGAAGACTCTACTTGGCCAGTATGAGGCAGAGGGTTCGCAATATCGCGATGGACAGCGCAAGGTCATCACGGGTGATGACGGGCTACCTGTGCAACGAGCGGAACCCCTAATCCCTCTCCAGACCTGGGAAGAGTTGCAAGAGCGCCTAGAGAAGAACAGCAACAAGCGCAGTGGTAACCGTCGGGGTGGTTCCTTGCTCCGACAAGTGGCATTTTGTGCCATCTGCCAACGGCCCATGTACACGGTCACCGGGAGAGGAGGCACCTACTACCGTTGCGCCTCTCGCGCAGTAGGCAGTTACGACTGCGGCAACCGCACTGTGAAGGCGGTTGAGCTTGAGACGATTCTTGAGGATGACATTCTCTACAAGGTCGGAGACCTGGAACGCATGGAGAGGGTCATCATTCCAGGGGAAGACCACACTCAAGCGCTTGAACAGACAAAGCGAGCCATGGAAGATGTCCGCAAAGAGAAGGACCAAGGATTTTATGACTACGTAGGTGGTGAAGACGAGTATCAGGGACGCATGTCCCAGCTTTTGACCACACGGAAGAAGCTTGAGGCGCTGCCACAGCGACCCACCCGAGTTGAGTGGAGAGGGACAGGCGAGACCTTCCGTGAGTACTGGTCGCGCCTATCGGTCGAAGAAAAGGGCCGCTACCTCCGTGACTGTGGTATCCGTATCGACGTCCTACGGTGGCCAGGTGACGCTGTTCCCGTCCTACCCGACCTAGAAGACCCTTACCCAGACGGCCCTAAGGCCAAATTCATAGACGGGGCAACCTACTCACTCGGGAGCCGTTACCCCAAGGGCAAGGGAAGGCCATCGGCTATCACCTCCGTTCACCTTGGCGACTTGGTAGACCTATATTCGAGGGCTACGGGTCTCGATAGGGATTCCGCCGAAGCCCAGGAATGGGCTAAGAAGGTCACAACACAGCCAAGCGAAGAGGAACATAGAAGGATCTGGCAGGAACTCATGAATGAGGCGAGTGCCCAATGACTAACAACAACCAGACACCGGCAGTACTGCTTTCCACATCATCTACCACCTTCCTACTCTGGCATGGAGAACTAGCCCGTGAGATGGATGTAAGTAGTACCCCTCTCAGGATCCAACTGAAAGAGGTCATGCCGCGAAGTGCGGCAGCGGTCTATGCCGTCGCGTCCTTCATGGCCGCGTGGGGCTCTAAGGGGGCCGACTCTTTCCCCGGGGAGCGCCGACTTGAAGAGGCGCTAGGCATGAATCGCACAACCGTCCGCAAGGCCCGGAAGGTTCTGGTCGATACCGGATGGCTCACCATCACCGGTAAGGCCAAGGGGCCTAACGGTGAGTTCAGCATCTATCAGATCTCCATACCGGTCCCTCGATGGAAGGACAGTTGGAACAAGTACAAGGCAAGGGATGCGGAAGCGCCTAAGCCACAGGACGCAGAAGTGGCGCAACCCGCTGAGGGACAGATCCCCAAGCCTAAGCCGGTATCGGCTGAGGCTGCGCCGATTGGACCTGAAGACTCCAGTACCGAGGCATCTCCGGCTTTCCCTTGCCCTGAGTGCGAGCGGGGGAACACCTACGTTAACTCCTACCACGACATGACATGCCCGCTGCGGAGACCCCCCATGCGAGACCCGTTCCGTGAAACTCTCGATCGTCAGGGGTTTCTCTAGAGCGTCAGGGGTGGACCCTCTAGAGGTTTCTAGGTGGATCTCCTAGAGGGTCCCTACCAGTCCCCCCTTAAGGGGGACGACTTGATACCAATCTAATAGATACATAGTTCTAGGTAGATGAGGGAGCCCTCTAGGGGGCTCCCTCAGTCATGTTGGTAATACTAACCACTGGGGAGCCCCAGTATGGGACTCCCCTAATCAGTCGCTACCGAGACTCAGTAGGTCACTCCGGTCTAGGGACCTTCGTTCCTGGTGACTGCGGCAAGCTCCTTCGGTCGCCGCAGTAAAGGCAGGGAACTGCCGTTCCCCTCACCTACCAACCTCCGACCATCCTCTGTTCCCGACTCCTGTCGAGTCGGGCCTAGAGCAACCACCTAACCAACAACCATCTAACCCACAGAGCCCTCAGAACCAATCTGAGGGCCTATACACACCCAACCCTTAGCCGGAGTGAGGGCTAGACCCTCACAGGGGCTTACAGGGGCTCTCAGAGCCGTAGAGAGCCACTAGGGGTAACCCTGGGCCGGTTCCCCTCCTACCGACCGACCCAGGGCGCTAGGCGTCCCCTACCGGCCTGGGGGCCTGTGCAGCTCTGCCATGAGGCGTCGCCAGGCAACACCACCCACCAAGAGCACAGGGCCGTCAGGGTCCGTCGAGTCCCTGACGGCAACGCCATCGGGAGTCCCTGCCAACTCGACACACCCGTCTTGGTTCAGTTCCTCGCATCGTGAGGACTTCCTAAAGTCCAAGGGTTTCACCTTTGCTTTCCCTCCCGGGAAGTTGTGGGCAGGCGCAGGCGAATGCCGCATACTGAATCTCGCGAACCTTGACGGCACACCAACCGGCGTCTATTAGGTCGATGGCCCGTTGATAGTTCTGGTGGTCGCCAATCTGGCGACCATCGGAGATGAGTAGCTCGCGAACCACACTGCGAGCGGTCTCCCTGTCCAAGGGATCGGGTGTGGTCCGTAGCTTCCCGCTACGGTTAGAGCCGACATGCCAGTGGTCGGCCACAGCCGGGAATGGGGCCATGGTCCACCCCTAGGCCGGCCGTGAACCGGTCCGGCTAGCCTTCCCGGAGCGTTCCGGGGTCAGAACGTGAGATACCCGTTCGACGGCACTGCTCATGTGTCGTACCGGGCATATGGGCTGTCCCCATGAGTAGCGGTAGAACGCTTCGCCGTTGTGCTGTCCGACGCTGATGTCTTCCGCTAGCTCTCCGCACTCCATGTTAACGACCCGGACATACGGGGGCTTATCCAGAGGCTGCACTACCCGAGTCCGGAACCCATGGGCCGCCAAGGCGCGGCCTAGTTCCTCAAGGCTGGATACGAGTTCCTGACTGTCCGTTGCCGTTGCGTCCATACCGCAACGCTAGGACTCTGACTATGACGGGACCAAGCATTTTCCCGTCATGAAATAAATCAACTCCGACACGAGTCGGACATTCCAGTTCGAGAATGTCTCACCTTCGGGTCTGAAAGTCCCTGCTCCAAGATGTGAGCAGCACTCTAGCCTCATCGTCATAGACCGCGTGCCGTTCAAAGAACGAGAAGACCCCGAGATAGAAATCAACATCTCTTGGATCGCGCATAATGATTGCGCCTGAAAATATCTCAGCGGTCACTAGCTTGTCGTCGTAGACCGTAAATACACTTAGCGGACCTCGCGCCACCTGAGTCCGCATGGGGATGATGCCTATCCGCACATTAGGCAAGTGTGACACCGATATAAGGCGGTCCATCTGGGCTGCCATCATTCGAGGTGGACACAACTCCCAGCGCGTTGCAGCTTCGGTCAGCAAGAAACTAAATTGCTTGGACTCGCCATAGATCACAGATTGCCGCTCTAGCTTCTTGGCCATCTGTAGGGTGTGATCGCCAGGGTAGGCCGACAGAGAGGCTCGCATATATTCAGGCGTCTGCAACAGGCCGGTAATCATGGTGGGTAGGAAGTACCGGAACTCTATCGAGGTGGCCTCTAGTGTGGCCAACTCGTTTTGCTTGTGGTGAAGCCCTCTCCTTAGAGATGCTTTTAGATCCTGGTATTCAGTGTTGGCCAGGCGAGCGAGCGCCGTGACTTCCTCGACAAGATCCCCGGGCGCGTTGACAGCGCGCAGAATGCGTTCAACGTCCGCGATGCTGGGGAGAATTTTCCTTGTCTCTATCTTGGATATCTTGCTCTGCGACATGCCCGCGCGCCTTGCGACAGTCTCACCAGTCAGACGCGCATCTTTGCGTAGCTGCCTCAGGATATCGGAGAGATCGTCACGACGCCGCCCCAGCTCATCTGGTTCCAGCAACTCAGACCCGGTACTGTCCTAGGGGCACGGCATCTCTCAATGCCGTGTCCCGGTAACGAATGAACATCTCAGTGTCTGGGTTATCGAGAAGTTCTCTGCCGATCTGCGTTCCGTCAGGGCGGTAAGTCAGCCGGACTATGCTCGGATGATCGGACATCACATCGAACGCCCAGAAGTCCTGATCGGGCAAGTCCAGGTCACCTCTGTCCGTGATGTCGAGTATCCGAATATCCTCCCCCGCCTGAACGTTGAGTGGGTAGGCCCATGCGAATTGATACCGGATGTAGTCCGTAAAAGGACGTCGCACAAGGCGAACACGTCCCACCGTTCGACCTGTCGCCCGGTAGTTAGTGAGGCGCTCCCGCCACACCTCGTTATGCGTAGGCGGGCAGGGTTCCCCAGCAAGGAATCGGCTGAACGGTTCCCGCTCACCCGGCATCGTGTAGACCGGCCTTGTTTCGAGTCGGAACGCAGAATTCTTGAACGAGTCGAAGTGCTTTCGCCATGCCTCATTGTCCAAGAGCACGGGCAGCCTCCAAAAGGATCGCTTCGGGGATGAGAACGACGCTTTCCCGAGCCGGTATGGACATGTCCGAGTCGGTGTAGGTGTCGCCCTGAACGGCGACCATGCCGTTACCAGCGCGGTAGACCGTAGGGCAGTCGTCATTGTCACAGACAGGGCCAGCGATTTTGACCAGCTTCATAGCATCTCGCTTCCTGGTTGCTTCCTCTGCTGGAGACGGTATGCGCGAGCTGTCATACGGTCAACGGGGTAAGGAGAATATTCCAGTTCTAGAATAACATGAGGTGTACTCATGTTTCAGAAGGTTCCCCATTTCATACCGGGACAGACGAACAGCCCCCGGCGGGGGCTACTGAGGTAGACAGGGGGCATTACCCCGGGGGGGTTTTACCATGTCGTTACATCTCGGCTAGCCCTTGGTCCGTACGGGCTGACGGCTTGTCGAGACGTCCCAGACCGACGTCTGGGATCCGTACAACGGGTGAGAGGGGGGACGTCAGTCTCCCCTCTCAGGTGAGGCGCTGGACATCCCCCACCCTGTAGGCAGGCCCCGAGAGGACACAACGTCGTCGCATGGCTGGTTAAGGGCCTTACGTCGTCCCCTCACACCCGGTGCCGACGCGTGGCCTCAGGGGGCATCTGAGAGCCGTTGAGCGAGTCTGCATAGCTATGCAACGGGCCTCTGAGGCCCGAGATCGTTTGTGAACTTCCCACAGTGTGTAAACCCATCTACCTAGACGAGGCCCCGGAGTTCCAGTCCGGGGTTCTCGACGCGCTCCGGCAGCCGCTGGAGGAGGGGGAGGTCATGATCGCCCGAGCCGGGGCGAGCACCCGGTTCCCGGCCCGCTTCACCCTGGTCCTCGCCGCCAATCCCTGCCCCTGCGCTGCCGCCAAGTCGATCGACTGCACCTGCACTCCGGCCGTACGGCACAAGTACCTGGCACGAATCTCGGGTCCCCTGCTCGACCGCATCGACCTCAAGCTCGAGCTCCACCCGGCCACCCGCGCCGAACTCCGCTACGACCTCGAATTGATCGAGCCGAGCGAGGTCGTGGCCGAACGCGTCCTCAACGCCCGCGAACGCGCGGCCAAACGCCTCGCGGGCACCCCTTGGCGCACCAACGCCGAGATCCCCGGGCCGCAACTTCGCCGTCGTTTCCTGCCTCCGACCGAGGCCATGACGTCGATCGACCGGCTCCTGCAGACCGGCGCCCTGAGCGCACGAGGTCTTGACCGCGTGCTCCGCACCGCGTGGACCTGCGCAGACCTCGCCGGACGCGACAGCCCTTCGGCGACCGACATGGACAGCGCCTTCGCCCTCTGGACGGGGAGACGATCATGATCACCCGACTCGATGCTCTCCGCTCACCTCTGCCACCCGCCGCCGGACCGTCGTGTCCACCCAGGCCCAAACAGCAGTCGTCCGCATCCACGAACGAGACCACGGCCGTCGCCCACATCCAGCCGGTCGGTGCCTCCAGCGGATGGTCCTGTGGGGTGAACAGGCTCCGGCCAATCCGAAGCCGTGCCCGCCGGGCGCACCTCGCCACCCCTGCAAAGACCGAACGGGCCCGCGCCGAGGCCCTCGACGTCGGTGAAGGGTGCCGATCCGGCGGGAGACGCCGAGGACAGCGGTGCGTACCCATGACCTCGAAACACGCTTCCTCCAAGGCCCCCTCAACACCCGAGGCCTCACCGCCGCCCTCCACGCCCCATGGCGCGGCCTCATCCCCGACACCGTCGGTCTCGCCCTGGTGAGCGCCTACTGATCGGCGCACGCCCACACACACCTCCCCGCGCAAATCCACACCCACATCACGTCCACGTCCACGCCGACATCACGTCCCCGCACTCGCCCACATCACGTCCCGTCCACGTCCACATCCACCTCCACCTCCACGCGCACCCCCAGGTCACGTCCACGCGCACGCCCACGCGATGTCCCACACGCACGTCTCCCCACGTCCACGTCCACGCCTCCGCGCACGCCCACATCATGTTCACGCGCTGGCCTACCTCCACCTCCACGCCCACATCATGTCCACGCGCTCGCCTACCTCCACCTCCACGCCGACATCACGTCCCCGGGCACGTCACTTCCACGCGCACGCCCACCCCCAGATCACGCCCACGCCCACGCCATGTCCCACACGCACCTCCCCCACGTCCACGCCTCCGCGCACGCCCAGCCCACGCCCACATCACGTCCCCGCGCTCGCCCACCTCCACGTCCACGCCCACCTCCACGTCCACGCCCACATCACGTCCACGTCCACGCCCACATCACGTCCACGTCCACGCCCACATCACGTCCACGTCCACGTCCACGTCCACGTCCACGTCCACGTCCACGTCCACGTCCACGTCCACGTCCACGGGAGCTTGTTCCACGACGGCGTTGCCACGACGCGTTCCGCCTGAAAGTGACCGCACCACGGAAGCAGGCTCCTGCAGGTCCGGCCCATCCGCCGTCCGCCGCACCGACCCCAAAGGAGGGTTCCATGACCGTCTCCGATGATGAGAGGTTGGCACGCGCCGCGCTTTGTGCCATCGCGGAGCCAGGCGATGCACTGCTCGGCAGACTGATCGCGACGTTAGGCGCCGACGGCGCGCTGGCTGTCGTACGAGGAGGGGAGCCGCTCCCCAAGGCGATTCCGGCCACCGATGCCGCCTTGGCGAGACTCGCGGCATGGAGGACTCGGCTGGAGGCCGCGGATCCCGATGTCGATCTGAGCATCTGCGAGAGGCTCGGCGGCCGCCTGGTGTGCCCAGGCGATCCGGAGTGGCCCGCCACCCTGGACGATCTCGGTGAGCGCCGGCCCTACGCGCTGTGGCTCCGCGGATCCGCCGACCTGCGCTACACCTGCCTCCGTTCCGTCGCGATCGTCGGGGCCCGAGCCGCGTCGTCGTACGGCCTGCGCATCGCGGCCGAACTGGGCGCGGAGTTGGCGGCGGCGGGTTGGACGGTGGTCAGCGGAGGCGCGCTGGGCATCGACGCGGCGGCCCACCGCGGAGTGCTGGCGGCCGACGGGCACACGGTCGCCGTCTTCGCCAACGGGGTGGACCGCTTCTACCCGCCCCGCAACGACGCCATCTTCATGGAGATCCTCGATCAGGGCTTGTTGGTCAGCGAGTCCCCGCCCGGTACCGACCCCAACCGTCTGCGCTTCCTGGTGCGAAATCGCCTCATCGCCGCCCTCACCAAGGGCACCGTCGTCGTCGAGGCCGCCGCCCGCAGCGGGGCGCTCAACACGGCCGCTCACGCCCGGCACCTGGGGCGGGCACTCATGGCGGTACCGGGCCCCGTCGATTCGCGCAGCTCCGTGGGCTGCCACAAGCTGCTCCGCGAGGTTCCGTCCGCCCGCTGCGTGACCCAGGTCTCCGAGGTCATCGAGGAGATCGGCCAGATCGGCACCGACCTGGCCCCGATACCGCAAGGACCCGTACTCCCACGAGACTCTCTCGACCCGACGACCAGGGCCGTCCTCGAGGCGATGCCGGCCCGCGGCGCCGCGGGGCCCGCCGAGATCGCGGTCAAGGCCGGGGTCGACCTCCCCACCGCCGGCGGACGACTGGGCCAGCTCTCCGCGGCCGGCTTCATCGAACGCGCCCCCACCGGCTGGCGTCTGCGCCGCCCAAAGAAGGACACCCGCTCATGACCCCGACCGCGCCACTCTCTCGCTCCCTCAGAACGCAGACGCGTCCTACCATCCGAAACCGTGGTCGATCACCCTCCACCAGCCCGTACGACGACAGCCGACATCGGCCACTTCTCACGCCAGCCACCGCCAACGCCGGCCACGGCCAACGCGGGCCACCACTGGCACTAGTGGCTTCGGGACACCCGGATGCCTTGTGGAGAGCGCACCCCGGCGAGGAGGGACAGGGTCGGCGAGGTCGTCGCGGAGTTCGGCGCGGGTGGCCAGCCGGAACACGGGCGGTGTGCGTTCAAGGTGTGGGTTGAAGGGGTCGGTGAGGCCATCGAGGGGGGTTGTGCGGTGGTGGGCCCGCGGGCAGGTCAGCCGTTGGCGGGGAGCTCCAGGTCGCTCTTGGCCAGTTCCTCGACGTTCACGTCCTTGAAGGTGACGACGCGGACGTTCTTGACGAAGCGGGCCGGGCGGTACATGTCCCAGACCCATGCGTCCTGCATGGTGACCTCGAAGAAGACCTCTCCGTTCTCAGTGCTGCGGACCTGGAGGTCGACGGTATTGGTGAGGTAGAACCGACGCTCGGTCTCGACCACGTAGGTGAAGAGGCCGACGACGTCGCGGTACTCGCGATAGAGCTGCAGCTCCATCTCGGTCTCGTACTGCTCCAAGTCGTCAGCAGACACTACTTCTCCCCCGTACGTCCGACAGGAGCCATCTCACCAGGCATTTCGCCCCCGATCGCCCCGTGTCGCGCCTCAACACCATTGAACATCCGCTGATGCCCGCCGCCTCTCCGTGACGGTGGCCACCCTTCTCCCTAGAGGGTATTGGAGTTCGCGGAAGACGAGCGAGGGAGGGACTGATCAGGTGTGGTCGGAGCCGGTGCTCGGACGACGACCAACGCCGAGCAGGCGATCTGGTCGGTCACCGGAGGGCCGGTGGCATCAAAGTTGCGGGACGAGGAAGCCCTCACCAGCCTGGTCACGCTCGAGGCGCTGGACCGCCGCGGGCTGCGGCCCGGGCTGGTGAAGTCGGGCTCGGTGCCGTGACGGCGTCTGGACACGTCATCGGACCTGCGCGCCACCCTCACGACGGTGCTGCCACGCCGCCACCGCCGCCGCTGCCGCCGGAGGCGGAGTCGGAGGAAGAGTCGGAGGAAGAGTCGGAGGCGAGGGCGGAGGCGAGAGGCGGAGACGGGGGCCGGAGGCGGGAGGAGGCGGAGGCGGGAGGAGGCGGAGGCGGGAAGCGGAGATCGCCGTACTGGGCTCGTCGGACCCGGGAGTCGACCCGCGTCATCGATGGCGTTCCCGACCAGCAAGCCAGGCGCTGCTGTGGAGCGGCTACCACCAGCGCGGACGTCTGAGAGAGTGCCTGCGTCCCGTCAGGCAAAGCCGTCCCGCGAGGCAGGGCCGAAACACCGCACCCTCCCGCTCGGGAAGCTGGAGAGCAGTGCTCCTCGGCTCGCGCGCAGCCGCGACAACGGCGTCCCTCCCGCCTCGCGGGGAGTGCCTAGGAAGCATTTCCTCGGCCCCCACGCAGGAAGGATCGGCAACAGCGCGCCCTCCACTGGGGAAGCCCGAGGATACGGTCCCGGCCGGAGCACCGCCCGTCCGCCGGCGTTCAGGCCCGCACGCCCTCCCCCGCCAGGTCGAACACGTCGGCCGCCGACCCGTTGTTCCGCACCCGGGCCACGTTCACGAATGACATACGGTGCTCGGGACACGGCCCGTGGGCCACTAGCGCCGCCGTGTGCTCGCGGGTGATGTAGCCCTTGTGCTCGGCGAAGCCGTACTGGGGAAAGCGCTCGTGGAGCAGGACCATGAGACGATCCCGGGTGACCTTGGCGATCACCGAGGCCGCCGCCACGCACGCCGCGGTGCGGTCGCCCTTCGGCACGGCCAGACCGGGAACGTCCAGCCCGGGAACGCGGAAGCCGTCGCTGAGGACGTAGGCGGGCCTGGTGTCCAACGCCACGAGGGCCCGTCGCATCCCCGTGATGTTGCAACGGTGGAGGCCGATCCGGTCGATGTCATGGCGAGGGACGACCAGCGCCGACCAGGCGACCGCCCGGTCGACGATCTCGGCGTAGATCAGCTCTCGGCGGCGGGGCGTCAGCAGCTTGGAGTCGGTCAGCCCGTCGATCACCCCGCGCCGCCCCGAGGGCAGGATCGCCGCCCCGATGACCAGGGGACCCGCACACGCCCCCCTCCCCGCCTCGTCCACGCCCGCCACCGGGCTGAACCCGGCATGCTCGAGGGCACGTTCGAGCCCGTACAACCCCGCATCCCGTCGGGGCGTGAACCGGAGCGGACGCCTCATCATGCACCGAAGCGTACGTTCTGCCGGATGCTCTCGCAGCGCGGACGTTCAGAACGCGGACACCCACCCGCCCGTCGCCGCCGGGGTCAGGAACGACGGCCCCAAAGGCCGACCCAGCCAGACCGCACACACCCGCCCGACCGTCGCGAAAACAGCCAGGAACGGAGAGCACGGAGTCCGCAACGCAACCAGGTCACTGGAACGGCACCACCAAGCCACACCCGCCTACCGGCACAGGCACAGGCACAGGCAGGAACGGTGTACGCGAAGGCCTAGACGCAGCCAGATGAAGAAAACCGCACCCCAAGCACCCACACGCCCACCCCACACCGGCACGGACGCGGTCAGGAAAGGCGAGCGCAAGAACCGCGACGCAGGCCAGATCACGGAAACCGCACCACCAAGCCCCGCACACCCCGACCGACGCCGACGGGCTCAGGCGCCGCAGACGCCCTCCCGCACCGGCACGGACGCAGAACGGTGGACGTGGGGCCGAGACGTTGCCAAGTCACCGGAACCGCACTCCAAGCACCCACACGCACACCCGCACCGGCACGGACGCGGTCAGGAAAGGCGAGCGCGAAAGCCGCGACGCAGGCCAGGCCACGGAAACCGCACCGCCAAACCACGCACACCCCGATCGACGCCGACGGGGTCAGGAGCCGGAGACGCCCGCCGGCACCGACACAGCCGCAGCCGCAGCCGCAGAACGGTGGACACGAACGCCGTGACGCAGCCAGAAGATGGGAACCGCACCCCAAGCGCCCACTCGCACCGGCTCGGACGCGGTCAGGAACGGCGAGCACGGAGTCCGCAACGCAGCCAGGTCACTGGAACGGCACCACCAAACCCCGCACACCCTGACCAACGCCGACGGGGGTCAGGAGCCGTAGACGCCCACCCGCACCGACTCGGACGCAGAACGGCGGACGTGGGGCCGAGACGTTGCCAAGTCACCGGAACCGCACTCCAAGCACCCAGACGCCACCTGCACCGGCACGGACGCGGTCAGGAAAGGCGAGCGCGAAAGCCGCGACGCAGGCCAGGTCACGGGAACCGCACCGCCGGGCCCACGCGACCGGCCCTGACGCGGACGCGGTCACGAGCCGCGGGCGCGACAGCCGAGACGAAGCCAGGTGACGGGAACCGCAACAACAGACCACGCAAGCCCCGACCGACGCCCACGCTGTCAAGGGCGACGGACGCGAAAGCAGTGGCGCAGCCAGGTCATGGGAACTGCACGACCACCCGCGCCGACGGGGGCCGGAGCCGCGAGGCCCTTCCGCACCGACTCGGACGCGGAGGCCGAGACGAAGCCAGATGGCGGGAACCGCGCTCCACGCCCCCAGACGCCCGTCCGCACCGACGCCACGCCCTCGAGAACGGTGGACGCAAAACCGAGACGCAGCCAGACGACGGGAACCACATTCCCAACCCCGGACCCGCCCGTCCCGCACGGACGCCACGCCGTCGAGAACGGTGGACGCAAAACCGAGGCGCTGCCAGACGATGGGAACCGCATTCCCAGCCCCGGGTCCGCCCGTCTCGCACCGGCGGGAACGGGGAGCGGGAAGGTGGGGTTGCCGCGTCGTCGGGTTGCGGGTGGGCGCCTCGGGCCGTCGGGGACGGGTCAGGGGTGGTGGGTGCGGAGGCGGCGGCGTAGCCAGGTGATGGGGAGGGCGCCGATGAGGCCGAGTGCCAGGGGGGTGGCCGGGAGGAGGGCGGCGGCGGCGCTGAGGGCGGGTTGTTCGAAGGTCTTGGGGATGG
The DNA here is from genome assembly GCF_003386555.1 of Thermomonospora umbrina. GTDB lineage: Bacteria > Actinomycetota > Actinomycetes > Streptosporangiales > Streptosporangiaceae > Thermomonospora > Thermomonospora umbrina. Next base: position 5,090,146 of record NZ_QTTT01000001.1, on the reverse strand, counting down.
GGAGGGTGTCGACGCGGTCGACGGGCCAGACGACGACGAAGGCGCGGCCGATCACGCGGTTCTCGGGGATGGCGCCGCCGCCGGGGTCGCCGCGGTGCTGGCGGGAGTCGTAGGAGACCTCGCGGTGGTCGCCCATCACCCAGAGGTTGCCCGGTTGGACGGTGACGTCGAAGGGCTCGTTCGAGGGCTTGTTCCGCTCGCCGGTCACGGGGTCGGTGAAGAGGTAGGAGCGCTCGTCGAGGGGGACGCCGTTGACGGTCATGCGGCCCTGGGAGTCGCAGCACTTGACGCGGTCGCCGGGGACGCCGATGACACGCTTGATGTAGTCCTTCTCGCCGGGGACGACGCCGAAGGCGCCGCCGACCATGTTGAAGAACTTGGAGACCGGGTTGGTGGGCTCCTGGATCTGGACCTCGGGGTCCCAGGAGTCCAGGCCGTTGAAGACGACGATGTCACCGCGCCGGACGTCGCGGGTGCGGTAAACGATCTTGTTGACGAGGACCCGGTCGCCGATCTGAAGGGTGTTCTCCATCGAGGCCGACGGGATGTAGAACGCCTGGACGGCGAACGCCTTGATGACCAGGGCCAGCACGAGGGCGACGCCGATGAGGACGGGCAGTTCCTTCCAGAAGGAGGTCTGCTTCTTCTTCCCCTTCTCGGTGCCGTCGGAGTCGGAGGGATCCGAGGGGTCCGAGGGGTCCGTCGCGTCGGCGGAGGGGGCCGGCGATTCGCGCTCGTGCCCGGCGTCGCCGGAGGACGGGTCCGGGTCGGGGCCCGCGGCGGCCCCGTCGTCGGGATCGGCGGCGTTCTCGCCGGGGGTCACGGCTTGCTTCTCGTCGGGCACCGCGCCCTCGGCCTCGGAACGCACGTCTCTCCGATCGTCCTCGTGAGTCATCAGGGCGAGCCTATAGCGGCGGGGTCGCTGCGACCCCGAGCGCCACCGTGTCGTCCGGCGGTGAGCCGGTGATCCGCCCGCTCCGACCGGAAAGTGAACGCCCCGGTCACCGCGAAGGGTTCCCGGGGCGCAGCACGGCCTTCGGCGCGGGATTCGAGCCGAGGGCTCAGAAGTCGCGCTTCTCCTTGATGCGGGCGGCCTTGCCCCGCAGGTTGCGCAGGTAGTAGAGCTTGGCGCGGCGGACGTCACCGCGGGTGACGACCTCGATCTTCTCGATCGACGGGCTGTTGAGCGGGAAGGTCCGCTCCACGCCGACGCCATAGCTGATCTTGCGAACCGTGAACGTCTCCCGGGCGCCGCCGCCCTGCCGCCGGATGGCCACGCCCTGGAAGACCTGGATCCGGCTCCGGTTGCCCTCGGTGACGCGGACGTGCACCTTCAGCGTGTCGCCCGGACGGAAGTCCGGAACGTCGGCACGCATCGCGGCCTTCTCGATCTCCTGGATCAGGGTGTGCATGACAGCGGTTCCTCGTGGTCGGAAGCGGACATCGAGAGGCCCCGGATGGGGATGGGGCGTCGCGCCGCGCAAGTGGATCTTGCTTCAACGGGAAAGTCGTGAGGCCGTCCGGGCGAAGGACGGCCGACGCTCTAGTCTGCCACAGGTTCGCCGTCCACCGGCAATCCGGCCTCTTCGAGCACCCGACGGTCCCGGTCGTCCAGTTGGGCGGGGTCGAACGCGGCGGCCAGGTCGGGCCGGTTGGCGACCGTACGGCGCAGCGCCTGGTCGCGTCGCCAGCGGGCGATCGCCCCGTGGTCGCCCGACAGCAGGATCTCCGGAACGGCCCGGTCGCGCCAGACCGGCGGCTTGGTGTAGACGGGGCCCTCGAGCAGCGTCTCCATGGCCCCGGGGGCGAACGAGTCGTCGACCACCGAGTCCGCGTTGCCGAGCACGCCGGGCACCAGCCGGCCGACCGCCTCGACGATCACCAGCACGGCGGACTCGCCGCCGGCCAGCACGTAGTCGCCGATGCCGACCTCGTCGACCCGCATCCGCGTTCGGGCCTCCTCGACGACCCGCGCGTCGATGCCCTCGTACCGTCCGCAGGCGAAGATCAGCCACGGCTCGGCGGCGAGCTCCGCCGCCATCGCCTGGGTGAACGGCCGACCGCTCGGCGTCGGCACGATCAACCGCGGGACGACGTCGGGAGAGGCCGGGGGGGCGAGGGTGTCGAGGGCCTCACCCCAGGGGTCGGGTTTCATGACCATGCCGGGGCCGCCGCCGTACGGGGTGTCGTCGACGGTGCGGTGGCGGTCGTGGGTCCACTCGCGGAGGTCGTGGACGTGGACGTCGATCAGCCCCCGGCGGCGGGCCTTGCCGAGAAGGGAGATCTCCAGGGGGGCGAAGTAGCCGGGGAAGATCGAGATGATGTCGAGCCGCATGGGGTCAGGACTCGTCCAGCAGACCCGGGGGCGGATCGATGACGATCCGGTGGCCGGCGAGGTCCACCTCGGGGACGATCGCGGCGACGAAGGGGACGAGGGCCTCGCCGCCGCCGTCGCGGGTGACGACCAGAATGTCCTGTCCGAAGTGCCGGACCTCGGTGACGGTGCCGACCCTGGCGCCAGCGGTGGTCTGCACCGCCAGGCCGACGAGCTCCTGGTCGTGGAACTCGTCGGGGTCGTCCAGGGACGGCAGGTCGGTGGCGTCGACGACCAGCCAGGTGCCGCGCAGTTCCTCCGCGGCGGACCGGTCGTCGACGCCGGCGAAGCGCAGGAGCAGACGTCCCGAATGCCAGTGGGCATGCTCGACCGTCAGGGGGCCGGCCTGCCCGGGATCGGTGGCGAGCACGGCCCCCGGCGCGAACCGGGAGCCGGGGTCGTCGGTCCGGACGTCCACCGTGACCTCGCCGCGGATGCCGTGCGGGCGGCCGATCCGGCCGATCACGAGCCGATCGATCTCATCGTTCATGATCGTTCAGCCGTGCGCCGCGCGGGACGCCGGACGGGTCACGGTGGTCATGTCAGCGGACCTCGTTGACGTCGAGCAGGTCCACCCGCACGTATCGGCCGCCGGACAGGCCGCCGACCACGGTGCGCAGGGCCTTGGCGGTACGCCCGCTGCGGCCGATGACCTTGCCGAGGTCCTCGGGGTGCACGCGCACCTCCAGGACCCGGCCGCCCTTGATCCGACGGGGCCGCACCTGGACGTCGTCCGGGTGCTCGACGATCCCGCGGACCAGGTGCTCGAGCGCTTCTTCGAGCACGGTCAGCCCTCGCTCTTGGCTTCGGTGGCCTCACCCGACTCGGCTGCCTCGGCCTTCGGCTCGGCCTTCGGCTCCGGCTTCGCCTCGGCCTTCGGCTCCGACTTCGGCTCCGACTTCGCCTTGGGCTCGGCCTTCTTCTTGGACTTGGCGGTGGGGCCGGCGCCGGCGTCGTCCTTGACGACCTCCTGCATGGCGGCGGCGTAGGCGGCCTTGCGGTCGGCCTTGGGCTCGGCCACCTTGAGCGTGCCCTCGGCACCGGGCTCGCCCTTGAACTTCTGCCAGTCGCCGGTGACCTTGAGGATCTGCAGCACCGGCTCGGTGGGCTGGGCGCCGACACCCAGCCAGTACTGCGCCCGCTCGGAGTCGACCTCGATCAGCGAGGGCTCCTCCTTGGGGTGGTACTTGCCGATCTCCTCGATGGCCCGACCGTCACGCTTGGTGCGGGCATCGGCGACGACGATCCGGTACTGCGGGTTCCGGATCTTCCCCAGACGCTTGAGCTTGATCTTGACTGCCACGGGTGTGGTGTACTCCAGATTCCAGATGGCTGAGCGGACCCGCTTCAGGTGGGGACACCGTCGCCGGCCGCTCGAGGGACTCCGGGTCGGCTGGACGAGAGAGGGCGCCTGCCGATACCGGGTTTCCAGCCTGCCATTCTGCCAGACGACGCGACCGAAAGCGCAATCGATCAGCCGCGAGCCGTCACCTCGGGAGATCTACTTCTTCTTACGGCCCTGGAGTTTGCCGAGGTCGGGCATCTGGAAGCCCGGCGGAAGCTGGGACGGGAGCCCTCCGCCGAGGGCCGGGGGCAACTGGGGGACGGTGTCCTGGGCGGGGGGGCCGTCCGGCGAGCCCTTGCCGCCGGCGGCGCGCTTGCGGGGGTCGCCGCTGCGCTGCTTGCCCTTCTTGGGCTTGGCCTTGGCCTTGGCGGCCTTGCGACGGCCCCCGGGCATGCCGGGCAGGCCCATGCCGCCGGCCATCTGGCGCATCATCTTCTGGGCCTCGAAGAAGCGGGTGACCAGGCTGCCGACCTCGCCGACCGTGGTGCCGGAGCCGGTGGCGATGCGGGCGCGGCGGGAGCCGTTGATGGCCTTGGGGTTGGCGCGCTCGAACGGGGTCATGGAGCGGATGATCGCGGTGACCCGGTCGAGGTCCTTGTCGTCGATCTGGCTGACCTGGTCGCGGACCTGGCCCATGCCGGGCAGCATGCCGAGCAGGTTGCCGATCGGACCGAGCTTGCGGATCATCTGCATCTGCTCGAGGAAGTCCTCGAGGGTGAAGTCCTCGCCCGACGCGAACTTGGTCGTCATCTTGGCGGCCTGGTCGGCGTCGAACGCCTTCTCGGCGTCCTCGATCAGGGTGAGGATGTCGCCCATGTCGAGGATCCGGCCCGCCATCCGGTCGGGATGGAAGACGCTGAAGTCCTCGAGCTTCTCGCCGGTGGAGGCGAACATGATCGGGCGGCCGGTGACGTGCCGCACCGACAGGGCGGCGCCGCCGCGGGCGTCGCCGTCGAGCTTGGTGAGGACGACGCCGTCGAAGCCCACGCCGTCCATGAACGCCTGGGCGGTGTTGACCGCGTCCTGGCCGACCATGGCGTCGACCACGAACAGGGTCTCGTCCGGGGAGACCGCGTCGCGGATGTCGGCCGCCTGCCGCATCATCTCGGCGTCGATGCCGAGGCGGCCGGCGGTGTCGATGATGACCACGTCGTGCTGGGCGCGTCGGGCCTGGTCGATGGAGCGGCGGGCGACGTCCACGGGGTCGCCGACGCCGCTGCCGGGCTCGGGGGCGAACACCGGCACGCCGGCGCGCTCCCCCACGACCTCGAGCTGCTGCACCGCGTTGGGGCGCTGGAGGTCGGCGGCGACCAGCATGGGCGCGTGGCCCTCGGACCTGAGCCAGCGGGCGAGCTTGCCGGCCAGGGTGGTCTTGCCCGCGCCCTGGAGGCCGGCCAGCATGATCACGGTGGGCGCCGTCTTGGCGAACCGGATCCGGCGGGTCTCGCCGCCGAGGATCGCGATGAGCTCCTCGTTGACGATCTTGACGACCTGCTGGGCGGGGTTCAGCGCCTGGGAGACCTCGGCACCGGTGGCGCGCTCCTTGACCTGCGCGATGAAGTCCTTGACGACGGGCAGCGCCACGTCCGCCTCCAGCAGCGCGACCCGGATCTCGCGCGCGGTGGCGTTGATGTCCGCTTCCGACAGCCTGCCCTTGCTGCGCAGCGAGGAGAAGACCGACGTCAGCCGGTCGGAGAGCGTCTCGAACACGTGTCTGGACCCGTCCTAGTTGCGACCCTCGCCCGCCGAGGAGGCGGGCGCCACCATCCATTCTGCTCAGGGTATCGATGATTCGGCGGTCACCGTCCTGTACGCAAAGCGGACGCGGGCCTTACATCCCGGAGGTCGACCCCTGAGGGCCCCCGACGTAGCGTCGTGATCATGACACGGCTCGGCCCCATGTTCGGCCCCGACATCACGTTCCTCGGCGTGGACCGCTGCGACCTGTCGGATCCGGAGTCGTTCGCGGACGCCGACGTCGTCATCGTGGGCGCGCCGTTCGACGGCGGCACCTCGGCGCGGTCCGGCGCCCGTTTCGGCCCCAAGGCGCTGCGCGAGACCTGCTATCTGGCCCACGACGGGTCGCGGCCGAGCCTCGCGCTGCGCGTGGACGGCCTCAAGGACCTGCGCGTGTACGACGCGGGCGACGTGCTCTGTTACTCCGGGGACATCGAGACGAGCATCGCCAACATCGAGGAGGCGGTGCACACGGTCGCCTCGTCCGGCGCGATCCCGCTGGTCTTGGGCGGGGACCACACGCTGGCGCTGCCCGACGCCCGGGGCGTGGCCCGCCACCACGGGTTCGGCCGGGTGTCGATGCTGCACTTCGACGCGCACGCCGACACCGGCGACATCGAGTTCGGGCACCTGTACGGGCACGGGCAGCCGATGCGGCGATTGATCGAGTCGGGCGCGATCCGGGGCGACCGGTTCCTGCAGATCGGGCTGCGGGGCTACTGGCCCGAGCCGGAGACGCTGAGCTGGATGGCAGAGCGACGGATGCGGTCGTACGAGATGACGGAGATCGTCGCCCGGGGGCTGGAGACCTGCCTGTCCGAGGCGTTCACGATCGCGGTGGACGACTGCGACGGCGTCCACCTGTCGGTCGACATCGACGTGTGCGACCCGGGCCACGCGCCGGGCACCGGCACCCCGGAGCCCGGCGGTCTGTCCGCCCGGCAACTGCTGGACTCGGTTCGGCGGATCTGTTACGAGCTGCCCGTGGTCGGCATGGAGGTCGTGGAGGTCGCTCCCCCGTACGACCACGCCGACATCACCGCCTACCTCGGCAACCGCGTCGTCCTCGAGGCGTTGTCGGGCATGGCCCGCCGCCGCCATGACGCCGAGCACGGCACCACCTGGGATCCCGCCCGTCCCCTGCTCGACGGCCGCTGACTCAGCCGTTCGGCCGCCTGCGGGAACGGGCGAGGAGGAGGGTGACCGTGAAGAGGAGGCCGCCCAGCCAGGTCGCGTGAACGCCCACCAAGGGGGCGGGGAGCCCGTCGGTGGGCGACGTGCCGCTGCGCAGGGCGGCCGGCTGGAGAGGAGCCGCGGAGGTGGCCGGCGCGATCGACGGGGCGGGCGCGGCGATCTGCGGGAGGGCGATGGGCGCCCGGGGGTCGAGGGACCCGGGTCGCGACGCCGAACCGTTCGTTCCATGAGCCCTCAGGACACCGCGGTGGACGGCCGCACGCCTCCTGCGGCGAACGCTCACCGGGAGGCCGCACCGCGGAGCGCTCGCCGTGGCCGTCAGCCCAGCGCCGCGAGGATCCTCTCCCGTAGCGAGGACAGCTCGGTCGCGGACTCCACCGGGCGGCCCTTTCCGTCCACCACGTAGAACACGTCGACCGCCTCCGCACCCAGGGTGTCGACCTGCGCCGTGCCCACCTGGAGACCGCAGGCGCCGATCGCCCGCCCGATACGCCACAGCAGCCCCGGCCTGTCGTGGGCGCGGACCTCCACCACCGTGGCGGTGCTGGAGGCGTCGTCGACGATCGTCACCCGAGGCGGCGGCACCGGGATCCCCGGGCGGACGCGCATCGACCGCGCGCGGCGTTCCAGCCGTTCCGCCACGTCCAGGCGGTCGGCGAGCATCCGGCGCAGGTCGGCCTCCAGCGCCGCCGGGTCGGGCGGTGTGCCGTACTCGGGAACGGCGGTGAAGTCGAGCACGGCCGTGCCCGCCTCGGCCGCCGAGTACACCCGGGCCGTCCGCACCACGAGGCGGTGCAGGGCCAGCACTCCGGCCGCGCGCCAGAGCAGGCCGGGCCGGTCGTGGACGGCGATGGTGATCCTCGAACCGGTCACCCGCACGGCCGCACCGTCATGGCGGGCGAGGGCGAGCCGTTCGGGGGCCGGTGCGGGTGCGGCCAGGCGAGGGGTGCCCCCGGCCAGGAGGGTGTCGGTCCGGCGCACCAGCTCCCTGATCAACCCCGCCTTCCAGGAGCCCCAGGCGGCCGGCCCGGTGGCCTGCGCGTCCGCGACGGCCAGGGCGGCGAGGATCTCCAGCACCTCCCGGCCCCGCCCGGGCACGGCGGAGACCCCGTCGGCGACCGTCTGCACGGTCACCGGATCGTCGAGGTCCCGTCGGGTGGCCGTGTCGGGCAGCAGCAGGTGTTTGCGGACCACCAGTTCGAGCACGTCGGCGTCGGCCTCGGCGAACCCCGTGCGCAGGGCGTTCTCGCGGGCGAGCACGGCCCCGGTGGTCGAGTGGTCGCCGGACAGGCCCTTGCCGATGTCGTGCAGCAGCGCGCCGACGAGCAGCAGGTCGGGGCGGGCGACGTCGCGGGTCAGGGCGGCGGCCCCGGCGGCGGTCTCCACCAGGTGCCGGTCCACGGTGAAGCGGTGGACGGGATTGTGCTGCGGCCGGTTGCGGACCCGTTCCCAATCGGGCAGCAGCCGAACGATCAGCCCGGCCTGGTCGAGGGCCTCCCACACGGCGATCGCCGGGGACCCGGCGCCCAGCAGCGAGACGAGGGCGTCGCGGGCCTCGGCGGGCCACGGCACCGGCATCGGCGGGACCTCGGCGAGCTGCTCCACGGTCGCGGGGGCGAGCGGCAGGCCCGCCTGGGCGGCGGCGGACGCAACCCGCAACGGCAGCACCGGGTCGCTGAGGTCGGCGCTCCGGGCGAGCACGACCTCGCCGTCGTGCTCCACGGCGCCGTCGCCCACGGGACGGCGCTCGACCGGACCCCGGGATCCGGTGACCCGGACCGGACGTCGCCCCTCGGCGCAGAACCGGTCGACGTGTCGCCACAGGTGGTCGGCGGCGTAGGTGACGGCGCGGCCGGCCTCGACGATCGTCCGGAGCATGGCGGTGCCGTCGGGCAGGGCCAGGGCCGTCGCGACGGCCTCGTGCTCCTGCAGGACGAGGCGGTCGGCGGCACGGCCGGTGGTCTCGTGCAGCGCGTGCCGGATGTCGAGGAGGACGTCGTGGGCCTCGCGGACGCGCGGGCCGGGACCGGGCGCCATCCAGGTGGCCGCGGCCGCCTGCATCACGTGGACGTCGCGGAGCCCTCCCCTGGCGTCCTTGAGGTCCGGCTCGAGGAGGAAGGCCACCTCGCCCTTGTCGGCCCAGCGCCGTCGGGTCATCGTCGCCAGCTCGCCCAGCCTGCGGCGCGCGTCGGACCGCCAGTCGCGCAGCACCGCCGTGCGCAGTTCGTCGGCGAGGCCGCGATCTCCGGCGACCCATCGGGCGGCGACGAGGCCCAAGGCGGCCTTCAGGTCGGTGGCGGCCACCTGTCGGGCCTCCTCGACGGTCCGCACCGAATGGTCGAGGCGGAGGCCGTCGTCCCAGATCGGATACCAGAGGCGGTCGGCGATCCCCGCGATGTCGTCATGACCCCGGTGGACCAGGACCAGATCGAGGTCTCCCCCGGGGGTCAGCTCGCGGCGGCCGTGGCTGCCCACGGCGACCAGCGCGACCCCGTCGTCGGCCCCGGAGTCCGCCAGCAACGCGGCCAGCCGCCGGTCCAGTTCGGCCGCCCGCCTCGACCGCGCCTCGGCCAACGCCGCCCGCGCCTCGGCGAACCCGTCCGTCTCGTTCACTATCCGCTCCCTGCCGCAGACGGAAGGGCGCCCCGGACCGCGACCGCGGTCCGGGGCGCCCCGACCAGTCTCAACGCCCCGAGTGTTTCGACTCCCCCGATCGCCGGGCCCTAGAGGGCCTCGGGACCGGTCTCTCCGGTGCGGACCCGGATGACGGTCTCGACCGGGACGGCCCAGACCTTGCCGTCGCCGATCTTGCCGGTCTGCGCGGCCTTGACGATCACGTCGATGATGTCGTCGGCGTCGGCGTCGTCCACCAGCACCTCGACCCGCAGCTTGGGCACCAGGTCGACCTTGTACTCCGCGCCCCGGTAGACCTCGGTGTGGCCCTTCTGGCGGCCGTAGCCGCTGGCCTCGCTGACGGTCAGGCCCTTGACCCCGAAGGTCTCCAGGGCGGCCTTGACCTCGTCCAGCTTGAACGGCTTGATGACCGCGGTGATCAGCTTCATGGGCTATGCCTCGACCTTCGTGGGGGCGCCGTCGGCGGCGGGCGACGGAGCGAGCGTACCGCCGACACCCGCGCCGGCGTGGATGCTGCCGAAGTCGTAGGCGGTCTCGGCGTGGGCGGTGCTGTCGATGCCGGCGACCTCGTCCTCCTCGCTGATCCGGAAGCCCATGGTCATGTCGATGAGCTTGCCGATGATCAGGGTGACGATGAACGAGTAGGCCAGCGTGGCGAGCACGCTCACCGCCTGCTTGCCGAGCAGCGAGACGCCGCCGCCGGCCAGCAGACCGTCCGCGCCGGCCTCGTTGACGGCCGTGGTGGCCAGGATGCCGATCAGCAGGGCGCCGACGATGCCGCCGACCATGTGGACGCCGACGACGTCCAGGGAGTCGTCGAAGCCGAGCTTGTACTTCAGGCTGACCGCGTAGGCGCAGACGGCGCCGACCACGAGGCCCAGCGCGATGGCGCCGAGCGGGGTGACGAACGCGCAGGCGGGGGTGATGCCGACCAGACCGGCGACCGCGCCGGAGGCGATGCCCAGCGTCGTGGAGCTGCCGTCGCGGATCTTCTCGACCACGATCCAGGCGAAGGCCGCGCCGCAGGTGGCCAGCAGCGTGTTGATGAAGGCGACCGCGGCGGTGCCGTTGGCGCCCAGCGCCGAGCCGGCGTTGAAGCCGAACCAGCCGAACCACAGCAGGGCCGCGCCCAGCAGCACGAACGGCAGGTTGTGCGGCCGCATCGGGTCACGCGGCCAGCCCTTGCGCTTGCCCAGCACCAGGGCCAGCGCCAGCGCCGCGGCGCCCGCGTTGATGTGGACCACGGTGCCGCCGGCGAAGTCGAGCGCCCCGATCCCCGCGCCGATCCAGCCGCCCTCGCCGTCCTCCGGCCCGAAGAACCAGACCCAGTGGGCGATCGGGATGTAGACGATGGTCACCCAGATCAGGGTGAAGACCACCCAGGCGCCGAACTTGGCGCGGTCGGCGATGGCCCCGCTGATCAGGGCGACGGTGATGATGGCGAAGGTGGCCTGGAAGGCGACGAAGACGAGGGACGGGATGCCGGTCCCGTCGTCGAGGGTGGCCGCGTTCTCCAGCCCGACCAGGCCCCAGTCGTCGAAGCCGCCGATGAAGTCGTTCAGCCCGCCGCCGTCGGTGAAGGCGAGGGAGTAGCCGTACACGGCCCACACCATGCCGACCACGGCGATGCTGACGAAGCTCATCATCATCATGTTGAGCACGCTCTTGGCCCGGCTCATGCCGCCGTAGAAGAAGGCGACTCCGGGGGTCATGAGCAGGACGAGTGCTGTACTCACCAGCAACCAGGCGGTATTGCCGCTATCGATCTTCATCTCGGAGAGAGCCCCTCCTCGGCACGGAACGTTGACTGCGTAGAGGTTCCGGCTCGGGGGTTTCACCCGAACGGCTCAGGTGTTTCAAGGGTGTGAAACCCAGCCGCCCTGTGTTTCGGAAGTGTTTCCGAACCCTCACCGGTGGCGCGTTCCAACCGATCCGGGTTCCCGTCCGACATGTGGAGTTGCCAACGTTTCGTCATGCCGGAAAAGGGAAATGCGCCCCACGATCGGCATCGTGGGGCGCACGGGACGTCAGGGGCGGCTCAGTCCCCCAGGATGGCGTCCACGAAGGCCTCGGCCTCGAACGGGGCCAGATCGTCCGGCCCCTCCCCCAGGCCGACCAGCTTCACCGGCACGCCCAGCTCCCGCTGCACCTGGATCACGATGCCGCCCTTGGCGGTGCCGTCCAGCTTGGTGAGCACGATGCCGGTCACGTTGACGACCTCGGCGAACACCCGGGCCTGCTGCATGCCGTTCTGCCCGGTGGTGGCGTCCAGCACCAGCAGCACCTCGTCCACCGCGGCCTGCTTCTCCACCACCCGCTTGACCTTGCCGAGCTCGTCCATCAGCCCGGTCTTGGTGTGCAGCCGGCCGGCGGTGTCCACGATCACCGTGTCCACCTTGCCGTCCACACCCTGCTTGACCGCGTCGAACGCGACGCTGGCCGGGTCGGCGCCCTCGTCCTTGCGGACCACCTGCGCCCCGACGCGGCTCCCCCAGGTCTCCAACTGGTCGGCGGCGGCGGCGCGGAACGTGTCGGCGGCGCCCAGCACGACGCTGCGGCCGTCGCCCACCAGGACCCGGGCCAGCTTGCCGCAGGTGGTGGTCTTGCCGGTGCCGTTGACCCCGACGACCAGCACCACCGCGGGCCGGGTGCCGTGCGGGGCCGTCCGAAGCACCCGGTCGGCGGCCTCGTCGAAGCCGGCGGTGACCTGCTTGACCAGCTCCTCCTTCAGCAGGGCGCGCACCTCGGCGGGGGTGCGCGCGCCCAGCACCTGGACGCGCGTCCGCAGCGCCTCGGTGATCTCCCGGGACACCGTCACGCCGATGTCGGCGCCGATCAGGGTGTCCTCGATCTCGTCCCAGGCGTCGTCGTCGAGGGTGTCCCGCGACAGCAGCCCCAGCAGCGTCTTGCCGAGCGCGTTCTGCGAGCGCGCCAGCCTGGCCCGCAGCCGGACCAGGCGTCCCGCCGACGGCGGCGGGACCTCGATCTCGGGCTTGGGCGGCGCCTTCTCCTCGACCGGGGGCGCCCGTTCGAGCGTGGGCGCCGTCCGTTCCTCCTCCAGGACGGAGGTGGCGCCCCCCGGGGTCGCCCGCTGCTCCGGGGGCGGCGGAACGGGCGGACGGGCGGCACGGCGACCGGGCCTCAGCAGGAGCACGCCGCCGACCACGACGGCGAGCACGGCCAGCGCGATGATGAGGATCACAGGTTCCATAGCGCCCACCAGTGTTCCAGAAGCCCCGCCATGTCTCCGCCAAGAGGGCGGTCAGACGGGCTCCCGCTCGCGCTCCCGCATCCGCTGGCTGATCACCTGGGTGACGCCGTCGCCGCGCATGCTGACGCCGTACAGCGCGTCGGCGCCCTCCATGGTGCGCTTCTGGTGGGTGATGATGATCAACTGGGAGGACTCCCGGAGCTCCTCCAGGATGCCCAGCAGCCGTTGGGTGTTGGTGTCGTCCAACGCCGCCTCCACCTCGTCGAGCACGTAGAACGGCGAGGGGCGGGCCTTGAACACCGCGACCAGGATGGCGATCGCGACCAGGGAGCGCTCGCCGCCGGACAGCAGCGACAGCCGCTTGACCTTCTTGCCCGGCGGACGCGCCTCGACCTCGACACCCGTCGCGAGCATGTCGTCGGGCTGGGTGAGGATCAGCCGCCCGTCGCCGCCCGGGAACAGCCGGGTGAAGATCCGCTCGAACTCCCGGGCCGTGTCGGCGAACGCCGCCGCGAACACCTGCTGGACCCGGTCGTCGACCTCCTTGACGATGTCGAGCAGGTCCCGCCGGGTCTTCTTGAGGTCCTCCAACTGCGACGTCAGGAACGCGTGCCGCTCCTCCAGGGCGGCGAACTCCTCCAGCGCCAGCGGGTTGACCTTGCCGAGCTGGCTCATCTTCCGCTCGGCGGCCTTGGCCCGCTTCTCCACGACGGCCCGGTCGAACGGCTCCGGGCCGGCGTCCTCGGCGGCGTCGGGGCCGGGCGGCACGGGCTGGTCGGGGCCGTACTCGGCGACCAGGGTCGCGACCTCCAGACCCATCTCCTCCATCGCCCGCTCCTCCAACTGCTCCAGCCGGAGCCGCTGCTCGGCGCGGGCGACCTCGTTGCCGTGGACGACGTTGACCAGCTTCTCCAGTCGGGAGGACAGCTCGCGGACCTGGCCGCGCACGACCTTCAGCTCGGCCTCGCGGTCGGCCTTGGCCCGCTCGGCGGCCTCCCGCCCGGCCACGGCGGCGACCAGCGACACCTCGATCCGCTCCAGGGACGTCTCGGATCCGAGCAGCACCGCCCGTGCGGTCGCGGCCTGCCGCCTCCGGCGGGCGCGGCGGGCGGTGGCCCTGGCGCGTTCCTCGCGCTCGCGACGGGCGCCGTGCTCCAGGGCGTCGGCCCGCCCGGCGATGGCCTGCACGCGCTCCTCGGCGGTACGGACCGTCAGCCGCGCCTCCATCTCGGCCGCCCGCGCCTGTCGGACCCGTTCGGCGAGGTGCTCCCGGGTCTCGGTGTCGTCGCCGAGGTCGTCGGCGACCTCGGCCGCCGCCTCCGCCTCGGCGTGCCGGGCCTCCAGCTCCGCCAGGGCCCGCAGGTCGTGCTCACGGGCGTCGGTGGCGGCGTCCAGGGCCTTGGTCAGCCGCTCCACCTCGCCCCGGGCGGCCCGCACCCCGGCCTCCAGCCGGGCGGCCTGCTTGGCCTCCTGGGCGGCCCTCGCCTCGAACTCGCGCATCCTGCCGCGTGCCCGGTCGAGCACCGACTGGGCCTGGTTGACACCGTTCTGGGCCTGGTGGACGGCGGTCTGGGCGCCCTCGAGGGCGGCTTGCGCCTGCTGTTCGGCCTCGGCGGCGGCCTCCAGCGCGGACGCCGCCTCCTCCGCGCGGGAACGGCTGACCCCGAGGGCCTCGACGGCCTCGTCGAGGGTGGCGCGCATCTGGAGCAGCCCCAGGGCGCCGCCCTCACCGCCGCCCTGGGCCCAGTGGGCCCCCAGCAGGTCGCCGGCGCGGGTCACGGCCCGCAGCGTCGGCTCGCGTCGTACCAGGTCGGCGGCGGCGTCGAGATCCTCCACCACGGCCACGCCGCGCAGCAGGTGCCGCAGCGCGGGACGCACGGAGTCGGGGGCGGAGATCACGTCGGCGGCGAACCGGACCCCGGGGAAGGCGGGCAGTCCCACGGCGGGTCCGTCGCCGACGACCATTCCGGCGCGTCCCGCGTCGCGTTCGCGGAGCATGGCCAGGGCGTCGCGGGCGGTGTCCAGCGAGCCGACGGCGACGGCCTGCGCGGCGTCGCCCAGCGCGGCGGCGATCGCCGTCTCGTAGCCGGGCTCCACGGTCAGCAGGGACGCGACGGTGCCCAGCACGCCGTCCAGGCCGGACGACAGCAGCGCCTCGCCCCCGTCGGCGGCGCTGCCGAGGGTCAACTCCAGCGCCTCGATCCGGGCCCCGAGGGCGGTGGCCTCCTGCTGCGCGGCCCGGTCGGCGGCGCGGGCCGCGGCGACGGCCTCGCGGGCGGCCCTGAGCGCCCGGCGGGGACCGTCCTCGGCGGCCCGGGCGTTCTCGACCGTCTCCTTGGCCGCGGCCAGGGCCTCCTGCGCCGTCGCGTGCTCGGCGAGCAGCTCCGGATCCTCGGCGACCTCGGCGTCGTACGCCTCGAACTCGGCCCGGGCGGCCTCGGCGCGCTCCTCGGCCTCGGCGCGGGCCTCGGCGAGGCGGCCGATCTCCGACTCCCCCGCCTGGGCCTTGCTGCGCAGCGCCTCGACCCGGCCGCGCAGCCGGGCCAGGCCCTCGCGGCGGTCGGCGGCGGCCCGCGCGGCGGCCTGGAGGCGGCGTTCCTCCTCGCGGAGGGCGTCCTCGGCCTCGGCGCGGGTCTCGACGGTGACGGACAGGCCCTCCTGGGCCTCCTCCAGGGCGGCGCGCAGCAGGTCCTCCTGCTCGCGGATCGCCGCGGCCTCGCGCTCCATGTCGTCGGGGTCGCGGCCGCGCCGTTCCTCGCCCTCGTCCTCGGAGGCGTTGCGGTGCCGTTCGGCGGCCAGGTCGGCCACGCCGCGCAGCCGCTCCTTCAGGGACGAGAGCCGGAACCAGGTGTCCTGCGCCCGGGCCAGCAGCGGCGCGGCGGCCTGCTCCTCGGCCTCCAGGACGGCCTCCCGCTCCTGGGCGGCGGCCAGGGACCGCTCGACCTCGGCCCGGCGGCGTCGCACGGCGGCCTCGTCGGCGGCCTCCTGCTCCAGCCGGGTGCGCAGGGTGACCAGATCGTCGGCGAGCAGGCGCGCCCTCGCGTCGCGCAGCTCGGCCTGGATCACCGCCGCCTTGCGGGCGATCTCGGCCTGCCGGCCCAGCGGCTTGAGCTGCCGGCGCAGCTCGCCGGTGAGGTCCTGGACGCGGGTCAGGTTGGCCTGCATCGCGTCCAGCTTGCGCAGCGCCTTCTCCTTGCGCTTGCGGTGCTTGAGGACCCCGGCGGCCTCCTCGATCACCGCGCGCCGCCCGTCGGGGCCGGAGTTGAGCGCCTGGTCCAGCATGCCCTGGCCGATGATCACGTGCATCTCGCGGCCGATGCCGGAGTCCGACAGCAGCTCCTGCACGTCCAGCAGCCGGCAGGCGTCGCCGTTGATGGCGTACTCGCTCTGCCCCGACCGGAACATCAGCCGGCTGATGGTGACCTCGGAGTAGTCGATCGGCAGCGCGCCGTCGGAGTTGTCGATGGTCAGCACCACCTCGGCGCGCCCCAGCGGGGGGCGGCTCGCGGTGCCGGCGAAGATGACGTCCTCCATCTTGCCGCCGCGCAGCGACTTGGCGCCCTGCTCGCCCATCACCCAGGCGAGGGCGTCGACCACGTTGGACTTGCCAGACCCGTTGGGCCCCACCACGCAGGTGATGCCGGGCTCGAAGCGCAGGGTCGTCGAGGACGCGAAGGACTTGAAGCCGCGCAGCGTCAGATTCTTGAGATACACGCGCGGACTCTCCCTGCCCTCCTCGGGGGACCGCGACGCGCCGCGGATGCCCCGGCCCGCCGCCCGACCAGTGCGAACGATACCGCCCGGGTCGCCGCGCGCAGGTGATTCACGCGACGCCGGGCGGTTCCCCATGTGCCGGGTACGCCCGGATGAACGCCGGTCGTCCCGAGAATGGCCAGGTCATGAAGGGTATGCCGCTAAGGCCCCGCGCCCGCGCGCCCAAGGCGTCACGGAGCGAAAAGGGCAGAACAAAGGGACGCCGACCGTCCGACGTCCCTGGTGTGGCGGCACCGTCAGGTCAGTGCCGGTTCACGGTCCTTCACTCCGAGTGCCAGTACGTCCTCGTGAGCCTCCGCGGACAGTGCGTCGTTCTCCGTCTGAAGCCGGACGAGCTCGGCCTCCAGATCACGTACGCGCTGCTGAAGGCGCCGCATCTCCGCGACCATCCGGGGGTCGGGACCGCCGACGTGGCCGAGTAGAGCCTTCGCCATGACTAAAGGTCCTCCGCGCTGAGTAACCAGCAGGAATCGCGCCCGAAAGAACATCTCATTACGGTGCGCGTATCATCTAGAGTCGCACCGGCCGGGGTGTCGGTCAAGACGGACATCACGGGCCGGTAACAACCTGTCGTCCCAAGTTTAGCAGGTGCAAACCGGTTTCCCCTACCCGTCACCGTTCGACGAAACCGGCCTGCCCGCCACGCGGAGCGGACCATCGTTCCGCGACCCCGGAGACCGTTCCAGGCGTCCCCGGCCCGCGCAGCAGTTCCAGCAGTCTCTCACACGCCGCGCGGGAGCCCTCGGCCACCACCTCCACCCGGCCGTCGGCCAGGTTGGTCGCCGAGCCCACCAGGCCGAGTTCGAGCGCCCGCGCCCGCACCCACCAGCGGAAACCCACGCCCTGCACGCTTCCGCGCACCCAGGCCGTCAGCCGTACCGGATCGTTGTCCTCCACGGCACGATCGTAGGGAACGACGACGCCGCGGCTCAGAGCCGGGGGTTGCGCGGGCGGGGCTGGCAACGCGGGCAACTGTAGGAGGAACGGTTCATGAACACGTCGCGGCGGATCGGGGCGCCGCAGCGCCGGCACGGCTCGTCCCGTCTCCCGTAGGCCTCCAGGGAGCGCTCGAAGTAGCCGCTCTCCCCGTTGACGTTGACGTACAGGCTGTCGAACGAGGTGCCGCCGACGGCGAGCGCCGCCCCCATGACCGCACGGGCCCCCTCCAGCACGCGCGTCACCTCGGCGCGGGTGAGGTTCTCCGTGGCGCGGGCCCAGTGCAGCCGCGCCCGCCACAGCGCCTCGTCCGCGTAGATGTTGCCGACGCCGCTGATCAACGACTGGTCGAGCAGCGCCCGCTTGATCCCCGTGCGCCTGCGCCGCAGCGCGCGGTAGAACCCCTCGTCGTCGAACGCCTCCTCGAGCGGATCGGGCGCGATGTGCGCCACCGGCTCGGGCACCGTCGCCTCGTCCTCCGGGGCGTCCTTCGGGGCGAACGCGTCGGGGACCAGCTCGGCGACCATGACGTGGCCGAACGTCCGCTGGTCCACGAAGCGCATGTCGTGGCCCCCGTCGGTGAAGGCGACCCGGACCCGCAGATGCGTCTCCGGGTCCCGCTCGGGATCGCCCACGAGGAGCTGCCCGCTCATGCCCAGATGGGCCAGGATCGCGCCCTCGCCGTCCGCCAGGGGCAGCCACAGGTACTTGCCCCGGCGGCGGGCGGAGGCGATCGTACGGGCGTTCAGGCGGCCCGTGAAGTCCTCGGCGCCGCCGACGTGACGGCGGACCGCCCTCGGGTGCAGCACCTCGGCGGAGGCGATGGTGCGGCCGCTCACCCACCGGTCCAGCCCCCGGCGGACGACCTCCACCTCGGGAAGCTCGGGCATGTCAGCCCCCGTGCTCCTGCACCGGCTGCGCGTCCTCGGGCCTCGCCTCGCGCTCGGTGGCCGCATCGCGGATCGCGTGCCAGGTGGCCTCGGCGGCGTGCTGCTCGGCCTCCTTCTTGCTGCGGCCCTCGCCCGACCCGTAGGTCTCGCCGCCGACCCGCACGGTGGCCCGGAACGTCTTCTGGTGGTCGGGCCCGCTCTCGGCCACGTGGTACTCGGGGACGCCCAGGTCCTCCATGGCGGTGAGCTCCTGCAGCGAGGTCTTCCAGTCCAGGCCCGCGCCGAGGCTCGCCGAACGGTCGATCAGCCCATCGAACAGCCGGTGCACGAGCCGGGCCGCCTCGTCCAGCCCGCGGTCGAGGTAGACGGCGCCGATCAGGGCCTCCAGCGTGTCGGCCAGGATCGAGGACTTGTCCCGGCCGCCGGTGCCCTCCTCGCCCCGGCCCAACCGGATGTGCGCGCCCGCGCCCAGCGACCGGGCCACGCCGGCCAGCGCCCGCATGTTGACCACCGCCGCGCGCAGCTTGGCCAGTTGCCCCTCGGGCAGGTCCGGGTGGCTGCGGAACAGCGTGTCGGTGACGACCAGACCCAGCACCGAGTCGCCCAGGAACTCCAGGCGCTCGTTGGTGGGCAGGCCGCCGTTCTCGTAGGCGTACGAACGGTGCGTGAGCGCGCGTTCCAGCAGCGCGGCGTCGATCGTGACGCCCAGGGCTCGCTCCAGTTCGGCGCGGTCGGGTGCGGGGCCCGGTGCCGCCTTTGCAGTCACGGAGTCCTCCTCGCGGACGATCGCAGACGATCGGATGCCCGCCGTGCATGTGACGGAACGGCCGCGAACACCGTCGGCGCCGACGGCGCACCGTTCCGCGAGGGGAGGTTCCGCGAAGACGAGGTGCGCGCCGGAGAACGTTCCCCGGCGTACACCACGGCCTCGGGCGCCACCCTGTCGGGCCGGCTCGGCTCGGTCGCCTCACCGTCGCCCTCGCCCGGCGGTCGCTACGGTCGAGTGGTACGGGTGCGGAGATCCCCGGCGTGATCCTCGTGGAACGCCGGGAAGCCGTGCACGGGGGCGGTCGCGTCGGGCGACCGACCCCCGGACGTCACCGCGTCAGCCCTGCTGGGGCAGGACCTGACGGCGGTTGTAGGTGCCGCAGCTCTCGCAGGCCACGTGCTGGAGCTTCGGCTCGCGGCACTGCGGGCAGGCGACCAGGTTCGGCGCGGTGGCCTTCCACTGCGAACGCCGGTGCCGCGTGTTGCTGCGCGACTTCTTCCGCTTGGGGACGGCCACTTCAGCCCTCCTGCTTTCCGTCTCGTAGGTCGGTCAGGCCCTGCAACGCCGCCCACCTCGGGTCGACGACGTCGTGGTGATGGTCCGGTCCGGCATCAGCCAGCCGCACCCCACAGTCGGGGCACAGGCCGGGACAGTCGTCCCGGCACAGTGGGGACAGCGGCAGCGCGAGCACCACCGTGTCCCTCAGCACCGGCTCGAGGTCGATCAGATCGTCCTCGACCCGGCGCTCGTCCTCACCGGCCTCCACGCCGGAGCGGGTGTCGGTGTAGACGTACAACTCCTGGAACTCCGCGTCGAAGGAGTCCTCGAGCGGGTCCAGACAGCGCGCGCACTCCCCGGTGAGGGGCATCCGCGCCGTGCCCGTGACGAGCACGCCCTCCAGGACGGACTCCAGCCGAAGATCCAGCTCGATGTCCGCGCCCTCGGGGACACCGACCATCTCCGTGCCGAGATCCGCCGGGGCCGGCACGGTGCTGGTCAGCTCGCGCATCGATCCCGGGCGCCGGTTCAGGGCTCGTAGATCGAGCACGAGCGGGGCACGCGGATCGATGCGGGTCAGGGCTTTCCTGCTTTCGTGGGACATGGTGGATCACGGTCGTCGGTTGGTGGCCGATGCGCCGACTGACAAGGTTATCCGACCGGGGGGACGGGACGCGACTCAGCTCTCCCGCAGGCGCTCCACCAACCGGCGGTGGATCACCTCGGGGACCAGCCCGGAGATGTCGCCGCCGTACTTGACGACCTCCTTCATCAGGCTGGACGACAGGAAGGCGTACAGGGGGTTGGTGGCCATGAACAGGGTCTCCACCCCGGACATCCGGTGGTTCATCTGAGCGATCTGCAGCTCGTAGTCGAAGTCGCTGACCGCGCGCAGCCCCCGCACGATCACCGGGATGCGGTGCTCCTTGCAGTAGTCCACGGTCAGCCCGTGGAACTTGTCGACCTTGACGTTGCCGTACTCCCTGGTGACCTCGCGCATCATGTCCACGCGCTCGTCCACCGTGAACAGGCTGGACTTGGAGACGTTGATCAGCACAGCGACGACCACCTCGTCGTACAGACCGGCGGCCCGGCTGATGATGTCGAGGTGCCCGTTGGTGACAGGGTCGAACGACCCCGGACAGACGACACGGCGCACGAGCAGTTCCCTTCCCTCGGCCGGACCTCGTCCACCCGTTCCCCCGAGGGACGATCCGCGGCGCGACGGTACCAAACCCGCCCTCCGCGGCCCGCGCCCGGCATACCCGTTGTGCCCGGTGAGGGGCCCGTCAGGGCTTTCCGCCCGTCGCGCGGCCGTACCAGAAGACCGCCTCGCCATAGCGGCGGTCGCGCTCGGGGGCGTATCCGTCGGGCCAGCGCAGGGCGGGGCCGCGGGCCGCGCGCTCCACGGCGACCAGGGCGTCCGGCGCGGCCCATCCGTGGTCGCGCAGCGCCTCCAGCAGGCCGGTCACGGCGTCGTCCGCCAGCGCGTACGGCGGGTCGAGGAAGATCAGGTCGTACGGTGCGGCGGGGGGGCGCCGGACGAGGCGTTCGGCCCGGTCGGCGACCAGCTCGGCCCCGGGGAGCCCCAGGGTCGCGATGTTCTGCCTGATCACCTTGGCCGCGCGGGGATGCGACTCGACGAGGAGGGCGTGCGCGGCGCCCCGGGACAGGGCCTCGAGTCCCACCGCCCCCGACCCGGCGAACAGGTCGGCGGCGCGGAGCCCGTCGAGCGGGCCCAGCAGCGCGCCCACCGTGGAGAACAGGCCCTCGCGGGCCCGGTCGCTGGTGGGGCGGGTGTCCCGGCCGGTGGGCACCGCCAGGCGACGCCCGCCGGCCGACCCCGCGATGACCCTCGTCACGTCTTCTCCAGGTAGCCGGCGCGTTCCTCGTCGAGCAGGGCGGCCAGCTCGGCGGCCAGGCCGGGGCTGCCCTCCAGCTCGGGGTCGGCGTCCACCAGGACGGTGGCCTCCTCCCGGGCGGCGCGGATGAGATCCTCGTCCTTGAGCAGGGTGAGCAGCCGGAGGCTCGAGGCCCGGCCCGCCTGGGTGGCCCCCAGCACATCGCCCTCCCGGCGTTGTTGGAGGTCCAGTCGGGACAGCGCGAACCCGTCGGTCGTGGCGGCCACCGCGTCGAGCCGTTCGCGTGCCCTGCTCTCGGCCTCGGCGTCGGTGACCAACAGGCACAGGCCGGGCAGCGAGCCCCGGCCGACCCGGCCGCGGAGCTGGTGGAGCTGGGACACCCCGAACCGCTCGGCGTCCATGATCACCATCACGGTCGCCTCCGGCACGTCCACCCCGACCTCGATCACCGTGGTGGCCAACAGCACGTCCAGCTCACCGCCGGCGAACCGACGCATCACCGCCTCCTTCTCGTCGGGGTGGAGCCTGCCGTGCAGGACGCCGATGCGCAGGCCCCGGAGCAGCTCGTCCTCCAGCAGCGGCAGCAGGTCGAGGACGGCCAGCGGCGCGCGCCGCGCGCCCTCCTCGTCGGCCGGGGCGGGCAGGCCCTCCTCGTCGCCCTCCTGCGCGCCGATGCGGGGGCACACGATGTACGTGCGCCGCCCCTGGGCGGCCTCCTCGCGGATGCGCTCCCAGGTGCGCGCCAGGAAGGCGGGGCGCTCCGGCGGGACCACGTGGGTCCGGATCTCGGCGCGTCCGGCGGGGAGCTGCGACAGCGTGGAGGTCTCCAGATCGCCGAACACCGTCATCGCCACCGTGCGGGGGATCGGCGTGGCGGTCATCACCAGCACGTGCGGCCGGCCGCCGTTGACCTTCTCCCGGAGCGCGTCCCGCTGCTCGACCCCGAACCGGTGCTGCTCGTCGACCACGACCAGCCCGAGATCGGCGAACTGCACGTGCTCCTCGAGCAGGGCGTGCGTCCCCACCACGATCCCCGCCGCCCCGGAGGCCGCCTCCAGCAGCGACTCCCGCCGCGCCTTGGCCCCCTGCGACCCGGTGAGGAGGACGACCCGGGTCGCGTGCTCGGCCCCCCCGATCTGCCCCGCCTGGGCCAGCGGCCCCAGCATCCCGGTGATCGACCGGTGGTGCTGCTGGGCGAGCACCTCGGTGGGCGCCAGCAGCACCGCCTGCCCTCCCCCGTCGACCACCTGCAGCATCGCCCGCAAGGCGATGATCGTCTTGCCCGCGCCGACGTCTCCTTGGAGGAGGCGGTGCATGGGGTGTTGGAGGGAGAGGTCCTCGGCGATCTCCGCGCCGACGTCGAGCTGGCCCTGGGTGAGCGTGAACGGCAGGGCGGCGTCGAAGGCGTCGAGGAGGCCGCCCTCGATGCGGGGGCGGGCGGTGGCGGGCAGGGCGCCGGCCGCCAGGCGGCGCTGGGCGAGGGCGATCTGGAGGATGAAGGCCTCGTCCCACTTGAGGCGGCGGCGGGCGCGGTCGAGTTCGGCCCAGTCGCGGGGGCGGTGGATGCCACGGAGGGCGTCCGCGAGGTCGATGAAGCCGTGGCGCTTGAGGGTGAGCTCCGGCATGGGGTCGGGGCCGAGGTCGAGCGCGTCGAGGACGAGGGCGACGCAGTCCTCGATCTTCCAGGACTCCAGGCCCTTGGTGGCCGGGTAGATGGGGATGATCTCCTCGGCGAACTCCTTGGCCTCCACGCCCGCGGCCGCGCCCTTGACGGGCCGGAACTCGGGATGGGTGAGCTGGCGCTGCACCCGGCCGCCGCGGGGCCGGTAGCTGGTGACCTTGCCGGAGAACAGGCCCCGGGTGCCGGGCGACAGCTCCTTCTCGGCGCGGTAGGAGCCCTTGCGGCCGAAGAAGGTGAGCTTGAGGTCGCCGCGTCCGTCGGTGACGGTGACCTCCAGCAGGTAGCCGGGGGCCTTGGAGATGCTGCGGCCCTGGACCTTGGTGACCTCGGCCATGACGGTCACGTGCTCGCCGTCCTGCAGGCCGGCCAGATCGGTCAGGTCGCCGCGCTGGGCGTACCGGCGGGGGTAGTGGCGCAGCAGGTCGCCGGCCGTGCGCAGGTCGAGGCCGGCCGCCAGCACCTTGGCCGTCTTGTCGCCCAGCAGGTTGCGCAACGGCTCGTCGAGTTTCGCCACGCTCTACTTTCTATCGCGCGCCACCGACGGACGCGCGGGCGGCGGACGTTCCGGCGAGGCCGCCGAACGCGAACGGGCCCACCGGCGAAGGGCCGGTGG
Source organism: Thermomonospora umbrina (assembly GCF_003386555.1). GTDB lineage: Bacteria > Actinomycetota > Actinomycetes > Streptosporangiales > Streptosporangiaceae > Thermomonospora > Thermomonospora umbrina. Next base: position 5,066,628 of record NZ_QTTT01000001.1, on the reverse strand, counting down.
GCCGGATCGATGCCCTGCGGAGGGACCTCAGACGGTCGGCCGGGTGACCTTGCCCGCCTTGATGCAGGAGGTGCAGGCGTTGATGCGCTTGGTCGCCCCGTTGACCACGGCGCGCACGCGCTGGATGTTGGGGTTCCAGCGGCGCGGGGTGCGGCGGTGCGAGTGGGAGACGCTCATGCCGAATCCGGGTCCCTTGCCGCAGACGTCGCAAACGGAAGCCACGGGAAACTCCAAGTGGGTGTCGATGCTCTGTGGGCGCCCGGATCGGGCGCTCGCCGATGACGCCCCTGTGGGGCGTGCTCAGCCAGGGTAGCCGACCCGCGCTGGGGTGCGCGAATCAGTCCGCGAGAGAAGGGCACACCACGCCGTGCGGCCTGCGGGAGGGACACTACCCTCGGGCGACGGGAGGGTGGCGTGGGCGAAGGTGGCCGTGACGTCCTGGACGCGGCGGCGGTACGGCGGTGGTGCGGGCTCGCCGCGGAGGCGCTGGGCCGCACCCGCGTGGAGATCGACGCGCTGAACGTCTTCCCCGTTCCGGACGGCGACACCGGCACCAATCTGCACCTGACCGTGCTGGCGGCGGCCGAGCCGGTGCGGGAGCTTCCGCCGGACGCCGACACCGGGCGGATCTGGCGGACGTTGGCGCAGGGCGCGCTGCTGGGGGCGCGGGGCAACTCGGGGGTCATCCTCAGTCAGGTGCTGCGCGGACTGGCGGAGATCCTCGGCCCGGTCGAGGCGTCCGGGGACGTGCTGCGGGAGGCGCTCGGCCACGCCTCGGCGCTGGCCCGCGCGGCGGTCGAGCACCCGGTCGAGGGGACGATCCTCAGCGTGCTGGACGCGGCGTCGGCGGCGGCCGGCGCCTCGGGGCCGGGCTCCGACGGGTTCGCGCTGCCCGAGGTCGCGCGGGCCGCGGCCGAGGGGGCGCGCCGCGCGCTGCGGGCGACCACCGGGCAGTTGGACGTGCTGGCCCGCAACGGGGTGGTGGACGCCGGCGCGGCCGGGCTGTGCGTGGTGCTCGACACGCTCGCCGCGGTGATCACCGAGGAGTTCCCCGAGCGGTACGAGGTGCCCGCGCCGGAGGGCCCGCCGAGGGTGCCGGAGGAGGCCCCGGCGACCGCTCCCGGCTACGAGGTGATGTACCTGCTCGACGCGCCGGACGGGGCCGTGCCGACGCTGCGGGAGACCCTGGACGGGCTCGGGGACTCGCTGGTGGTGGTCGGCGGCGACGGGTTGTGGAACGTCCACGTGCACACCGGGGACGCGGGCGCGGCGATCGAGGCGGGTCTGACGGCGGGCCGGCCGTACCGGATCCGGGTGACGTACCTGCACGCGGCCGGGGGCCCGCAGGCGCCGTGCACGGGGCGGGGCGTGGTGGCGGTGACGGCGGCGGACGGGCTGGCCGCGCTGTTCGAGGGCGCCGGGGCCCGTGTGGTGCGGCGGGAACCGGGCCGGGTGCCGCCGATCGCCGTCCTGGTCGAGGCGATGCTGGCGGCGGGCGACGAGGTGGCGGTGCTGCCGAACGAGCCCGAGGTGCTGGCCCCGGCCGAGGCGGCGGCCGAACGGGCCCGGGACAGCGGCGTGCGGATCGCGGTGGTGCCGACCCGGGCGTCGGTGCAGGGGTTGGCGGCGCTGGCGGTGCACGATCCGCTGCGTCGGTTCGACGAGGACGTGATCGCGATGACGCGCGCGGCGGGCGCCACCCGGTTCGGTCATCTGCAGATCGCCGAGGGCGAGGGCTTCACCAGTGTCGGCATCTGCCGGGAGGGTGACGTGCTGGGGCTGATCGAGGGCGACGTCGCGGTGATCGGGGCCGACGTGGCCGAGGTCGCCCGTCTGGTGCTGGACCGGATGCTGCCGGGCGGCGGCGAGTTGGTCACGCTGATCCCCGGCGCCGGGGCCCCGGAGGGGCTCGCCGGGCTGTTGGAGCGGCACCTGCGAGCGACGCGGCCCGATGTCGAGCCGGTCAGCTACGAGGGCGGCCAGCGCCACCCGCTGCTCATCGGGATCGAGTGACGCGGCGCCGGGCGTCCGGGGTGTCCGGAGAGATGGCGATGCCCCGGCCGGGCAAGGGGAATGTGGGGAATTCCGGCCGGGGCATCGCCGGGGGCGGGAGGAGCCCCCGGGAGAGAGGTCAGGCGGCGGCGCCGAGCACGCGGCGGATGCCGGAGACGGCGTCGTCGAGGTCGCCCGCGGGGGCGATGCGCTCGGCCCAGGCCCACCAGAACCAGGCGTCGTCGGTCACACCCTCGACGATCACGTGCTCCTCGGCGGCGGGAACGTCGGGGTTGAGGACGTGCAGGGTCGGCGGCCCGCCGATCGGCTCGTCGAGGCGGGCGTACAGGCCTTCGCTGCACAGCCGGCCGGCCAGGGCCTGTAGGTGATGGTTCGGCGCTTGGATCGCCATGATGGGAACCTCCAGGGGCCTAGAAGATTTAGGCCACCCCAGAAGCATGTTTCGGTTTTACCCAAAAGGGCAAGTGGTTGCCCGGATTCTTTACCCTTTTCCTGGTTTGACTGGCGTTCAGCCCCGGATCCGCCAGCCGTGGTCGACCGGGCCGATGCCCGCGCCCAGCGGGAAGCCCGCCGCGATGGCCCCGGTGACGTACTCCTTGGCCAGCCGGACCGCCTCGGGCACCTCCTCTCCCAGCGCCAGATGGGAGGCGATCGCCGAGGCGAGCGTGCACCCGGTGCCGTGGGAGTGCCGGTTGTCGTGCCGGGGCGCGGTGAACCGGTACTCGCGCTCGCCGTCGAACAACAGGTCGGCGGGCTCGCCGGGCAGGTGACCGCCCTTGATCAACGCCCAGCGGGGGCCCAGCGCCCGGACTGCCTCGGCGGCCTCGCGCAGGCCCCGCTCGTCGATCACCTTGACCCCGGTGAGCTGCTCGACCTCCCACAGGTTGGGGGTGGCGACGGTGGCCACGGGCAGCAGGACGGTGCGCATGGCGTGCACCGCCTCGGGTTCGAGCAGGGTGTCGCCGTGCTTGGAGACGCCCACCGGGTCGACCACGACGGGGGCCGACAGCCCCGCCAGCACCTCGGCGACCGTCTCCACGAGCACCGGGGAGGCCAGCATCCCGGTCTTGACCGCCTGCGCGCCGATGTCGGACAGCACCGAGTCCAACTGGGCGCGCACCGCCTCCGGCGGCAACTCCCAATAGCCCTGCACGCCCACCGAGTTCTGCGCGGTGACGGCAGCGATGACGCTCATGCCGTGCACGCCGAGGGCCAGCATCGTCTTGAGGTCCGCCTGGATGCCGGCGCCTCCCCCGGAGTCGGATCCGGCGACGGTGAGCACGCGGGCGGGGGCCGAGGGGTTCTGCGTCATGCGGTCACCCTAACCGCGCCCCGACCGCGCCGGACGATCACACCAGTCGGCAGTCGGCCTTGTTGAACTTGCAGGCCGACGGGCGGGAGAGGGTGCCGTCGGCGGTGAACGTGAGCCGGACCGAGGCGCCGGCGGGCAGGACGGGTGTCGCGGCGACGTTGCGCACCCAGGTGACCGTGCCCTTCCTGACCACCGTGGAGTTGTCGATGGTCAGCACCCGCGCCCGGGGGAACTTGAAGCCCAGCAGCCAGCCCCTGATCGGCCGGCCGGAGCGGTTGGTGACGGTGACGGCCCCGGTGAAGCCGCCCGGCGTGCGCCGGACGGTGCGGAAGGCGATCAGCACGCCGCGTCCGCGCTGGCGGGCGGTCGCCTCGCCGGGCGGCCCTCCCGTGAGGCTGTCCCGCGAGTCGGCCTGCGGCTGCTGCCGCTGCGGCGGCCCGCCCGCGAAGTTGAGGGAGATCTGCGAGGTGCCCCACGCGTAGGAGACGACCCCGATGGCGATCACCAGCGCCACCATCGGCAGCAGTGGCAGCGAGACGAGCATCTTGGCCCAGTTGCGCCCCGGAGGTTCCGGCCGGAGCCCTTCGTCGAGGGCGTCCTCGCCCTCGGGTGGCTTGGTGTGTCGTCCCATTCCGTCCTCTTCGGTCACAGGAAGGTATATCAAAGGGCGACCAAGCACGCCCACAGGAGCGTTAAAGCCGTGGGGTGATCTTTGACGGCACCGGGACGGGCCGTTTCAGGGGCGGTTTCAGGAGCGGAAGTGGTCCCATCCGCCGGCCCCGGGGGGGCGCCCGTCGACCAGCACCCCGGCGGGTCCGCCGGCCGTCACCCGGCCCACGACGGACCACTCCGGGGGCAGGGCGACCTCCGGAGGAAAGGTGCCGGCGAAGGCGTGGTCGTCCCCACCGGTGAGCACGTGGCGCAGCCCGTTCGGGCCGAACGACTCGGGGACCGGCAGCGCCGCGCCGTCCAGTTCGACGCGCACCCCGGAGGCGGCCGCGATGTGACCGAGGTCCTGCACCAGCCCGTCGCTGACGTCCACCAGGGCCGTCGCGCCCAGCGCCCGCGCCTGGGGGCCCGCCTCGTAGGGCGGGCGGGGGCGGCGGTGGGCGTCGAGCAGCTCCGCGGGCCCGTCGATGCCCCGGGTCAGCAGCTCCAGCCCGGCCGAGGCGAACCCGAGCCGGCCCCGTACCGCCACCACGTCGCCCGGGCGCGCGCCGGAGCGGGTCAGCGGCGGGCCGCCCCCCAGGTCGCCCAGCGCGGTGACGGCCAGCACGACCTGCGGGGCGCGCACCACGTCGCCGCCCGCGACCGAGGCCCCGACGGGCCCGCACTCCTCGCGCAGCCCGTCGGCCAGCTCCAGCACCCACGCGACCTCGGTGTCCGCCGGCGCGGCCAGGCCCAGCAGCAGCGCGGTCGGCCGGGCGCCCATGGCGGCCACGTCGGCCAGGTTCTGCGCGGCGGCCTTGCGGCCGATGTCGTACGGGCCGGACCAGTCGCGCCGGAAGTGGCGGCCCTCGACCAGGAGGTCGGAGGTGGCCACCACCCGACCGTCGGGGGCGGCGATCACCGCGGCGTCGTCACCGGGGCCCAGGGCGACGGCCGGACCCTGGGGCAACCGGGCGGTCAGCCGCTCGATCAGCCCGAATTCGCCCAGCTCCCCGATGGTGATCGTCGGCACCCGTCCCCCGTGTTTCCCCGTTGGCGCGCGGCCGTAGGTTTTGCGGGGGGCGGCGCACCCGCCCCCGGGGATTACACGATACGGTTGCCGTTCGACGGCTTTTTCTCCGCCCGGGGAGGACGTGATGGTGCAGGCCTACATCCTCATCCAGACCGAGGTAGGCAAGGCGGCCGATGTCGCCCACGAGATCTCGGGCATCACGGGAGTGACCCAGGCGGAGGACGTCACGGGACCTTACGACGTCATCGTCCGAGCGGAGGCGCGCAATGTTGACGAGCTCGGCAAGCTCGTCGTCGCGCAGATCCAGGCGGTGGAGGGGATCACCCGTACGCTCACCTGTCCGATCGTTCACATCTGACCGACGCGTCCGGCCGGCCGCCATGGCGGTGCTGGTCCTGACGCTGGCCGGGTGCGGCGAGGGCGCGGTGAAGGTACCGGTGCCCGATCCCGACGCGGCGTCCGACCGGCTGTGCGCGGGCCTGCGCCTGCCCGAGCGGGTGCACGGACAGGCCGCGCGCGACACCTCTCCGGAATCCCCGTTGACGGCGGCGTGGGGCTCCCCCGCCATCGCGCTGCGGTGCGGGGTGCCGCGGCCGCCCTCGATGCGGCCGGACGCGCAACTGGTCACGATCAACGGGGTGAACTGGTTCCCCCAGCCTCCGGACCGACCGGTCACCTACACGGCGGTGGGCCTGCAGGCGTACGTGGAGGTGACCGTTCCCGCCAAGTACGCGCCGGCCGGGGACGTGCTGATCGAGTTGGGCGACTCGATCCGGGTGACGATCCCGCCGAAGCCCGAGGGGCAGCTCTGACCTCGCGGAGACGGCGACGTAGGGTGACGGCATGGGTACACCGTTGAACGACCTCGACCCGTTCGACGTCTACGACGCCGAGGCGGCACGGCTCGAAGCCCACTTCGCCGGGCTGACCGGCGACGCGTGGGACCGGCCGTCCCGCTGCGAGGGATGGTCGGTGCGCGACGTGCTCGCCCACCTCGCCGGCGGGGAGCTGTACAACCGGGCCTGCCTCGACGACGACCTGCAGGGACTGTTCGCGCTCCTGGAGAAGGAGGGCGCCTCCGACCTGACCTCGTTCAACGACTGGTCGGTGTCCTCCCGGCGGGGGCGGCCGGTGGCCGAGGTGCTGGAGGAGTGGCGCGAGGAGAACCGCGCCACCCGGCGGCGGATGCGCGAACGCGGCGCGGAGGCGATGTTGCCGACCATGTCGGGGCCTTACCCGGTGGGGCCGCAGACCTTCCACTACTCCTCGGAGTTGGCGACCCACGCCGACGACATCGGCGTGCCTGTCGCCGAGGGCGAGGAGCCCGGGCGGTCGGCCTGGCGCGCCCGCGTCGCGCTCTTCGCGCTGGCCGAGGCCGACTCTTCCGCCGAGGTCACGCAGACGGACGGCGGCTTCCGGGTACGGCTGGACGGCGAGTCCGTGGACCTGTCCCGGCCCGATTTCGTCGCCGCCACCACCGCACGCCTGCCGGAGGGGCATCCGCTCCCGCCCGCCTTCCGCGACGCGCTGCGCTGCCTGGCCTAGGGCCGGCCGAGGTCGCCTCGCTGTTCTGGGCGGACGCCGAGACCCGGTTCCAGGCGGGGGGCTCGGCCCGCCGGTCACCCTGCCGGAGTGATCTCCTCCCGGCACAGGCGGAAGCCGATGTTGGGGGCCAGATGGTCGCCCCACCGGCCCGTCCGCCAGTCCCCCGACGCGCGCGACATGCGGAACGAGACGGTGACGACCTCCGCGCAGTCGGCCCAGGAGCCGCCCCGCAGGACCCGGTCGCCGTCCGCGGGCGGGGGCGGGGCGTCCGCCGGGTAGCCCTGCGCGTCGTAGCGGTCGGACGTCCACTCCCACACCGAGCCGGTCATCGCGTACAGGCCGTAGCCGTTGGGCGGCAGGGCGCGCATCGGCAGGATGGAGAACGCGTCGAAGCGGTCGAAGTCGCAGCGCTCCGGGGTCGGCGGCGCGTCGCCCCAAGGGTGACGACGACCGACGAGCCCGCCGCGCGCCGCGCGTTCCCACTCGGCCTCGGACGGCAGCCGGTAGCGGACCTCGTCGGTGCTCAGGCGTTCGCACAGGGCCTCGGCGGACTGCCAGGAGACCGCGACCATCGGCTTGGTGTCGTAGCGGTAGGGCCGTCGCGGGTCCTCGCGGGGCGGGGTGCCGAACAGCTCGCTCGCGTCGACCTCCTCGCCGCCCCTCCGCCACTTCTGTCCGACGGCGTGGGCGTGCCAGTCGACGGCGCGGGTGGTGGCGTCCTCGCAGTACTGGAGGCGGATCTTGTTCTCCTCGTGCAGGTGGAAGCCCGCCATCTTCGCGCCCTGCTCCTCCTTCGGGAAGCCGATCGGCGGGGGCTCCCAGCCCATGAGGTCGCAGTAGGTCGACCAGCTCACCGCCGTCTCGGCCATCCAGTGGCCGCCCAGGCGCACCGGATGCACCGGGGACTCGTCGGGGTCCCCGACGTCGGAGCCCATCAGGAACGTCCCCGCCGGGACGTACCGGAAGCGCAGGCCGTGCTCCACGACCGCGAGCCGGTCGAGCAGCGTGCGGCGCGCCTCGGCCACCTCGGCGTCGGTCGGGTCGAGGCCGTACGCCCGGTCGTAGACGGAGGCGGCGCGCCGATGGTCGCCCTCGGCCTCCAGTGCCCGGGCCCGGCGGAACAGGCCCCGTGGGTCGTCGTGGTCGTCCATGCCCGTCACCCGCAGGACCGGCGGCGGCCGGGCGTCACGTCGAGGATCACCAGCGGGTTGTGGACCGCGTCCGGAGTCCGCCGTTCCATCTCCACCTGTCCGTCGATCCAGGGATCGGACGCGTTGATCGAGCCGTTGAGGACGAGGGCGCGGGCCCGGCAGCCGCCGGCGAAGACGGCGGTGTGGCCGCGTTCGCCCGCGGGATCGGACCCGGGCAGCGCCCGGATGGCACGGAAGCCGGTGCTGTGGTGCCAGATCTCGGCCAGCGACCGCTCCCGGACGTTGGCGGCGACGAACTCCGGGCCGAGGAAGCTGCACGGGTTGACGTCGCCCGACACCGAGATCGAGCAGACCAGGTTGCCCGCGCCGCAGCCGTAGTTCTGATGGATCACCGACTGGGTCTCGCGTCGGGTGTGCGGGCCGAACGGGTCGATGTGGCGCAGCTCCATCATCCCGTCGTCCATGCGCGCCAGCGTGTTGAGCGCGGTGTTGTACTCGGCGAACGTCGGCATCAGGTCGAGGTCGTGCCGCGCGACCCCGACCGGGTACAGCGGCCGGAACACGGCGGTGTCGGCCCCGACCTGGTGGGCCAGCGCGGCGCACGCCTCGATCTCGTCGACGTTGCCGCTCATGATGGTGAACGCCAGCGTGAACCGGGCGTGCCGGCGGAGCACCTCCAGCCGGTCGAGGACCTTGACGAACGTGCCCTCGCCGCGCACCCGGTCGTTGGTCTCGGCGGTCGCGCCCTCCAGGCTGACGTTGAGCCAGACCAGATCCCGTTCGCCGAACGCGCGGGCGACGTCCTCGGTGATGAGGAGGCCGTTGGTGGTGACGCAGGGCGCCAGGCCGTGCGCGAGCGCCAGGTCGATGATCTGAAAGAGGTCCTTGCGGAGCAGCGGCTCCCCGCCGGTCAATCCGAGCCGGAACGCGCCCAGCGCGGCCATCTGGCCGAACAGCCGGTCGATCTCGTCCAGGGTCAGCCGCCGCTCCCGGCGGGGCAGCTCGCCGGCGAAGCAGTGCGTGCAGGTCAGGTTGCAGGCCGACACGACCTCCAGGTGCACGGCGAGGGGTCCGGTGAGGTGGTCGGCGGGCACCTCGACGCCGTCCAGGACCGTCCCGGCGAGCCTTCCGTCCAGGGTGAAGAACCCCAGCTCGTAGAAGTGCGCGAAGAATCGCTCGACGCACCCGCGCGTCTCGGCGTCGGGCGTCTCGGCGAGAACGCGCTCGATCGGGACGTCGGTCAGCCGGGTCAGGATCCGGGTGGCCTCGGCGTCGAAGGGCAGGTAGCGGGAGGTGCGGCGGTCGAAGACCAGACTCCCGAAGTGCTGCGGGATCAGGACCAGCGGCGGGGTCATCGGTCGCCTCCCATCCGGGGCACCGTGAACTCCTTGCGGATCCACGCCCGGACGCGCGCACCGGGAGCACCGGGCACGCCCAGACCGACCGCGCCGCGCTCGGTCATCTTCCCGATCCGGTAGCCGACCGGGTCCCAGGACCCCTCGACCGGCGGCCGGTCCGCCACGGCGTCCATGGACGGCCAGTCCGCGTCCTCGAACCCCGGCAGCGTCCAGGCGTCGTCGGGCGGCTCGGTGAGCGTGTACCTCCAGGTGCCGTCGGCCGCGCTCAGGACGGAGACGCCGCCGGGCTCGGGCGGCACGGTGGTGACGTGCTCGTCGTCGGAGGACCGGTGCACCCCGGCGAACATCAGCACCATGAACGCCGGGTCGATCTCGGTGACGGCGAATGCCAGGACGTGTTCGCCGTACGGCACCAGCGGCCGTCCCGAGGTCACCGGCGATCCGTCCAACAGCGGCTCGCAGGGGCCGCCCGTGTGGCTCCACATCGTGATCGGGACGCCGGCCGCCGGGTCGCGCCAGCGCAGCACCACCCCGCCGCAGCCGGCCGGCACCTCGCAATGGCCGTGCTCTTCGAGGATGAACAGCGGGGACGACTTCGAGTACCGCGACAGCGAATTGAGTTTCAACTCCCGGTCCGTCACGGAGATCACCCTACGCCGTGGTGGGGCGGGTGGGATTCGAACCCACTCAGCGCGCGGCACCTGGGTTACAGCCAGGCCCGACTCTCCCACGTCGGCGCCACCCCGCGAGACGGGCCCCGGAGGCCCGTTCCGTGTCCTCTGGAGGATAGGCGGGCGTCCGAAGGGCGGGCCATTGATTTATCGGCGGGCCGAACGAATGCGGAAAGCGCGGCGCACGCCGATCCGGCGACCGCTAGAGATCTCCTAGGCGGTCTCTAGCGGAGTGCCGAATCCTGGTCCGGTCGGGCGAAGGAGGAGAAGCGTGACGATCGTCAGTGTCAACAAGATCACCCTCACCGGCTGCGGACCGGAGGAGTACGAACGGTGGTACCGGGAGGCCAGCGCGATCATGGCCGCGCAGCCCGGCCACGTCAGTCAGCGGCTGTGGCGCTCGGAGAGCCGGCCGGACGTGTACTTCGCGATCGCCGAATGGGAGAGCGCGGAGCACTACCGGGCGCTCATGAACGTCCCGGAGATCGTCGAGCTCTTCGCCCGGCTGATCACCCTGCCCGGGCCGCCCCCGCCGTCCCGTCCCGACAAGATCGCCGTCGAGCACCACGACGCCGCCCTCGTCGCCGCCCGCGTCCCGGTGTGAGGCGGCCATGAGCGGACTGCGACACGGCCTCACCCTCGCCGCCGGCCTCCTCGTCGCGGTGGCCGCCGTCTCGACCCGCGCCGCGGCCTCCCCGGCCGCCGGGGCCGGCGACGGCGGTCGGATCGCCGAGGGGACGTTCAAGGTCGTCAGCTTCACCAACGAGCCGTTCAAGCAGCTCGAGGACGGCACGCACCTGAGCAGGTTCGCCGCCGTCGACGCGTTCGAGGGCGGCATCCAGGGGCGGGGCGAGGCCGAGGCGACCATGTACAACCGGCCCGACGGCAGCGCGCGCGACGTCGGCTACATCCATGTCGTCGGCACGCTGGACGGCCGGTCCGGCGGCTTCGTGCTGGAGACCGTCGGCCGGTTCGACGGCGAGTCGGTCACCGCGACCTGGAAGATCGTCCCGGGCTCGGGCACCGGGGAGCTGCGCGGGCTGCGCGGCCACGGCACCGAGACCGCCGCCCCCACGGACGACGGCTGGCTGGCCCATTACCGGCTCACCTACTACCTCGGATGAGGGCGATGTTCTTCTGCGTCAACAGGATCAGGGTCAAGGGCTCGACGGAGACCTACGAGCGGGTCTACCGGGAGGGCAGCGACTTCATGGCGACGCTCCCCGGGCACGTCCGGCACAAGCTGCTGCGCTCACTCCGGGAGCCCGACGTCTACATCAGCGTCGCCGAGTGGCGGGACGAGGACGCCTATCGGAGCATGTGCGCCGTGCCGCGGGTCCGAGAGATCTTCGATCAGGTCGCCGACATCATCGACCTGGAGAACCACGAGTGCGAGGTCGTCTACGAGGGCGGTGAGGCCCCGTGAAGGTCGGCCTCGGACACACCACCCTCTCCACCGCGGACGGCGGGATCGCCGATCCGGCCGAGACCGCCCGGCGCGCCGAGGCGGCCGGGCTCGACTCGCTGTGGGTCAGCGACCACCTCGCCTGGGGCATGCCGATCCTGGAGAGCGCGCTGACGCTCGCGGCGGCGGCCGCGGTGACCCGACGGCTGGAGATCGGGTTCTCGGTGCTGCAGCTCGCGCTGCGCCCGCTGCCCTGGGCGGCCAAGCAGATCGGCACCCTGCAGACCCTCTCCGGCGGCCGGTTGCAGCTCGGCGTGGGCATCGGCGGGATGCCGGCGGACGAGTGGGCGGCGGCCGGTGTGCCGATCGGCGAACGCGCCCGCCGCACCGACGACGCGCTGCGGGCGCTGCCGGACCTGCTGCGCGGCGACCCGGTCGAGCTGCCCCTCGCCTCGGGCGCGCGGGTCGAGCTGTCCCCCGCCGCGCCGATGCCGAAGGTGTGGATCGGCGGGGCGTCCCCGGCCGCGCTGCGCCGGGCCGCCCGGCTCGGTGACGCGTGGCTGCCGGCCGTCGTCACTTTGGAGCAGTTGCGCGACGGTCGGCGGGTGCTGCGGGAGGAGAGCGAGAAGGCGGGCCGCCCCGCGCCGGGCGTGGGCGTGTCGGTGTTCGCGACCCTGGACGCCCACCTCGGCGGGATGAGCCATGAGGCGCTGGTCGACCTGTGCTCCAACGACTTCGGCTATCCGCGCGAGCACGCGGAGGCCGCGGTGGTCGGCGGCAAGCCCGCGCAGGTGGCCGAGCGGCTCGCGGCCTTCGCCGAGCAGGGCGTCGAGCACGTGGTCGTCGTGCCGTTCGGCGGCGGTCCGTGGGAGCGGCAGTGCGATCTGCTGGCCGAGGCGAGGTCGCTGATCTGAACGACGGCCGCGTCCTGCGGACCGCCTGCGGCGCCGGCCTCGCGAGGCCGGCGCCGCAGGCCGTTCCCGGTCAGGCCCCGTAGGGGTGCGCGGCCCGGGACTCGCGGAGCCGGCAGGCCCACCAGGCGATCTGGTCGAGCAGCACCTTGGCGGCGAAGTTCACCGTCTCCGTGTCGCGCGGCTCGCCGTCCTCGTCGAACTGCGAATGCGCCATGGTGAAGCTCACGGTCTCCCGGATGGTCACCGCGTGAAGCTCGGCGAAGACCGCCCGCAGTTGTTCCACCGAACGCAGACCGCCGGAAATGCCCCCGTAAGAGACGAATCCGACCGGCTTGGCGTGCCATTCCGGATTGAGCGAGTCGATGGCGATCTTGAGCGGTCCCGGATAGCCGTGGTTGTACTCCGGTGTGACGACCACGAAGGCGTCGGCGGCGCCGATCCGGGAGGCGAAGGAGAGCACGTGCGGCGACGCGTACTCCCCGGACGAGACGGGCGCGGCCTGCCCGGTGGGGGGCAACGGGATCTCGGCCAGGTCGATGACGTCCAGCACCAGGTCCTGGCGCTGACGGGCCTGTCCGACGAACCAGTTCGCCACCGTGGGGCCGAACCTGCCTTCCCGAACGCTGCCAATGATCACAGCGAGCCGGAAGGGATCACCGTACATCGGGTTCCTCCTCGATAAAGGGACTGGCGGACCTTGCGAACAACCTCGACACTAGAACCTGAATATTTGTTAAGGTCAATCCCGAGAGAGCGGAGGACCATGAACGTGCCGGCGGAACTGAGCGTCGGGGAGCTTTCCGCGCGCAGCGGCGTATCGGTGTCGGCCCTGCATTTCTACGAACGACAGGGGCTCATCGTCAGTCGCCGGACGGAGGGAAATCAGCGCCGTTACCGCCGGGACACGCTGCGCCGGGTCGCCCTGATCCGCATCGCCCAGCGGGTCGGGATCCCGCTGGCCGAGGTCGGCACCGCCCTCGCCGAGCTGCCGGAGTCCCGCAACCCCACCCGACAGGACTGGGAGCGCATGTCGATGCGCTGGCGCGCCCGCCTGGACGCACGCATCCGCCAGTTGGAGCAGTTGCGCGACCGGTTCACCGACTGCGTCGGGTGCGGCTGCCTGTCGATCGACCGCTGCCTGCTGGCGAACCCGGACGACGCGCTCGGCAGGCTCGGCTCGGGCCCCCGCCGGCTCCTCGAGGGGATCGGCGAGGCCGACGCCGACCTCACCGGGGCCGAGGCGGTCGGCCCCGCCCCGGAGTCCTGACCGCCGGGGGCCCGGGCCGCTAGAGGACGACGAACTCGCGCCGCCGTTCCTCGGTGTGGCACAGCCGGAAGCCGCGCGCCTCGTAGTTGGCCTTGGCGTTGGCGTGGTCGTGCGAGGAGGTCCGGACCCAGACCCGGTGGATCGGCGTCCCGTCCACCGGGTCCATCTCCCAGGCCAGCCGGGTCGTGACGGTCAGCAGGTGACCGCCGAGGCCCAGGCCGACGAACTCGGGGGCCAGCCCGAGGAACTCGATCTCCGCGGTGCCGCCGGGCTGGGCCTGGAGCTGCACCAGCCCGGCCTCCCGATCGTCGACCTCCACGATCCAGGCCCGCACCCCGGGCCGGTCCAGATGGCACCGCCAGCGATCCGTCGGCCAGGTCAGCGCCGGCCAGCCGTGCGGCCGGCCCACCCGGCAGATCATCTGCCCGAACTCCGCGGCGGAGCCGGGCCCGCTCTCCCGCAACCGCACCGGACGCGGCGCGGGACGGGCCGGGCGCAGACCGCCCGGCGAGGTCATCTCTAGGTGGAAGACGATGTCCCGTACCAGCATCGGGTGCTCTCCTCACATCGGTGCGCCGTGCATGACGGGTGGCGGCGTGGCGAAGTCACGGGCCCCGTGCAGCCACTCCACCTTGTCGTACAGGTCGGAGACCGTGAGCGAGCGCAGCATCGCGTTCCTCGCCCGCGCGTCCTCCCCCGCCGGGTGGTAGAGCCGGAGGCCCATCTGCCGGGCGACCCACTGCGCCCGCGCCGTGCGGTCGCGGCGCGCCCGCGTGAACGCCCGCAGGCGGGCGGGGACGTCGGCGCCGACGCCGCCGAGCATCGCGCCCAGCACGACGGCGTCCTCCAGCGCGGTGCACGCCCCCTGGGCGGCGTACTGGAGCATCGGGTGCGCGGCGTCGCCCATGAGCACCACCCGGCCGTCGACCCACTCGTCCACCGGGTCCCGGTCGCACAGCACCCAGGTCCGCCACCCGTCGCCGAGGTGCAGCAGGTCGCGGGCCACGTCGCTCAACCCGTCGAACTCGCCCCGGACGACGTCGGTCGCGACGGGCACGCCCGACACCGCCTGCGCGGCCCCGTCGTCCCTGGTCGCCGCCAGGTTCAGGAACGCGCCGCTCGCGATCGGGTAGTGGACGAAATGCCATTTCGGGCCCGCCCAGAGGGTGACGGCGTTCCACCGCAGCTCCCGGGGCACCCGCTCCATCGGGATCAGGCAGCGGTAGATCGTGTGGCCCGACACCTTCGGCTCGCCGTCGCCCACCACGTGCGCCCGGATCGTGGAGCGGATGCCGTCGGCGCCGACCAGCACGTCGCCGACGTGCCGTTCGCCGGACTCCAGCACCGCGGTGACCCCGGCGGCGTCCTGCTCGTAGTGCGCCACCGGGCTGCCGGCGCACAGTTCGATCTCCGGCACCTCCCGGCAGGCGTCCAGCAGCGGCTGGTAGAGGTCGCTGCGGTGCACCACCGCGTACGGGCCGCCGAACCGCCGCCGGTAGCCCTCGTCCAGCGGCATGCTCGCCACCCGTTCGCCCGTGGTGCCGTCCATGAACCGCAGCTCGTCGATGTGGACGGCCCGCGCCCGGACCCGTTCCCCGACCCCGAGCAGGTCGAGGGCGTGGAACGCGTTCGGCGCGAGCTGGATCCCGGCGCCCAGCTCGGTGAACTCGGCGCTGCGCTCCAGGACGCGGACCCGGTGTCCGCGCGCCGCCACGGCCAGGGCCGTGGCCAGCCCGCCGATGCCGCCGCCCGCGACGAGAACGATGCCCATCATCAGTCTCCCTCCCGGAGGTTCGGACCTCACCGTCGACGGGCCGCGGCGGGCCGGGTCGCCAGCAGGCCCGCCAGCAGGTCCTGGACGACGCCGACGCCGTCCCGGCTCAGCACGGACTCGGCGTGGAACTGGATGGACCGGAAACCCGGCCCGCGCAGCCCGTGCACCTCGCCGGTCCGGGGGTCGCGGCTCACCTCGATGACGCCGGGCACGGCGTCGTGCTCGAACTTGTCGGAGTCGGCGTAGGCGGCGAAGCTGTTGTAGAAGCCGACCCGCACGCTCCTGCCGAACAGGTCGATCCGCCGCCGCACGCCCTGGTTGGGCTGCGGCATCCGCGCCACCGGCAGCCCGAGCGTCCTGCTGAGCACCTGGTGGCTCAGACAGACCGCGAGGAACGGTCGCCGCGTGTCGAGGAGCCACCGGACCAGCTCGCCGACGCGGGCGATCCTGGGGTCGCCCTCGTCGCGGGGGTCGCCCGGCCCCGGCCCCATCACCACGAGGTCGTGCCCGTCCGGCGGGTCCGGTTCGCGGTGTCCGATCAGCGTCACGTCCATGCCGAACGAGCGGATCAGGTGGCACATCATCGCGGTGAAGTCGTCCTCCGCGTCGATCACCAGCACCCGGCGTCCCTCCAGGTCGAGGGCCTCGGGGGACGGCGCCGACCGCGCCGGGTCCAGCCAGAACGGCGACAGCGGCTCGTTGCGGCCGGCCAGCGCCTCCCGGACGCGGGGGTCGGCCTCGAGCCCGCCCTCGGCGCGGGGGGCGAGGGCGGCCAGCAGCCCGGCCGCCTTGGCCCGGGTCTCGGCGACCTCGGACGCGGGGTCGGAGTGCCGGACGAGCGTCGCCCCGACCCCGATGCTCATCCGACCGTCGGCGTCGATGTCGGCGGTGCGGATGAGGATGGCCGAGTCCAGGCATCGGCCGCCCCGCGCATCGCGGCCGATGAGGGCCGCCACCCCGCTGTAGTAGCCCCGGCCGGTCGGCTCGTACCGGCCGATCACGCGGCAGGCGCTCTCCAGCGGGCTGCCGGTCACCGTGGGGGCGAACATGGTGTCGCGCAGGATTGCCCGCACGTCGCGGGTGGTGCGCCCCTCGATGAGGTACTCGGTGTGCGCGAGGCGGGCCATCTCCTTGAGCCGGGGGCCGACCAACCGGCCGCCCCCGTCGCACACCCGCGACATCATCTTGAGCTCCTCGTCGACCACCATGTAGAGCTCGTCGGTCTCCTTCTGGTCGGCGAGGAAGTCGACGACCTCGTCGGCCCGCGGCCCGGACGGCGGGTACCGGTAGGTGCCGCTGATCGGGTTCATGACCGCGCGGCCGGCGTCGACCGTGATGTGGCGCTCGGGGGTGGCCCCGACGAGGGTCCGCTCGCCGGTGTGGTGGACGAACGTCCAGTGCGTGCCCGTCTCCAGCGTCAGCAGCCGGCGGAAGAAGCTCAGCGCCACCGCCGGCGAGTAGCCGGGGACGTCGGCGACGAACGAGCGCCGGATCACGAAGTTG
Source organism: Thermomonospora umbrina (assembly GCF_003386555.1). Classification (GTDB taxonomy): domain Bacteria; phylum Actinomycetota; class Actinomycetes; order Streptosporangiales; family Streptosporangiaceae; genus Thermomonospora; species Thermomonospora umbrina. The sequence goes on along the minus strand of NZ_QTTT01000001.1, from coordinate 5,050,034 downwards.
GCGCCCTCCCCCCGGCCGATCTCGTCCCGCACGACCCGCCGGACGAGGTCCGCGTACGCCTCGTCGTCCACGTCGAAGCGGGCGCCCTCAAGGGCGACGGGCACGTTCGGGAGCAGGTCCAGCGCCGTCGCCAAGGGCAGCCGCCCCTGCTCCCGGACGGTCATCACCGTCAGCGGCGTCCCGTCGTCGGTGCACGCGAAGCGGCGCTCGGCGATCTGTCGGAACGGGATGAGCGCGAACGCCTCGTGCCGCGCGCCGCCGCCCGCGGGTTCGGCGGGCAGCGGGATGTCGGCGAGCGCGGCGACGGTCCGCACCTCGCCGACGAGCACCTCCACGTCGTCGCCGCCGTCCGGCCGCTGCCGCCGCAGCAGCGCGAACGGCGGCGGCTGCGCGGACGTGACCCGCCGCAGCAGGGAACGGGCGAGGGCCTCCGACGGGGTCATGTCGGCCGCTCCGCCATCGGCCGCGGCGCCCCGAGGTCCGCCAGCACGCGCGCGGTGGGCAGGACCGCGGCGGAGCGGGTGGCCGCGTACTCCAGGGTCCGCCGGTGGTGCTCGGCGGAGAAGTCCGCGACCGCGTCGGCGACCAGGAACGCCTGAACGTCGTGGGTGAGGGCGTCCACCGTGGTCGCCAGCAGCCCCACGTGGGCGTACACGCCGCAGCAGACGAGCTGGTCGCGGCCGTGCGCCCGCAGCCGTTCCAACAGCCCGCTGCGGTGGAAGGCGCTGTAGCGCCATTTGGTCAGCATCCAGTCCGAGGCGTTCGGGGCCAGCTCGGGCACGACGGCGCGGTCCTCGGGGGCGACGGTCATCCCGGGCCCCCAGAAGTCCTTGAGGAGCCCGCGCTGCTCGGACGTCATGCCGCCGGGCTGCGCGGTGTAGGCGACCGGGACCCCGAGGGCGGCGCAGCGCTCCCGCAGCAGCGCGGCGTTGCGCACGAGGTCGGGCAGCGGGCTGCGGGGCCCGAACGGCCGCAGGAAGTACCGCTGCATGTCGTGGACGAGCAGGACCGCGCGGCGCGGGTCCACCGACCACCGCGCGGTGTTGGCGGGCAGTTCGCCCGGTTCGGGCATCGGATACGGGGGGATCTCTGGAATTCCCATCTCACACCTCGCGTCTCAGGCGCCGAGAGCGGCGCCGCCGTCGACCGTGAGGTCGTGCATCGTGATGTGCGCGGCGCGGTCGGACAGCAGGAAGTGGACGGCGTCGGCGACGTCCGCGGGATCCGCCAGCCTCCCCAGCGGGATGCCGACGCGGAACTGCTCGGGCCGCCCGTCGAGCGCGGCGCGGACCGCGTCGTCGCCCTTCCACAGCGCCCGGAGCATCGGCGTGTCCGTCGACCCGGGGGCCACCAGGTTGCAGCGGATCCCGTGGCGGGCCGTCTCCAGCGCCAGGCACTTGGTGAACAGGGTGGCCGCCGCCTTGGAGGCCGCGTACGCGCTCATGCCGTGCCGGGCGCCGGCGACGGCGTTGGACGCCACGGTCACCACGGCCCCGCGCCGCCGCGTCACCATCCGCTCCACGACCGCCCGGGAGACCAGGAACACGCCGGTGGCGTTGACCGCGAACATCTCGGACCAGTCGTCGAGGCTGAGCGCGAGGGCCTCCCCGGCCCGCAGCACCCCGGCCGCGTTGACCAGGTGGTCGATGGGGCCGATTTCCCGTTCGACCCGGTCGACGGTCGCGGTCACCTCGGCGGCGGAGGTGACGTCGGTCGGATGGCCGGTGACCGTGAGCCCCTCGCCGCGCAGTTTCTCGACCGTCGTCTCCAGTCGGGACGCGTCGCGGTCCACCGCGGCGACGGCCGTGCCGTGCTCGGCGAGCACCCGCGCGATCGCCCCGCCGATTCCGCCCGCGGCACCCGTGACCAGCGCCACCTTGCGTTCGTCGCCGTCATGCTCGTGCAGGTTCATGTCACTCCCGTCTTCGACTGCTGTTCGGGTCGGCGTCAGCCGCGCCAGGCGGAGACGACGTCGACCGCCTGGGTCGCGTTGAGCCTCGGATCGCACAGGCTCGTGTAGACGTGGGGCCGTCCGGCGGCGGCCGTCGCGTCGGCGGCGCACTCGGTGACCTCGTCGGGGGTGGTCTCCAGATGCAGGCCCCCGGCGACGGCCCCCGCTCCGGTGACCGCGGCGTGGAACTCCTCGATCTCCCGGACGATCGCGTCGAGGTGGCGGGTCTTGCGTCCGCCGGGGCCGGCGACGGTGTTGCCGTGCATCGGGTCGCACAGCCAGATGACCGACGGCCGTACGGCGCGGACCGCCTCGACCAGGGCGGGCAGCCGGACGGCCGCCTCGCCGACGCCCATACGGGCGATGAGGGTGAGCCGGCCGGGCTCGGCGTTCGGGTCGAGCCGCTCGCACAGGGCCGTCAGCTCCTCAGGGGTGGCGGCCGGGCCGACCTTGCAGGACACCGGGTTGACGGCGTCCGCCAGCAGCGCCACGTGCGCGCCGTCCACCTGGCGGGTCCGCTCGCCGATCCACGGCCAGTGCGTGGACGTCAGCAGCAGGCCGTCCCCGGACTCCCGCATCAGCGGCACCTCGTAGTCCAGCAGCAGCGCCTCGTGGCTCGTCCACACGTCCCGGGCACGGCCGCGCAGCGTCTCCACGGCGGTGACGGCGGCCCAGTAGCCCGCCAGGACGCGCTTGGGGTCGGCCTGCCGCACGCCCTCGTCGGGTTCCGGGCCGTTGACCTGGTGCCCCCGGTAGACGGGGAGCTCTCGCCCGCCGACCCTCTCGGTGGGATTGGAGCGCGGCTTGACGAACTGCCCGGCGATCCGACCGACGCGCACCACCGGCCTGCCGGACCTCTCCCGCATGACGTCCGCCAGGCGTTCCAGGAGGGCCGCCTTCCGGTTGACGTGGCCGGGGGTGCACTCGGCCGGGTCCTCCGCGCAGTCCCCGGCCTGGACGACCTGCCGCTCGCCCCGCGCCACCTCGGCGAGCAGGGCGCGCAGCGCGTCGACCTCCGACCGCGACACCAGGCCCGGCAGCTCGGCGAGCTGCGCGCGGACCTGCCGGGTCAACTCGGGGTCGGACCAGCGCGGCTGCTGCCGGGCCGGCAGCGCGCTCCACCCGTCGGCGGGGATCCCGTCGTCGCCGACCACGCCGATCACCCGCCCCGCCCGGCGCGCGCGCCCTGCAGGGGCTTCCACCAGCCGGGGTTGTCGCGGTACCACTCGACGATCTCCCGCAGGCCCTCGTCGAGCGACCTGACGGGCTCGTAGCCCAGCTCCTTGCGGATCCTGCCGTCGTCCAGCGAGTAGCGGACGTCGTGGCCCTTGCGGTCGGTGACGTGGCGGACCATGCTCCAGTCCGCCCCGCACAGCTCCAGGAGCCGTTCGGTCATCTCCCGGTTGGACAGCTCCGTGCCGCCGCCGATGTTGTAGACGCCGCCGGGCTCGCCCTTGGCCAGGACCAGGTGGATGCCCCGGCAGTGGTCGTCGACGTGGATCCACTCGCGGCGGTGGCGGCCGTCCCCGTACAGCGGAACGGTGCGCCCGCTGAGGAGGTTGGTCACGAAGAGCGGGATCAGCTTCTCGATGTGCTGGTGGGGGCCGTAGTTGTTGGCGCAGCGGGTGATGCGCACGTCGAGGCCGTGCGTCCGCCAGTAGGCGCGGGCGATCAGGTCCGACCCCGCCTTGGAGGCCGCGTACGGCGAGTTGGGCAGCAGCGGGTCGTCCTCGGTCCACGAGCCCGACTCGATCGCCCCGTAGACCTCGTCCGTCGAGACGTGGACGACGGTCCGCACCCCGGATCGCAGCGCCGCGTCCAGGACCTCCTGGGTGCCCCAGACGTTGGTGCGCACGAACTCGGAGGGCCCGGCGATGGACCGGTCGACGTGCGACTCGGCGGCCAGGTGGACCACGGCGTCGTGACCGGGCATCAGCCGGTCGAGCAGGTCCCGGTCACGGATGTCGCCCTGGTGGAACTCCAGCCGCTCGTGGTCCATGGGCAGGTTCCGGGTGGAGCCCGCGTACGTCAGCGCGTCCAGCACCGTGACGTGCGCGCCGGCGTGCTCCGGGTAGTCCCCGGCCAGCAGGCGGCGCACGAAGTGGGAGCCGATGAACCCGGCGGCGCCGGTGACCAGGATCCTCACGCCGCCACCCACGCCCTGGTGTGGTCGCCGATGATCAGGCTGTGGCCGCCGGGCGCGCCGGTGGCCCGCACGTCCGTCCAGCGGCCGATGACCGACCGGCGCAGCCGCCGGACGTCCTGCACGCGGGCGCCCTCCAGCAGGATCGAGTCCTCCACGTCGGCGTCGCGGACGACGCAGTCGCGCCCCAGCGCGGTGCCGGGGCCGACCCGGCTGTCGACGACCCGGGAGCCCGCGCCGACGATCAACGGCCCCACCAGCCGGGAACGGGTCACCACGGCGCCGGGCTCGACGACCACGGTGCCGTGCACGGCGCTGTCGGCGTCCACCCGGCCGCCGATCGAGCCCGGGAGCCGCTCCAGCAGCACCCGGTTGCACTCCAGCAGCTCGGCGACGTTGCCGGTGTCCTTCCAGAAGCCCGCGTGCTCCTGGGCGACGACGGTGCCGCCCCGGGCCACCAGGTGCTGCAGCGCGTCGGTGATCTCCAGCTCGCCGCGGGCGCTCGGCCGGATCGCGCGGACCGCCTCGTGGATCGCGGGGGTGAGGAAGTAGACGCCGGTGATCGCCAGGTTGCTGCGCGGCTCCCGGGGCTTCTCCACCAGGGCCCTGACCCGGCCGTCCGGGCCGACCTCGGCCACCCCGTACTGCCGGGGGTCGGGGACCTTGACCACGGTGAGCTGGGCGTCGGGCCGGCGGCCGGCGAACATGGCCGCGGCCTCGCCGATGCCGTCGACGAAGACGTTGTCGCCGAGGTACATCACGAAATCGTCGTCGCCGAGGAAATCGGCGGCGAGGGACACGCAATGGGCCAACCCCAACGGGGCGGCCTGATGAAGGTAGGTGATCCGCAGTCCGAGTTCGGCGCCGTCGCCGACGACCGACCTGATCTCCGCGGCGTGGTCGCCCACCACGATGCCGACCTCGGACACGCCGATTCCGCGAATGTCCTCGAGCACGTGGAGCAGTACCGGTTTGCCCGCGACGGGCACGAGCTGCTTGGCCATCGAATAGGTGAACGGCCGCAGCCGGGTACCCTTTCCGCCGGACAGCACCAGCGCTTTCATAGACGCCCCTCACTTGAGCCGAATGGCAGAATGGTCATCTGAGACCATCCTGCCGTTCGGCTCAAGGAGGGCATTCGAGAAGTTCTAGAGGCTTCCAAAAATGGCAGGCCAACCGGTCGGTGGGCTGTTACGCGGGGACGCTCTCCGCGGTCGGCGCGGTCGTGGCCGACACCCGGCCGCCGCGCCGCAGCAGGGCCCCGCACACCAGCAGGGTGACCACCGCGAGCCCCGCCATCGCCCACAGCACGGTGCGCAGCCCGCCGCTGAACCCGGGGTCGGCGAGCCGCCCGTCGGTGGTGGCCGCCAGCACCGCGCCGACCACGGCGATGGCGACGGTCTCGCTCGCCAGCCGCGCCGTGTTGAGCATCCCGGCGGCGGTGCCCGCCCGGTCGACGGCGACGCTGCTGATGGCCACCCCGTCGATCAGGCCCATGGAGATCCCGAACCCGAACCCGATGGTCAGCAGCGGCCCGAGCAGTTGGCCGGTCCCGGTCTTCGGTCCGGCGAGCGCCATCCAGGCCGCGCCCGCGCCGACCAGGACCACCGCCACCATCACGATCGCCGAGGGCGGCACCCACTTGGCGATGACGCCGGCCAGCGAGGGGAGCACCAGGCTGGGCGCGGTCAGCGCGATCAGCACCGTCCCGGCCCGTTCCGAGCTCATGCCGAGCACCTCGGTGAAGTACGACGGCAGGTAGACCACCAGCGGGATGAGGACGCACAGGATCACCGCCGCGGTGACCGAGAAGGCCATGAACCGGGGGCTGGCGAGCAGCCCCAGGTCGAGCATCGGGTCCGGGCGGCGGCGTTCGATGACGACGAACGCGGCCAGCAGCACCGCCGACCCGACGAACGCGCCCAGGACCACCGGCGACAGCCAGCCCCGGGCGGGCCCCTCCACGAAGCCGGTGATCAGGAGCAGCAGGAAGGCGGTGAAGGTGACGGCCCCGCCGGTGTCGAGGCGACGGCCGCCCGACTCCCGCGACTCGGGCAGCAGCGGCGTCATGAGCAGGACGATGAGGGCCGCCGCGGCCGGCACGCCGAAGACCCCGCGCCAGCCGAAGGCGCTGACGACGAAGCCCCCGATGGTGGGGCCGAAGGCGAGACCCACCCCCAGGGTGGTGCCGAAGACCCCGAAGGCGCGGGTCCGGGCGGGGCCCTCGAAGTTGGCGGCCAGCAGCGCCGCGCCGCTGGCCGCCGCGGCCGCCGCGCCGGCCCCGGCGACGGCCCGGACCACGTCCAGCACCAGGATGTTGGTGGTGACGATACTCAGCAGGCCGGTCACGGCGAACACGGCGACGCCGCCGGTGAAGACCCGGCGGCGTCCGATCAGGTCCGCGAGGGACCCGGCGGCCAGCATGAAGCTGGCGAAGGTGGCGTTGTAGCCGGTCACCACCCACTGGACGGGCGCGAGGTCCGCGTCCAGGGCCTCGGCGATGTCGGGCAGCGCGACGGAGGCGCCGGTGAGCGTGATCGGCAGCGAGATGCTGGACAGCAGGACGGCGATCAGTACGACGATCGGCTTGTTGCGCACGGCACTTCCGTTTCCCACGATGTCGGTACCGCCCCAGGCTGCTACCTCAACAAATGTTCAGGTCAAGACACCTTGTTAGGGGCCGTCCCGTCCTCCCTTTCCGGCGTTCCCGAATCCCGTCCCGGGCGGCTCAGCAGCACCGCCACCACCACCGCGGCGGCGGCGCAGATCCCCGCCACCCACCACAGCGCGATGTGCCAGGACTCGGTGTACCGCAGGGCGTTCAGCGCCCGGTCCGCACCGCTCAGGTCGCCGGCGGCGATCCGGTCGGCCAGATCGGCGGAGCCCACCCGGGCCTGGATGAGCGCCACCAGCACGGTGCCGAAGACGGCGATGACGAGCGCCTCGCCGCTGTTGCGGACCGTGTTGAGGAACCCGGCGGCCATGCCCACCCGTGCGGGCTCGACCTGGTTCATCGCCTGCGCGTCGGTGATGCCGAACGACACGCCCATGCCCACGCCCACCGTCAGCAGGGGCCCGAGCAGCGCCGGCGCGCCCATGCCGGGCTCCAGCACGGTGAGCCAGGCGTTGCCGCCCGCCACCAGCAGCAGCGCCAGCGTCATCAGCGCCCTGGCCGACACGCCCTTGGCGACCAGCCAGCCGGCGAAGATCGGCACCACCATGATGGGCGCGGTCATCATCAGCATGGTCTGCCCCGCCTCGCGCGCCGTGGCGCCGTCCACCCCCTGGAAGTAGATCGGCAGGTACACCAGGGTGCCGACGAACCCCACCGAGGTGGACAGGGTGCCCAGCGTCCACCCCATGAAGCGCGGGTTGCGGATCATCGTCAGGTCCAGGACCGGGTCGGCCGTGCGCCGCGAGACCAGCACGAACACGGTCAGCAGCACCGCGCCGACGACCAGGCCCGCCGGGCCGACCGGGCCGCCGTCCGGCAACCGGATCAGGCCGTACATCAGCGTGCCGAGACCGGCCACGAACGTCACGGCGCCCCGCACGTCCACCGGCGGGCGATGGTCGGCCCGCGACTCCGGCGCGGCCCGACTGCCCGCCAGGATCAGCAGGCCCACCAGCACGAACACCAGGAAGGACGGCCGCCAGCCCAGTCGGGTGACCAGCCACCCGGCCAGGAAGGGGCCGACCACGACACCCGCGCCGCCCGTCATGCCCATGGCGGCGAACGCCCGGGTCCGCGCGGGGCCCTCGAAGGTCGCCGCGAGCAGCGCGCCACCGCACGCCATGACGCCGCCCGCGCCGATCCCCGCCAGCGCCCGCGCCGCGTCCAGCACGAGGATGTTCGGGGCCGCCGCGGTGAGCAGCGAGCCCAGGGTGAACAGCGCGGTGGCCGCCACGAAGGTGCGACGCCGCCCGAACAGGTCCGCCAGCGAGCCGCAGACCAGGGTGAACGCCGACAGCGCGAGGTTGTAGGCGGTGACCGCCCATTGCAGGGTCGCCCCGGAGGCGTCCAGGCCCTGGCCGATGCGCGGCAACGCGATCCCGGTGCCGGCGATGGACATGGCGACGGCGAACACCCCGACCAGGACGACGACGAGGGTGACCGCGGCATGGGGCCGGCCGCCCTCCTTGCGGGGGACGGCCGTGGTGAGCGTGCTCATAGCGAGGCCAGCACCTCCGTCAGCGCGCTGATCACCTTGTCCTGGAGGTCCTCCGACAGCGAGGCGTACATCGGCAGGGAGAAGATCTGGTCGGCGAGCGCCTCCGTGTTCGGCAGCGAGCCCGCGCCGTAGCCCAGGTGGGCGAAGCCGCTCATCGTGTGCACCGGCCACCGGTAGCTGACGTTGAGCACGATGTCGTACGACTTCATCCGCTCGATGATCTCGTCGCGGCGGGGATGCCGGACGACGTACACGTAGTACACGTGGTCGTTGCCCTCGGCGATCTCCGGCAGCACGAGGTCGGTGCCGGACAGCGCCTCCGCGTACCGCGCCGCGACCCGCCGGCGGGCGGCCAGGTAATCGTCGAACCGCCGGAGCTTGCGTCGCAGGATCTCGGCGTGCACCTCGTCGAGGCGGCTGTTGTGCCCCGGCGTGGAGACGACGTAGTACTCCTTCTCCATGCCGTAGTAGCGCAGCCGGCGGAGGTTCGCCTCCACCTCCGGGTCCGAGGTGATGGTGGCCCCGCCGTCGCCGTACGCCCCCAGCACCTTGGTGGGATAGAACGAGAACGCCGCGGCCTTGCCCATCGTCCCGGCGAGCCGTCCGTGGTGGCGGGCCCCGTGCGCCTGGGCGCAGTCCTCCAGGATCGGCAGGCCGTGCTCGCGGGCCACCTCCTCCACCGTCGCCATGTCGACGCACTGCCCGTACAGGTGGACGGGCAGGATGCAGGCGGTCCGTTCGGTGACGGCGTCGGCGAGCCGGTCGGTGTCCATCAGATAGGTGCGCGGGCACACGTCCACGAAGACCGGGGTGGCGCCGACCTGGTCGATGGCGATGACCGTGGGCGCGGCCGTGTTGGACACGGTGATCACCTCGTCGCCCGGCCCGACGCCGAGCGCGCGGAGCCCCAGCACCAGGGCGTTGGTGCCGTTGTCGCAGCTCACACAGCCCTCGACGCCGTGGTAGGCGGCGTACTCCCGTTCGAAGCTCCGGACGCTGTCGCCCAGGATGAGCTGCCCGGAGCGGAACACGGAGTCCACCGCGTCGAGGATGTCCTCGCGCTCCCGCTCGTACTCCTGACGGTAGTCCCACACGTACATGGTCATCGGTGCGCTCCTTGTCTCGGGAACGGGTCGAGGAAGCGCAGACAGGCCAGCAGGCTGCGCGCCTCCAGTTCGACGTGATCGCAGTGCCGCCCGAACCGGGCCAGCCGCCGGGCGTCCATCCAGCGGAAGTCCTCGCCGACGTCGTCGGGGAAGTCCGCGTCCACCTCGACGATCAGGTAGCGGTTCTCGGCGTGGTAGAGCCGCCCGCCCTCCTCCGAGTGGACGACGTCCAGCAGGATCCGCTCGGGCGGGGCGGACAGCACGTGGTCCAGGAACGGCGGACGCCGGTCGGGGTCGTGGTTGCCGGGGGCGCACTGCACGGTGGGCGCCATCTCGACCACGTCGAAGGTGCCGGCCTGGGTGTGCGCCCGCACCAGCAGCTCCAGGTCGTCGGAGGCGGGCGGCCGACGGGCGAGGAACGCGATGACACCCCGTTCGCGCGGCGCGACCATGGGCTGGCTCCACCGGGACACCTCGCGGTTGTCGATCTCGACGGAGACGCCCATGACGGAGAAGTAGCGGTCCAGCCGGTGGGAGATCCGGCCGTCGGCGCGCACCCAGTCCTTGACCTCGTTGAGCGGGATCAGGCCCCGGTCGAGCCGGCGGCCCGCCCTGGCCTCGGTGAACCAGCTCAGCGCGGCCACGTCCGAGGCGTCCCTGACCTCGGGGTCCTCCGGGCCGGGGGCGGGCGGGTACCCGGCGAGCACGGTGCGGGTGTCCATGTTGACGAGGTTGTCGATCAGGATCAGCTCGCCGATCTGCTCGCCGGTCAGCCAGCAGAACCCGGGCAGGACGGGGACCTCCTCGTCCACCTCGACGATGATGTTCCGGTTGCGCTTGTGCAGGAACCACGAGCCCTGCTCCTGCTGGAGGACGTCGGCGACCACCCGGCCCCGCCGGGGCGTCTGGAAGTACTCCAGGTAGGGCACCGGCCGGCCGCCGTGGACCCTGGTGTAGTTGCTGCGGGTCGCCTGCACCGTCGGCGACAACTGGACGGGACGGATGTTGCCCGGCTCCATCTTGGCCTGCAGCAGGAAGTGCGGGACCCCGCCGAACCGCTTGACCAGGATGCCCAGGATGCCCGTCTCGGGCTGCACGATGATCGGCTGCGACCAGGAGCGGACCGGGCCCTGGTCGGTGTCCACCAGCAGGCCGGAGATCGTGAAGAACCGACCGGTGTGGTGCCCGATGACGCCGGTGTCGGGATGGAAGGACCAGCCCGTCAGATCCTCCAGGGGCACGGGCCTGACGTCGAACGCGTGGCTGCGCTCCTCGTCCGCCAGCCAGTCGTGGAAGTCCTCGATCTGCGAGAACACGGCCGCCCGCCTCCCTTCCTGTTCGGTCACGGGTAGGTGGGAACAGGATTCGGGACGTCGCTAGCGGGACCCCTGTCCTCGGTCTAGAGGATCGCTGAGTCGGGCTGGGTGAGCCGCACGGGCACGGTGGGCGGCGCGGACCGGCGCATCGCGCCGACCTCGTCGGCGGTCACCGCGCCCATGTCCGTCAGGATCTCCACCGCGTGGTCGCGGCACTCTCTGGCGCGTTCCCGCAGGTTCACGCGATCGAGGGATTCGGCCAGCTCGCCCAGCAGCCTGGCCTCGCCGTGCCACTCCCCCACCTCCCTGGCCAGGTCCAGCGCCCGCAGGAAGTGCGTCACCGCCTCGCCGTGGTCGCCGACGGCGGCGGTGAGGCGGGCGAGGCCGGCCAGGTTGTAGTACTCGCCGTGTCGGTAGCCGAGCCCGCCGGCCAGCGCGACACCCCGCCGGAAGTGCCGCGCCGCCGCCCGGGTGTCGCCCCGTCCCTCCTCCAGCAGACCGAGCTGGTGCAGGATCAGCACCACGTCGTGGGACTCCCCCGCGGCCTGCAGCAGGCCCAGCCCCCGGTTGAAGTAGACGCCCGCCGCCCTCGCGTCGCCGTGCCGGGCGAGCTGGGCGGCCAGCTCGTACAGCGCCCGGCCCTCCCACCGGCTGTCGCCGATCGTCCGGCACAGGTCCAGGGCGCCCAGCAGGTGCATGAACGAGCGCCCGTCGTCGTGGTCGAGGCTGCCCCGGCAGCAGGCCAGGTTCAGATGCGCCCGCACCTCCGCGAGGACGTCGCCGACGCGTCCGGCGACCTGGAGGACGCTCTCGCTGAGGGCGCACGAGTCCTGGAGGTGGCCGCGGACGCGCAACGGGCCGCAGACGGTGGCGGCCAGGCGGATGGCCATGCGCTCGTGCGCCCCCGGGATCGAGGCGGCCTGCCGCACCGCCGACACGAGGCTGTCCCGGTGGTCGTCGAGCCAGGCGATCGCGTCCGCCGGGGTCGCCGGCTCGGTGATCGCCCGGTCGGCCCGCGCCGCGCCGCCGGGCGGCACCCGTTCCTCCTCGGTGAGCCAGCGGACGTTGAGCTGGTCGAGGAGGGCGGTGACCCGCAGGCCGGCGGCGACGTAGTACTCCAGCGCCCGGAGCAGCGCGTCGTCGCGTCGGGCCTTGGTCAGGTGCACGCCGGCCTGCTCGCGGGCGAACAGGCGCATGAGGCTGTGCATCCGGTAGTGGCCCGGCTGCGGCGACTCCAGCAGCCGGGCGTCCAGCAGGCTCTCCAACGCCTGCTCGGCCCGGTGCCGCGGCAGGTCGGTGAGCGCGGCGGTCAGCGGGATGGTGATGGACGACCAGCGCGGGATCCCGAGGAACCGGAACACCCGGACCGGCTCCCGCCCCTCCGGAAGGCTCTCCAGGTCCTGGCAACTGATGGCGAAGCCGGACCGCACCGCCAGGTCGTCGATCTTCAGCTCGTCCAGCCGGTGCTGTTCGCTGGCCAGCTTGTCGGCCAGGAACCGCAGCGGCCAGTGCGGACGGGAGGCCAGCCGGGCGCCGGCGATGCGCAGCGCCAGCGGCAGCCCGCCGCACAGCCGGACGATGCGCAGCGCCTGGTCGGGCTCGGCGGCGATGCGCTGCGGCGCCACCAACCGCCCCAGCAGGTCCAGCGAGTCCTCCTCGGACATGGCCTCCAGGTGGTAGCCGACCGACCCGAGCACCGGCAGCGCCCGCCGGCTGGTCACCAGCACCGCGCACGACCGGGCGGGCAGCAGCGGCTGGACCTGCGGCGCGTGACAGGCGTTGTCCAGGACGAACAGCATCCGCCGGTTGGCGGTCAGCGAACGGAACCGCGCCGCCGCCTCGGCGGTCTCGCCGGGCACCGACGGCGGCGGCACCCCCAGCGAGCGCAGCATGCGGCCCAGCGCCTCGGTCGGCTCCAGCGGCGGCGCCGAGCCCCGGGCGCCCTGCAGGTCCACGTGGCAGACGCCATCGGGGAAGCGGTGCGCCGACTGGTGCGCGAGATGGATGGCCAGCTCCGACTTGCCGACCCCGCCCACCCCGTCGATCACCACCACCTGGGGCCCGTTGGTGTCGAGCAGGAGCCGCTCGACCCGGGCGAGGTCCGCGACCCGTCCCGCGAACGCTCCATTTCCGCGGAGCACCTCGTGGGGCAGCACCGCCGGCGGAGCGTTCCGGTGCCCGCCGGGCGGCGGCGCCGCGGTCCCGGACGCCGGGGGGTCGGGGACCGGGTCGGCGTCGGTGAGGATCATCTGGTGGAGCGCCTGGAGCCGCCCGGAGGGTTCGAGGCCGAGCTCCTCGGTGAGGATCTGACGCGCCCGCCGGTACGCCTCCAGCGCGTCGGCGCGGTTGCCGGTCGTGTGCAGCGCCCGCATCAACTGCGCCCACAGCCCCTCGCGGAGCGGGTGCTCGCCGAGCAGCGCGCGCAGCTCCCCCACCACTTCGGCGCTCTTGCCGAGCTGCATTCGGGCCTCGATGCGGGCTTCGGCGGCGTGCAGTCGGCATTCCCGCAGCCGGTTGGCCTCGGCGCCCAGCGCGGGTGTCGGCGGGGCGTCCAGGAAAGGCGTCCCGCGCCAAAGGGCGAGGGCCTCGGCGAGCGCGGACTCGGCCTCGTGGGGCGCGCCGTGCTCCAGTTCGGCGAGCCCTCGGGCGGCCAGCGCCTCGAAGCGCTCGGCGTCGGTCGGTGTGTCCACGACGCCGAGCTCATAACCCGCCGTCCCGGTGATGATGATCTCTTTGGCGGAGTCGCCCAGCGTTCTGCGGAGTTGCAGGACATAACCGCGGATCAGGGCCGGCGCGGAGAGCGGCGGATCCTCGGGCCACAACTCCGCGACGAGCCGCTCCACCGTAACGACGTGACCGGCATTCACGATGAGGAGTGCGAGCAGCGCGCGGGGCCTGCCGCCGGGGATCGAGCTCCATTCGGACCCGGTAGAGAACTCCACGCGGCCTAGATACCGAAACCGCATCGAGGTTCCCTTCACGTGGATGTCACGCCCCACGAAGGGTAACTCAGCGACCGCCCGGTGATCAGGTCCGGACGGTGGGCGACGACACGGCCTCGTTTTACTCCACGACCGAAACACGCGATCGCGCCCACCCTTTCCCCGGTTCATCAACAGCGTGCGGTGCGCGCGTCAATCGCGATAAACAGCAGATCAACCGAGCATCAACCAACTCGTGTCATCCTGACCGCGATCCCGGTCGGACACCGGGTCGACAAGGAGCCGTCCCGGTTCCGCCACCCGATCCCCCGCACGCTCGGCGTCGTGCGCGAGAACTGGCCGGTTCCGGCCGGCGCGCGCCGCCCGGCGAACCACATCGTGGAGGTGCCATGCGGTTCGGAGTGCTCGGCGCACTGATGGTGATGGACGATGGAGTGAACTGCCTTCCCAGTGCCCCGAAGCAGCGTCAACTCCTCGCGCTGCTCCTGATGAACGCCAACCGTTTCGTCTCGACGGAGGCGTGCATCGAAGAGCTTTGGGCGAGCGACCCACCACGCACCGTTATACCTACATTGCAGACTTACATACTTCAGATTCGCAAGTCGCTGGCCGCCTCCCCGCGGGTCGGCTCGGTGGCCGGCGCGCACAAGGAGCTCGTCACCGGCAAGCGCGGCTACTACCTCACCGTCGCCCCCGGCTCGTTGGACCTGATGGAGTTCGAGCGGTGGACCCGGGAGGGCCGGGACGCCGCGCGTCACCACGACGACCTGCGCGCGGTCGACCTGCTGCGCCGGGCGCTCGCCGCCTGGCGCGGGCCCGCGCTCAGCGACGTGCAGACCGGTCCCCTGCTGCGCGCCGATGTGGACAGTCTGGAGGAGGCCCGGATCTCCACCCTCGACCAGTGCTTCGAGGTGGAGCTGCGGCTCGGCCACCACCAGCACATCCTCAGCGAGTTGTGCGCCACCGCCGCGCAGCATCCGCTCAACGAACGGCTGCAGGCGCAGTACATGCTGGCGTTGTACCGGTCCGGGCGGCAGGCGCAGGCGTTGGAGATCTACTCCAGGCTGCGCTCGACGCTCGCCGACGAGCTCGGGCTCGGCCCCTCGCTCCCGCTGCGCCGGCTGCACGAGGCGATGCTGTCGGCCGACGGCGACCCGGACCTCGTCCCGTTCAGCCTCGTCATGTAGGGCGGCCGGGCGGGCCCGCCACATGCGGCCCTGTCCGTCCTTTAAGGCACCCCGAGGTGCGCGGCCTAGCTTTCCCGGCATGCGAATCCTCTTCCTCGCCGGTGGAAGCCCGGCGACCGTCTACGCGCTGATCCCCCTCGCCACGGCCGCCCGCAACGCGGGCCACGAGACCTTCATGGCGTCCACCGAGGCGATGATGCCGGTGGTCGCGGGCTTCGGGCTGCCCGCGGTCCCGGTGACGTCCGCGGGGATGCTGGAGTACCTCGCCAAGGACCGCACGGGCGCACCGCTGGAGTGGCCCACGGACCCGGTCGAGCACATGACGTTCATCGGCCGGGGCTTCGGGCGTCTGGCCGCCGCCAGTCAGCCGCGGCTGCTGGAACTGGCCGAGGCCTGGCGGCCGGACGTGGTGGTCGGCGGGATGCTGAGTTTCGGCGCCGCGCTGCTGGCCCGACGGCTCGGGGTGCCGTGGGTCCGGCACGCCTGGGACTCCGGCGAGCCCCCCGAGTCCGACCGGGGGGCGTGGGAGGAGCTGGCCGGCGAACTGGCCGCGCTGGGCCTGGACGAGCCGCTCGTCCCCGACCTGTTCGTCGAGATCTGCCCGCCGAGCCTGCGCCCGCCCGGTGCGGGCCCGGCGCAGCAGATGCGGTACGTCCCCTGCGCCCCGCAGCGACGGCTCGAACCCTGGATGTACACGAAGGGCGAACACCGCCGCGTGATGGTCACCGCCGGGGCCCGCGTCAACCGCGAGCAGTACCTGGACTTCCTGCGCGACCTGACCGGGAAGGTCGCCAAGCTGGACGTGGAGATCGTCATCGCCACGCCCGACGACGTCGCGGCCGACGCCGCCGCCGGGCTGGACCGGGTGCACGCGGGCTGGATGCCGCTGGACGTCATCGGCCCCACCTGCGACCTGTTCGTCCACCACGCGGGCGGCGGCTCGTCGCTGATGGGCATGGCCCTCGGGGTGCCGCAGCTCCTCATGCCCAACATGGCCGCCTCCGTGGGGCCCTCCGAGCGGCTCACCGCGTACGGCGCCGCGCTCATGCTCACCCCCGGCGAGGACGACGGCGTGGAGGAGGTCGTCTCGGCCTGCCGGACGTTGCTGGACGACCCCTCGTACACCGAACGGGCCGGCGAGCTGGCGGCCGAGATCCGCGCGCAGCCGCTGCCGACCGAGGTGCTGGGGACCGTGGTGGACCTGGCCGCGAGCCGTTCCTGACGGGAAGGACCGAGCACCGATGTGTGGAATCACCGGCTGGGTGGGCTACCGGCGCGACCTCGGCGCGGACCGACGGGTCGGCGAGGTCCTCGCCGCGATGACGGAGACCATGGCGCTCCGCGGCCCGGACGCCGGCGGCGTGTGGACGGGCGCGCACGCCGTGCTGGGGCACCGCCGACTGTCGATCATCGATCTGGAGGGCGGGGCGCAGCCCATGGCCGCCGGGCCGCCGGACGCCCCGCAGGCCGTCATCACCTATAGCGGCGAGGTCTACAACTTCCGTGAGCTGCGGGACGAGCTGCGGTCCCGGGGCCACCGCTTCCGCACCGACAGCGACACCGAGGTGGTGCTGCGCGCCTATCTCGAATGGGGCGAGGACCTCGTCGACCGCCTCAACGGGATGTACGCCTTCGCCATCTGGGACGCCCGCTCGGAGGAGCTGCTCCTGGTCCGGGACCGGATCGGGATCAAGCCGCTCTACTACCACCCCCTGTCGGACGGGGTCCTGTTCGGCTCGGAGCCGAAGGCGATCCTCGCCCATCCCGAGGTCGAGGCCGCGGTGGACCTGGACGGCCTGCGGGAGCTGTTCAGCATCGTCAAGACCCCCGGGCACGCCGTCTTCCGCGGCATGTTCGAGGTGCGGCCCGGCACCGTGGTCCGGGTGTCCCGCAACGGCGTCTCGCAGCGCACGTACTGGCGGCTGGAGGGTCGGGACCACGAGCACGACCTCGACACCACCGTGCGGACCGTCCGCGACCTGCTGGAGGACATCGTCGAGCGGCAACTGTTCGCCGACGTCCCGGTCGGCGTCCTGCTGTCCGGCGGCCTGGACTCCAGCGCGGTGACCGCGTTGGCGGCCCGGTTCACCGGGGGGTCCGCCGCCGCCACGCCGCTGCCGGCCTTCAGCGTCGACTTCGTCGGCCACGACGAGCGGTTCCGGGCGAACGTGCAGTGGGAGGACCCCGACACCCCGTTCGCCATCGAGGTGGCCGCGCACGTCGGGGCCGAGCACGCGCACGTGCTGCTCGACAACCACGACATCCTCGACGACCGGGCCCGGGAGGCGGCGCTGCGGGCCCAGGACCTGCCGATCTCCACCGGGGACATGGAGTACTCCCTCTACCTGCTCTGCCGGGCCATCAAGGAGCGGGTGACGGTGGCGCTGTCCGGCGAGGCGGCCGACGAGCTGTTCGGCGGCTACACCTGGTTCCACGACCCGGCGGCCGTGCACGGCTCCACGTTCCCCTGGCATCACCCGTTCGAGAAGGCGGGCGGGATCGGCGCGCTCCGCGAGGCGGGCCTGTGGGACCGGCTCGGGCTGGGCGACTACATCGCGCAGCGGTACTCCGAGGCGCTGGCCGAGGTGCCCCGGCTGCCGGGCGAGGGCGCGCTGCAGGCACGGATGCGGGAGGTGAGCCACCTCAACCTCACCCGCTGGGAGAACTTCCTGCTGGACCGCAAGGACCGGATCAGCATGGCGGCGGGCCTGGAGGTCCGGGTGCCGTTCTGCGACCACCGGCTCGTCGAGTACGTCTACAACGTCCCCTGGCGGATGAAGACCTTCGACGGCCGGGAGAAGAGCCTGCTGCGCGCGGCCGTCGCGGACCTGCTGCCCGAGTCGGTGCTGACCAGGAAGAAGAACCCCTACCCGTCCACCCAGGACCACGCGTACGAGCGGGCGTTGCGGGCCCGGGTGGACAAGCTCTGCGCCCCGGGCTCCCCGGTGCTGGAGCTCGTCCCCCTCCATCGGATCCGGGCGCTGCTCGCCCGCCCCGAGGGCGCCTACGAGGTCGGCGGCCCTTGGGGCGCGCGAGCGGTCCTGGAACGGCTCATCGAGTTCGACTTCTGGATGACCGAGTACGGCGTGCGTCTGGACGTGTGACCGGCCCGGGCCGCCCGTGACCCGAGGAGCCCGTTCAGGCACAGGCAGCCCAGCGCCAGGTATCCCAGGCTCATCGCCGAGTGGCCGAGGGGGATCTCCATCGCCGTCTCGTACAGCGGTGTCGTGTACGGCGCGTACACGGCGGCGATGGAGATCACGGCGGCCACCGGCGGAAGGGCGGAGAACCGCGCGGCCCGGCTCCCGGACAGCGCGGCGAGCCATTCGCGCGGGCCGCGGTCGCCCGGGATCGCCGCCGGGCGGAGCGCACGCCGCGCCAGCGTGAGCGGCGACCCGAGCAGCAGGAGCAGCGGAACGGGCCCCGCCAGGGCCATGTTCTGGAGCAGGTGCATGCTGAACATCACCCTGGCGTACTTGGCGAGCCCGCTCTGCGTGACGACCACCAGGAGGAGGACGCCCGCGCACCAGGCGAGCGTTCTGCGCACGGGCCATCGGACGCCGTCGCGCCGCAGCCGCAGCACCCCGGCCGCGTACAGCCCGGCGAACACCGCGGCGATCAGGCACATCGCCAGGTCGAGCCGCCACCGCAGCGCCACGTCGACGACCGTGATCGGCGGCGGCACGGGGAAGCCCACGGCGCGGGTGAGCGGGTCGGCGGGGAGGGGCGTCTCGGGCGGCGGCGTCTCCGAGAGCGCGACGGCGACGCCGATCGCCACGCCCATCACGGTCAGCTCCCCCACCGCCAGGCGCACGAACGCGCCCGGGTTCCCCGCGCGCAGTCTCGGCAGCGTGGACGTGCGATGCCGATGCCCGATCAGTCCGAGCACCGACAACAGCACGCACTTGACCAGGATGAGCATCCCGTACGGCCCGGCCACCAGGTCGGCGGGCGACGGCAGCCGGGACACGGCGGCGGCGACCCCCGCCACCGCCAGCACGAGGTAGCACCACAGGGCCATCCGGCTGAAGCGCCCGGCGGCGACGTCCGCGTCGGGCCGCCGCCGTAGGGCGTGCACGCACACCGCGAGCAGCCCGCCCACCCACAGCGCCGGCGCCACCACGTGAACGGCGACGGCCGTGCTCGCGAGGTCGTGGTCGGGCGACGAGGCCGAATGACCGGTCAACGCGGGCGGCAGCAGGGCCGCCGACGCCACCGCCAGCGTCCACGCGCCGCGACCGGCCGTGGCGGCCCCTCGGGCCAGCATCGACGCCGCCGCCGACAGCACCGCCACGACCGCCGGCCCGAGACCGGGCGCGTTCCCGGACGCGAAGTCGACGAACTCGCCGAACCGACCGCCGAGGACGTCCGTCACCGGCACGCCGAAGACCGAGGAGGCCCGGAACACCAGCGTGACCACGGCGGCGACGGCCCAGGCCAGGGCCGCCCGCGACGCCACGGTCGTCCAGGCTCGCGCCGCCTCCCCCAGCCGCCCGTCCGCGCCGGGGAGCAGGACGACGGCCATCAACGCCGCACCGACGGTCACGACGCCGGCGCCGTCCATCGCCGTCTTCGCCAGGGGCAGCCCCCACCGGGTCACCGCGCCCTCGCCCGACAGCCCCGGCACCGCCGGCGGCGCGCCCGCACGGACCGCGAGCAGGGCGGTCACCAGGGCGGCGGGCGCCGCCGCGACGGCGATCAGGAGCCGCCTCTCGGAGGTCCTCAGGGGACGACCTCCAACTGCGCCATCATGTGCGCCGAGGAATGGTCGAGGAAATGGCAGTGGTACGGGTAGACGCCGGTGAAGGGACTCTCGAAGCGCACCAGCATCCGCACCGTCTGACCGGCCGGAATGCGCACCGTGTCCTTCGGATACGCCTCCTCGGGCCCCACCGGGACGCCGTTGCGGTCCAGCACGCGGAACTGCACCAGGTGGACGTGCATCGAGTGCGGGAAGTTGTACTGCCCGTCGGTGTTGTTGACGACCCACAGCTCCGTGCTGCCGCGCTTGCAGCGGAAGTCGATCCGGTCGGGGTCGTACGGCAGGCCGTTGATGGCGTAGAACGTGTTCGTGGCGTCCCGGCCCATGTTGATGGTGCGGGTCAGGATGGGCTCGCCGAGGTCGGGGTGGGTGCGCAGAGTGTCGGGCACCCGGCTGGGGTCGGGCACCGGTTCGCCCACCTGGAACTGCAGGAGCTGCCGGTTGGGCGTCTCCGGCCCGTTGAAGACGTTCTCCAGGTAGAGCGTGCTGCCGGTGGCGTGGTTCGTGAAGTCCACGACCACCTCGGCCCGTTCGGCGGGCCACAGCTCGATCGACGTGCCGCGGACCGGGTGCTCCAGCAGACCGCCGTCGGAGGCGATGCGGACGAACTCGCCGCCGTCGCTGAGCACCAGCCGGATCGGGCGGGAGTTGGCCGCGTTGACCAGCCGCAGCCGGTACTTGCGCCGCCGCACCTGCACAAAGGGCTGGTGGGCCCCGTTGACGAGCACCACCCGTCGGCTCGCGAAGTCGTCCAACGTGAACAGCAGCCGTCCCTGCTCGTCGAACGCCGCGTCCCGGATGAACAGCGGGATGTCGTACTGCCCGCCGGGCAGCCCCAGCGCGTCCGACTCGGCGTCACCGATCAGGTAGAGCCCGGCCAGCCCCCGGTAGACCTGTTCGGCCTCGATGTGGTGGGCGTGGTCGTGGTACCACAGCGTCGCGGCGGGCTGCCGGTTCGGATAGTGGTAGATCTTGCTCTCGCCCGGCTGGATGAGGTCCACCGGGTGACCGTCGCTGGAGGGCGCCACGTCCGCGCCGTGCAGGTGCACCGACGAGGGTGTCGTCATCCGGTTGGTGACCCGCACCTTGGACGCGCGCCCCCGCCGCGCCCTGATGGTCGGCCCGGGGAACGAGCCGTTGAACGTCAGCAGCGGCGTCTGCAGCCCCGGCAGGATGCTCGCCGTGGTCGGCGCGAGCGTCATGTCGTACAGGTCGTGGTCGGCGGTGGACGACACCGGCCTCAGCACCGGCGGGATCGGCAGCGCGCGCGTGAACGGCGTGCTCGCCGTCCCCTCGTCGTCCGCGAACACCGCGGAGAGCCGACCGGCCGGCACCAGCATCGCCGCGCCCGCCACCGCGCCGAGCTTGAGGCTGTCTCTTCGGTTGAGCATCGAGGTCCCTTCCATCCGCGCCCGGCCGCTAGGGGACGCCGAGCAGCATTCCGCCGACGACCGTGAGCATGAAGGTGAGGCGCAGCACCGCCACCGCCTCGGCCACCGCGACCGAGGACGACACCGCCCCCAGCGCCAGGTGCGCGGCCGGCACGCAGACCACGGCCATGACGACCGCGGCGGCGACGGCGAACCCCAACAGGGCCGCGGCCCCCTGGACGTCCCGCCCGACCCTCGCGCACAGTCGCCGTACGCCCCACGCCGCCAGCGCCACCCCGGCGATCGCCTGATGCAGCGCCAGCACCGCCAGCGCCGCCCGACTCGGCCCCGGGCCCGCCCTGGGCGCGGGCACCCGCAGATCGAGGCCGTGCCCGTGACCGCCCATCGGCATGGTCGACTGGATCGATCCCACGGGCACGTACAGCGCCCGCTCGCGCAGCACCCAGACGATCACCGCGGCGCACCCCACCGCCAGCACCAGGACCGGGCCGATGCGCGGCGCCCGCGCTCCCCGCCCCGCCTCGTGGAACGCACTACCGGCGTGACTCACAAAGATCAGCTTCGAGTACGGATCTAGTGATCTTCTAGGGTCCCGCTAGAGGGCCGGCCCCGGCGCGCGCGGGCCGATGATGAGGCGGTGCGGCCCACGCGCGTCGTGGGGTTCGTTCATCCGAGGGTGTCGAGGATCAGTCGGGCGGTCGTGGCGGCGCCGTCGGTGCGGATCTCGCCGGCGAGGCCAGAGGCTCGGGAGCGGGTCTCGAGGGCCAGGGCGGTGTCGAGGGCGGCGGACAGGGTCTCGGTGGTCGGGGTCGGGCCGTCGAGGGTCGCGCCGATGCCGAGTTCGGTGACCCGACGGCCCCAGTACGGCTGGTCGACCACCTGGGGGACGATCACTTGAGGGGCGCCGGCCAGGGCCGCCTTGGTCGTCGTTCCCCCGCCGCCGTGGTGGACGACGGCGGCCACGCGACCGAAGAGGGCCTGGTGGTTGGCCTCCCCGATGGCGAAACAGTCGTCCTTGTCGTCGATCAGGCCCAGGTCGGCCCAGCCCTGGGAGACGATGGCGCGGCGTCCGTGGCCGCGAACGGCCTCGATGGCCACCTGGGCGGCGTCCTTGGACGTGCTCATGGACATGCTCCCGAAGCCCACGTACACCGGTGGTGCGCCGGCGTCCAGGAAGGCCATGAGATCCGGTGACAGCGGGCGGTCGTCGGGGATGATCCACGCTCCGGTCTGAACGACGTCCAGGTCGGCCGGCCGCCGCCAAGGGGCCAGGGTCGGGTCCGCCGCCAGCAGCGGCCGATCGGTGAAGACGTGGTCACGGACGCTCTCCACGGGGGGCAGCCCGATCGATCTCCGGTGCTCGTTCAGCGGCCCGCCGAAGATGACGTTCATGTTCTCGCGGTCCAGCTCCCACAGCGCCCGGTTGTCGGTGACGTCCTCGGGAAGCGGTCGGGTCGGGTACGAGAACGGCCGGTGGTGAGGCGACGGAAGGATCCATGGACAGTAGGCCGTGAGCATGTACGCGATGCCCATCCGCTCGGCGACCGACCGTGCGGCGGCGGAGGCCGGCATCAAACCGGTGGCCACCACCAGATCACATCCCTCGGCGGCCGCGGCGACCGCCTCGTATTGCGCGGCGAGCAACGCCGCCACGGAATCCTGGAAATTCTCCGCCGGGCGGGCCCCGGCCCGCTTGATGAATTCCCGCACCGGCAGCCCCGCCGGCACCAGCGTCACACCGGCCCCGGCCAGCCGCTCGGCGAACTCCTCGTCCGGCGGCGCGCACACCCGAGACTCGACGCCGAGCTCCCGCAACCGCACCGCGAGCGCCGCCATCGGCTCGACGTCCCCACGCGAGCCGTACACCGACAACAAAACCCGCATTCCGCTCCCCCATTTCCCCGGATCAGACTTTCGACCTGCGATTCTGCGCCAGAACGGGGGTCTTGTGGCAAGCCCCCCTGTCCGCTATAACTTGAAAATGGCGGGGAGTGCGCGTTCCCTTGTCCGCTGGTCGCAGTCGGCCTCTCCCTCCCCCACATCCCGAACGTCCTCGGCGTTCACCCATGCGTAGTCGGCCCTGAACCGGAGGAACATGCCCTCCGACGAGGTTCCCGGTGTTCGGTCAGCGTGGGGTGACGGCCGAGCATTGCCGGGCTTGTTGCTGAAGGTAGCCGCCGGCCGAGCGGAGCCAGGAGATGGTGGACCTGGTGGCCGACGCGTCGGACATGAGGCCGCTCAACCGCCCTTGTCGGCTCGGCAGTTCGGCGCCCGCGATCCGCGCGACCCTGCGAACGTTCTTGGACCTGGCGTGTTCGTAGGCGCGCGGGTCATCGGGCGATCGGCTCAGCGCCCAGGGCCCGCGCCGTCCAGGTCGACCGCGAACTCTCGCAGGATGCCGATCGCCCCGGGCCAGATCGTGACCGAACCGCCCTCGGTGCGAAGTTCCGGCGCCGCCTCGTCCACCTCGACGTCGTGCCCCGCCGCGGTGAGCCCGCGCGCCGCGGCCGGCCCCGCGACGCCGCCGCCGACGATGAGTACCCTCAGGTTCCCACCTCTATTTATGAGACTCAGAGTTTCTGATACTTGGAGTATCACAATGAAGGCGCGCGGACGCAAGCCCGATCCCACCGTCGATGCGCGGATCAAGGAGGCGGCGGTCATGCTGCTGGCCGCCAAGGGGCCCTCGTTCACCATGGACGAGCTGGCATCGGCCGCCGGTGTCGGCAGGGCCAGCGTGTTCCGCCGCTACGCCACCAAGCGCGACATGCTGCTCGACGCCCTCACCCTCGCCTTGAACGCCCAGGTCCCGGAGACGCCCGACACCGGCTCGCTCGAAGGCGACCTGATGGTGATCGTGACCCAGACGCTCGCCGGCTGGAACACGCCCGAGTTCGCGAAGACGACCAGGGAGGTCTTCGGCGAGGCGGCCAGGGACCCCGGCGTCGCCGAGGTCATCCGCACCGCCATGCGCGACAAGCGACGCAGCGACTGGGCGATCTTCGAGCGCGCGATCGACAGGGGCGAACTGTCCCCGGACACCGACCTGTGGCTGCTGGCCGACATGGTCGTCGGCCTGGTCGTCTACCGCGGCCTCATCGACGTGCCACAGCCGGACCCCGCATCGATGGTCAGGGCCCTGCTGCACGGGTTCGCGCGCTGAAGCCGCGGGAGCCTGCCGTCAGGAGACGGCCCCCGGCCCATGACCGGCGTCAGAGCCGCGCGGCGAGGTGCGGTGGTGCGCCTCGCCGCGCGGGCTCACGGCGTTAGCCGCTCAGGCTGACGACGTCCTTGAACGTCTGCGTGATGGTGTTGCCGTCGGCGTCCTCGGCCAGGATCCGGAGGCTGACCTTCGCTCCGGGCTGGTCGGGGGTCGCCACCGGCAGTGTGTACTGCGTTCCGGAGTTCCGGGTCGGCGTGATGGACTGCCAGGTGGTGCCGCCGTTGTAGGAGACGGAGGCCGCCAGTTCGGCGAACTCGGGGTCGGGGGCGCCCGGCTGGTGATGGCGGGTGACCGTGATGTTGACGGTGGAGGCCTTCGGGACCCGGTAGTCGAGGTCGTGGGGGATGCCGTAGTCGAGCAGCAGCAGCGGGGTCGCCGCGCAGTCGCCGCTGCCGGCGGTCCCGGTGAACCCGCACGCGTAGCCGGTGGGCACGGTGCCGGCGGCCGGAGTCTGGGAGTCGAAGCCCCAGGTCGTGTCCACCACGCCGTCCTCGAAGCCCCATACCTTCGGCGTGTACACCGCCCGGAGCCGGTACCAGGCCGAGCCGGGCGGCACGTCGTACGCGGTGAACCCCCCTTCTGGGCGGGACGGCACCTCGACTCCGCCACGGGTCAGAGTGAGGGTCACCCGGGTGCCGTCGGGCGCGATCTCTCCATCGCTCTCGTCATCCACGAAGCCGCTCTCGTGATGCCCCTCACCGGCCAACCTCTGGGCCACGGGGTAGAGGACGTCGCCGCGCCGGCCGAGGAACAGCGGCGTGGCCTTGGCACCGAGCGAACTCGCGAACGTGGGGCGGACCTGTCTGGCCGATTGCCCCAGGCGGAACGGTGCTCTCGCGCGGGTCTCCGTCTTCACCGATTCGGCCGGGAAGGTGTCCCAGCGCGCCCAGGCCGGGTGGTGCTGACCACCGGGACGGATGATCCGGTGCCAGATCAGATCCGGGTCGACCGGGAAGTACTCCTGGCGGCGTACCGGACCCCAGAAGCCGACGAACGACCATACGGACGGGTCATAGTGCTGGTAGGCCGGTCCGGCCAGGTTGTACTGCGTCATGTACTGGCCGCCGGAACCCGGGAAGTACTGCGTGCGCAGAGCCGTGTTCTCGCCGACGTTCATGGTGATCTGCGGCACCTCCGGGACCTGGTTCCGCCAGAACTTCGCCGCGTTGTACACCTCGTCGGGCCTCGGTGTGCTGATCAAGTCGACCTGGGCGCTCGCGCCGATCGTGGTCAGCCCGGCGGCGGACTGGAGCCGCAGCCCGTCCGCCCTGGTCACCCAGGTGAGCGGCAGCACGTTCCCGCCCTGACTCGTTCCGCGGGCCTCACGCCCATCACGAGAATCGAAGATCACCAGTCCGGCCGCGCCCGCCGCCTTGATCCGTTCCGCCAGGGCGGTCGACAGCTCGCTCCCCTGGACCAGTGCGATCCTGCCCTGCAGTGCGGCGCCCTGGATCTGCCCGGCGCTCCCGTCCCCGGCGTAGACGAGCGAGACGGTGCTCGTCCCCGGCGGATACATCTCGAGCCTGCCCAGCGACTGGTACGCGAACTCGCGGTCGAACGCCTCGTAGCGGGCGTTCACCTGGACATTCCCCGACCTCAGCATCACCTGGGGCTTGAGGTGCTGTTCCTGGTAGCCCAAAACGAACTGCCCGTGTGCCGGGGGTCCGGTCGGCAGGACCCAGATCTTGCCGATGCCGCCCACGTTCGCGCTGTGAACCGGCAGCCCGTCGACCTTCCGTTCCCAACTGATGTCGACCTCGCCGGAGGGCACGGACGGACCGGAGGTGTTGACCTTCACCTCCTTCATCTGACGGGCGTCGAAGACGACCTCCGTCTCCCCATTGATCTCCACCTCGGGGTGGACCGCGACGATCGTCCCGAAATCGGTGGTGCCCGCGCCTTGGGTCGCATCGAGCGCGAAGAAGTAGCGACCCTTCTCCAGCCAGACGGCACCCTGATCAAGGTCGGCGAGGCTGAGGTTCTGCCATGGCTTGAACGGGTCGTCGAGCGAGCCGACGGTGAAGTACGCGGACCTCAGCGGCACCCCCGCCCTGTCATAGGTCGGGAGCTTCACTCGGTGCTTGGTGTCCGTCAGTTCGAGGCCGATGGGTGTGACGACCGTCCGGCCGGACGAGGTCGCGGTGAGCCGGCCCTGGTAGAGCCCCGAGTACGCGGTCGGAGTGTCGATGGTGACCTGGACCTGGCCGGTCCCCCCGGCGGGGATGGTGAGCGACTGCGCCGAGAGCGACGCGCCGACGTCCTGCCCGTGGCTGTTCTTGACCGAGGCCGACAACCCGAGGGTCACCGGGTCTGTTCCCGTGTTGGTGTACGTCACCGTGCGATTCAGCGTTTGCGGCGCAGTGGTGGCGAGCCGTCCGAGGTTCACGGTGGACGGGCTCGCGACCACGGCCTGGGTGACGGCCTCATCCACCTGAACCCGGCCGGCGCCACCGTTGTACACCGGCTGGCCGACGTCCTTGGCCGAGCCGACGAGTGCGGCCTTGATCCGCGTTCCGTCCCAGGTGGGGTGCCGCTGCTTGAGGATCGCCGCAGCTCCCGCGACGTGCGGTGTCGCCATGGACGTCCCGTTCAGTGCGGTGTACGCGGCGTTCACCGGTGTGCCCAAACCGGTTCCCTCGGCGCGGGCGGCCACGATGCCGACGCCCGGGGCGGTGATCTCCGGCTTGACCGCGCCGTCGCGCGTGGCCGGTCCTCGGGAGGAGAAGTTCGCGAGCTGATCGTTCCGGTCGACCGCGCCGACCGTCAGCGCGGCGGCGGCCGAGCCGGGGGTGTTGATCGTACGGGTCTTGCCGTTGTTGCCGGCCGCGATGACGAACAACGCGCCCGTGGAGGCCGACAGATCGTTGACCGTCTCCGCGGCCAGATCGGTGCCCTCCCCGCTGTCCCAGCCGCCGACGCTGAGATTGATGACGTCGGCGTCCTTCTCCTCTGCCGCCCAATGCATGGCGGCGATGATGTCCGAGACATCGCCGACGCCGTTCCCGTTCAGCACCCTGCCGATGAGCAACTTCGCGCCCGGGGCCACGCCCTTACGGGCGGGAGTGCCCGCGGTTCCCTGGCCGGCGATGGTCGCGGCGACATGGGTGCCGTGGCCGTCCGGATCGACCAGAGGAACGTCGTGGTTGGGGTCCGCCGGATCGGGGGGCAGGAAGCTCTTGCCGTCCAGCACTCGCCCGTGCAGGTCGGGGTGGGTGTCCATACCGGTGTCCAGGACGGCGACCTTGGCCCCGGTCCCGGTCAGCCCGCCCTGCCAGGCGGCCGGAGCGCCGATCTGTGCGGTGCTCTGGTCGAGGGTGGCGTGGACCTTCGCGTCGAGCACGAGCCGCTTCACCGAGCCGCGCAGACCGGTCCTGCCGGCGAGGGCCTTCCAGGCCGCACCGGGCTTGGTCGGGTCGACCGAGAAGGCGACCAGGTCCGAACCGGTGATGGTTCTGCGGACCTTGCCGCCCGGCAGCCCGTTCGCGAGTTCCTTGAGCCTGCTCCCGGCCAGGCGCTTCGTCCCGCTCCGATAGTCGACCAGGACCGGCAGCGGTTTGCCCGGCCGGGCGACGTCGTCCTTGACCAGCCTCGCGAGATTGAACAGCTCCCGGTCGACCCGCTGACCGTTGACGAGGTCCTGTGCGTCGCTGGGGATGAGATAGCGGTCCTTGCCGTACCGCAGGTAGCGGTAGGAGATGCCGGGGCGGCGTTCGGTCAGCCGCGCGCCGCCCGTGGCCCGGTCGTACGCCACGACGTCGCCCGTGATCAGGTTGATGGTCTGAGATCGGCTCGTGTTCCCTGAGGCCGGGGCCGGGGCCGGTCCGGCTGTCGCCGGCACCGCCGCCGCCAAGGAGAACAGCAGCGCGCCACCAGCGGCCACCACGGCGAACCGCGGCGGCCTCTTTGGTCTGGACATTCTGCTCCCGAAGCTCGAAGTGACCGGTCGGCGGCGACGCTAATGAGCCGGGCGTGGGAAGGAATCAGTCATCGCAACGGGGCCACCCGCCTCGGTATCGGTACAGGCTTCGAGGCGGTGGCTGCGACCTGCGGCTATGCGGAGTGGGTCACGCGACCGCGCTGAAGTCGATGCCGCTCAGGTCGGAACGGGAGCTGACGCCGAGTTTCGGGAAGGCCTTGTACAGGTGGTAGCCCACTGTCCGCGGGCTGAGGAAGAGCCGGATGGCGATGTCCCGGTTGGACATCCCTAGGGCGGCGAGCCGTACGACCTGGAGCTCTTGTGGAGTCAGCAGGTCGAGCGAGGATCCGAGCCGTGGGCTGGGTGTCGGCACTCCCGTGGCGCGGATCTCGGCGCGGGCCCGCTCCGCCCAGGGAACGGCCCCGAACCGTTCGAAGGTTTCGAGGGCGGCCCTCAGGTGGGTGCGGGCCTCCGCCTTGCGCCGGGATCGTCGCAGGTACTCGCCGTACAGGAGCGTGGTCCGAGCCTCTTCGAAGGGCCGTCCGCCGAGCCGGTGCAGGTCCAGTGCGGCGCGGTAGTGCTCATCGACGGCGTCGCCGGAGGCGGTCAGCGCCAGACAGCGCTGGGCGACGGCCTGCGCCCACGACTGCCCGGACCCGTGGGCACCGGCGATGTACTTCTCCAGGGACTCCGAGGCTCGGCCGGGCTGCCCGATCCGGACGGCGGCCTCGATCTGATCGGGGGCACAGTACGTGATCCAGAATCCGCCGACGGAGTTGAAGGCCGCGTCGAACCGTTCCAGCATCCGCCTGTACTGACCGAGACCGGACTCGAGCAGGACCAGCGCCTGCATACCGTAGAAGGCGCTGCCCGCGTCCTGGCGCCGCGCCGCGCTCAGCAGGGGGGCCTCCACGAGATCACGACATCGCCTCTCATCCCCGGCGAGCGCCGGGAACCAGGCCAGCACACAGCGAAGATGCGCGGCGTGCGGGGCCTGCCCGGTGCTCTCGGCCAGGGCGAGCCCCTCCTCGGCGTGCGCCCGCGCGTCGCGCATCCGTCCGGTGAAGAACTCGGCGAACGCCAGTTGCTTGAGCGTCACCGGCAGCCATCCGACCATGGCGTGGTCGCGAACCTCGTCGGTCAGTTGCTCCAGCAGCGTCAGCGCGCCCCGCTCGTCCCCCGTGATCAGGCTCATCCCCACGACCGCCAGGCGTTCTCGCGGCGCGAGACTCCCGGGGGGACGGGAACGGACCTCCTCGGTGAAGGCCCGGATCCGCGGGATGGCGTACGCCCAGTCGTTGTCCAGCAGCCTGGCCAGGCCCATGAGCGCGCTCGTGAGCGGCATCTCCCCGACCAGCTCCATCAGCGCCGAGGCGGCCTGGGTGGCCAACTCCGGGTCACAGCCGTAGTACGCGTTGCGGATCGCGTCCACCAGCATCGAGGCGGCGAGCTCGGTCGACGGCGGGCGCTCCGGGTCCGTGGCGGCGCCGAACAGCATGCGTCCCGCGGTCAGCGGGGAGCCGATGTCGAATTCGACCGTCGCCCGCACACAGGCCAGTCGCGCGGCCAGCGAACCGTCCAGCGGATCATTGTCGCAATGACCGGCGATCTCGGCGGCCCGGTGGATGTCGCCGCCGGCGGCCGCGGCCTCGGCGGCGCAGACCAGTCGCGCGGCGCGCCGGTCGCGGTCGGGAGTCAACTCGGCGGCACGTTCCAATGCGGCAGCCTGCGCCCCGAAGCCCGACTTGGTCTCGGCCCGCAGCGCCGCCTCCTCCAGCCGTGCGGCCACCTGTTCGTCGGGGCCGGTCGCGGCAGAGGCCAGATGCCAGGCCGCCCGATCGGCGGCTTCGTCGTCCGAACCCGTGATGATCTCGGCCGCCAGGGCCCGATGGACCATCATTCGCCGGGCGACCGGCGCGGCCTGCAGCACCGCCGCCCGCGCGAGCGGGTGCCTGAAGGCCAGCCGGCCGTCGCTCAACAGCAACAGCCCGGTCTGCTCGGCCTCCAACAGTTCGGCCGGGCCGGCGCCGAACCGGGCGGCCGCGCGCACCACGACGTCCAGGTCTCCGGTCTCCTCGGCGGCGGCCGTCAACAGAAGCGTCCCCGCCGCCTCGCTGAGCCCCGCCGCCCGCACGCCGAACGCCCGCTGCAACCTGCCGGGCAACGGCAGCGAGGTCCGATCCTGCGGCCCGAACGGCGGCCGGCCGGACCGCTGTTCGGCCTCCAGCCCGGCGGGTAGCTCGATCAGCGCCAGCGGATTGCCGTCGGCCTCCTTGAGGATCCGGTCGCGTACGGCCGGGGCCAGCTCGGGGCTGTGCCTGGCCAGCAGCGCCCGAGCCGCCTCGCGATCCAGACCGGAGAGATGCAGCTCGGGCAGCCCGCCCAGCACGTCCAGCGCATCGGTGTCACCGGCGTCGCGTACGGCGAACACCATCATCACACCGTCATGGTCGAGGCGCCGCGCGGCGAACACCATGGCCTCGACCGAGGCCCGATCCCACCACTGGGCATCGTCGACCAGGCAGAGCACCGGCCTCTCCTCGGCCAGCTCCGCCAACAGCGACAGCACCGCCAAGCCCACCAGGAACCGGTCCCCGGCCGCCGCCCCGGTCGCCCCCAGAGCCGCGCCCAAGGCCTGCGCCTGGGGCTCCGGGAGGGCCGGCAGCCGATCCAAGGAGGAACCCAGCAACATGTGCAGCCCGGCGAAGGGCAGTTCGGACTCGAAATCGCTTCCCTGCGCCCTGACCACCCTGAACCCGTCGGCCTCGGCGGCATAGTCCAGCATCGCCGACTTGCCGACACCCGGCTCACCCCGGATGACCAGCGCCCCGGCCTTCCCGGAGCGGGTCGCCGTCAGTTGTCGGTCGAGCGCGACCTGTTCTTTCCCCCGACCGATCAACACGTCCAGAATCTATCGGTTCGGCTGCAATACGACCGAAACCGATGGCTGGTTGGACCATCACGTGCCCCCGGCAGGATTCGAACCTGCAACGTCTTCGCTCTCGACGAAGTGCCTCTGCCTGTTGGGCCACGGGGGCGGCGTGCGGCTCCCGGGATTCGAACCCGGAGCATCCACTTCCTGAAAGTGGCCTCTCTGCCCGTTGGAGTAGAGCCGCGTGGGATCGGGGAGGCGTCACCCGGATCGGCGCGGCCGGAGAGGTCCCGGAGGGACCGGGGTCAGTGCGCGAGGGGCCGGCCGTGGCGGGCGGGTGACGCCGAGGGCAGTCGGTGGTGTAGGCGCTCCATGCGCATGGCCGGTCCTCCTCTCGAAAGTCTTCGACGGCCTGTCGTTCGGGCCGATGTCGTCAACCGTGCCAGGGGTGCGGGACGGGTGCAACGTGTTTTCGGGCGGGAATGCGTCACCCCGGCCGCCGTGGTCGCGGCGGCCGGGGTGATGGTGGTCGGTCAGCGGGCGCCCGGCGCGAGGACGGTCGTCAGCCACTTGGGCAGCAGCGGCTTCAGGGCCTCGGTGGCCTTGCCGGTCAGGGCTCCGGAGTCGTTGGGCGTGGAGTGGTTCGGCGTGCCGAGGACGCCCCCCGTTCCCGGGGCGGGGGTCAGCGGGGTGACCGGGCCCTCGGGAGCGGTGGCGGGGGCGGCGGTCGCGGCCGGGTCGACGTCCTTGCCCGGCGCCGTTCCCGGGGCCTTCGGCTGACCCGGGGCGTTCGTTCCGGCGGCGGGCGTCTCGGCGGGCGCGTTGCAGGCGACCGTGATCACCCGCCGTCCGGACGGGACCGTGGCTCCGGGCGCCGTCCAACTGATCGTGTAGCGGCCGTCGGGGACGCGGATGTCGTTGCTCTTGCCCTTGCCGCCGGCGAGGAACACGGTGCCGGAGACGGAGACGCGCGAGGAGCCGGAGACGCGGTTGACCCGGTAGCCGACGTGGTCGGCCCCCCGGAATCCGGAGGCGGCGAGGTAGAACCGGCAGACCCGGTTCGAGTCGACGGCGGCGGCGGGCTCCGCGCCCACGGGCAGGACCTGGATCCGGCCCCCGGTCGGGGCCTCGTCGGCGGCCGCGGGCAGGGCCGGGAGCAGGGCGGGCAGGACGGGGACGGCGGCCGTCACGGCGACCGTCAGCATGATCTGTCGCATCATGCACATTCGTCTATCTGGCCGCGCTTCAAGACGATCCCCGCACCCGGTCTCGGGTCGCCCACGAACCCCACCGGGCTCGCCAAGGGCGCGCCGGCCGCCGGGGATTAGGGCCGTCCCGTGGTGCTTCGGCCGGGATCGCGGCCGGGGCCGAACGGCGCCGTGGTCAGGCGGTGTCGGGGTCGGGCATCAGCATCGGGCCGGTGATGCCGAAGCGTTCGATCCCGCGTCGGGTCAGGTTGATCCGCAGGTCGATCCAGCCGGGCAGCGCCGCGGTGCGGCAGTCGAGGGCGCCGCGGGACGGGAAGTGCAGGTCGCCGACCGAGAGCTTGGCCCCCCGGGCGTGCACCGGCAGCAGGATCCTGGAGCCGGCGGTGAGCGGGGCGATGCCGCAGCCGCCGACCTCCCGGCCGCGGGCGGCGGTCGGAACGGCCTGCGCCGCCACCTGGTCGTAACCGGCCAGCCCGGGCCGCACCCGACCGAGCAGCGCGCCCTCCGCGCCGGCGGGGCCGCCCGGGGCCGCGTCGGACGGCGTGTGCACGGCGTGCGGGGCGGGGGCGCAGCCGATCACGCCGGGATGGCCGGTGGGCACGGGATGACCGCCGGGCGGGCCGACACCGAGCACGTCGACCACGATCACGTCGCCGGCCTCGGCGCCGATCACCACGATCGGCCCGCACAGCACGGGTTCGCCGCCCGGCGGCCGGCCCTCGCACTCCAGTCGGACGGAGCCGCCGGTGATCACCTCGGCGACCCCCGGGATGTCGGGATGCCAGCGGTTGTGGCCGGGCACCGCCCGGGCCGCGGCCGGGACGGGCGGGAGCGGCGCCATGGTGGTCGGCGCCAGGGAGAGCACCACGAGGGGCTCCTTCCTGAACGATGCTGAGCTGTCCTGATCGAGATCGTGCTCACCGATCGTGCCCGTACGGCTGTTTCCGAACGGTTTCCGCGCTCTTACGACCCAGTAAGGACGGCGACGGATTCCGCCAGGTAGACGGCCGCCTCGGCGGGTCGCGCAGGTCTTGCTAGTCTGCTTACCGCACGTGGGCCGGACCCGGACGAGGCCCAGTACACGGCGGCTATGAGGACGGCTTGATGCGCATCGCGGTGGTGTTCGGAGGAGCGAGCTCGGAACGCGATGTCTCGATCGCCAGCGCCGCACAGGTGTTCACGGCGCTGCGCGGCCGGGGCCATGACGTGCTGGCCGTCGACACGGCGAAGGGGGCGCTCGGCCCCGACGAGGTCGAGGCGTTCACCGGCTCCACCGTCGCCTACGACCCGCCGGGCCTCGACGACGTCCCGGCCACCGAGCTCACCGCCCGCCTGACCGCCGAGGGCGGCCCGCTGCGCGAGGTGGACGTGGTGTTCCTGGCGCTGCACGGCGGCTCCGGCGAGGACGGCACCCTCCAGGCCATGCTGGACTCGGCGGGTGTCACGTACACCGGCAGCGGCGTGCTGGGCAGCGCGGTCGCGATGGACAAGGACGTGTCCAAGAGGCTGTTCCGGTGCGCGGGCGTCCCCACCCCGGACTGGACGATGGCGCCGGTCGGCGTCGCCGAGGTCGCCGACCGGATCGGCTTCCCGGCGATCGTCAAGCCCAACACCCAGGGGTCGACCATCGGCCTCACCGTGGTCAAGGCCCCCGAGCAGTTGGCCGGGGCGGTCGCGGCGGCGGCCGTCTACGACCGCGAGGTGATGGTGGAGCGGTTCGTGCCGGGCCGCGAGTTCGTGGTCGGGGTGCTGGACGGGCGTCCGCTGGCGGTGGGCGAGATCGTTCCGCAGCTCGGCGAGATCTTCGACTACCAGAGCAAGTACCAGGTCGGCGGCGCGGTGGAGACGTTCCCCGCCGACCTGCCGGGCGACGTGACCGCCGAGCTGCAGCGGCTCGCGGTGGACGCGCACAAGGCGCTCAAGCTCAGCCACTACAGCCGGGTCGACTTCCGGATGGACGCCGACGGCGGCCTGTGGTGCCTGGAGGCCAACACGCTGCCCGGCATGACGGCCACCAGCCTGATGCCGCAGTCGGCGGCGGCGGCCGGCGTCGGGTTCCCCGAGCTGTGCGAGCGGCTGTGCCTGATCGCCCTGGACGAGCGCACGGGGCGGGCTCAGACGCCGTAGCGCTCCGGCTTCGGCGAACGCGACATCAGCAGCGAGGCCGCCTCGGAGATCGACATCCCGTGGTGCATGACCGCCGCGACCACCTCGGTGATCGGCATCTCGACACCGTACTTGCGCGCCAGCTCCAGCACCGCCTCCGAGGACTTGACGCCCTCGGCGGTCTGTCGGGTCACCGCGATGGTCTGCTCCAGCGTCATCCCGCGGCCGAGGTTCTCCCCGAACGTGCGGTTGCGCGACAGCGGGGAGCTGCAGGTGCCGACCAGGTCGCCCAGGCCCGCCAGCCCGGCGAAGGTGTGCTCGTCGGCCCCCAGCGCCGCGCCGAGCCGGGCGATCTCGGCCAGCCCGCGGGTCATCAGCAGCGCCCGGGTGCTGTCGCCGAAGCCGAGCCCGAACGCGATGCCGACGCACAGCGCGATGACGTTCTTGACCGCGCCGCCCAGCTCGCAGCCCACCACGTCGGTGTTGGTGTAGACCCGGAAGTACGGGGTCATGCAGGCGGCCTGGATCCGCCGGGCGGCGTCCTCGTCGGAGCAGGCGGCCACCGCGGCGCCGGGCTGGGCGGTGGCGATCTCGCGGGCCAGGTTGGGGCCGCCCACCACGGCGATCCGGTCGGCGGACGCTCCGGTGGTCTCGGCGATCACCTCCGACATCCGGCGTCCGGTGCCCAGCTCGATGCCCTTCATCAGGCTCACCAGGACGGCGTCCGGCGGGAGCAGCGGGCGCCAGGCCGCCAGGTTGTCGCGCAGCGTCTGGGACGGCACGGCCAGCGCCACGATGTCGGCGCCGGTCAGCGCCTCCGCCGGGTCGACGGTGGCGCGCAGGCCCTCGGGGAGGTCGACCCCGGGCAGGTAGTCGGTGTTCTCTCGGCGCTCGTTGATCGCCTCGGCGATCTCGGGCCGGCGGGCGCAGACCACGACCTCGGTGCCCGCGTCGTGCAACACCTTGGCGAAGGTCGTGCCCCACGAACCCGCGCCCATCACTGCCGCTCTGGTCAATGCACCGCTCCGTACTCCCGCGTACCCATGGCCCTGTCCCACCCCGCCACCCGCTCGGCCGACCGCTCGACGACGCGTCCGGCGCGCGCCGGCGGTCCGGCCGCGGTCACGAGGCGGCCGTCCCCTCCGCGTCCCCGCCACGGCGCTCGGCAATCGCCTTCTTGCGGTCGTAGAGCTCCGTGGGCGGCTCCTGGCCGCGCAGCTCGCCCAGCAGATCGGCGATCGCCCTCATGATCTCATCCGTCGCCTCCCGCAGCACCGCCGCGGTCAGCGGTCGACCGGCGTACCGCGACAGGTCGATCGGCTCCCCGGCGATGACGTGCATGGTCTTGCGGGGGAACGGGCGGAACCTCTTGGTGCCGTACGGCAGCAGCTCGTGCGCGCCCCAGTGCGCCACCGGCACCACCTTGGCCCCGGTGGCGATGGCGAGCCGGGCCGCGCCCGTCTGGCCCGTCATCGGCCACAGCTCCGGATCGCGCGTGCAGGTGCCCTCGGGGTAGAACATCAGGCACTCGCCCGACGTCAGCGCGTGCTCGGCGGCCTTGAGCGCCGTCCCGGCGTCGGCGGTGTCGCGGTACACGGGCACCTGGCCCGTGCCGCGCATGACGGGCCCGATGAACCGGTCGTGGAACAGCGGCGCCTTGGCCAGGTAGACGGGGTAGCGCCCGGCCTCGTACACGAAGTGGGCCAGGGCCAGCGGATCCGCCCACGACAGATGGTTGGCGGCGACGATGATGCCGCCCTCGGAGGGCACGTTGCCCCGCCCGCGCCAGTCACGCCGGAGCATCGTGAACAGCAGCGGACGCAGGATCGCGATCGTCAGCGCCCGCCAGCGCGGCGAGTGGCCGTGACTCATGACTGCCCTTCTCGTCCCGTGACGACCCCGCCGGGCGCGCCGGCCGATGGGGTAGTCCTCCAGTTTCGCGGCTTGCGCCGCATAGTGTCGAGTCGCGATGACTTCACACAAGGCCCGACTCACCTGGTCCCTGGTCGTCCCGGTCAAGGTGCTGGCCAGGGCGAAGACCCGGATGTCCGCCGCCGCCGGCCCGCACCGGGAGGCGCTGGCGCTGGCGGTCGCGGCCGACACGGTGTCGGCCGCGCTCCACTGCCCGACGGTCGCGGAGGTGATCGTCGTCACGGACGATCCCCTCCCGGCGGCGGAGCTGTCCGCGCTGGGCGCCCGGGTGGTGCCCGACGTGCCCGACCGCGGGCTGAACCCGGCCCTGGTCCACGGAGCCGACCTCGCCGCGCGGGACCGACCCGGCTCCGGCGTGGGCGCCCTGTCCGCCGACCTGCCCGCGCTGCGCCCCGCGGAGCTGCGGCGTGTGCTGGAGGCCGCCGCCCTGACACCCGAATCGTTCGTCCCGGACGCGCTCGGCGTCGGCACCACCCTGTACACGACGCGTCCGGGGGTGCCCTTCCACCCCGCCTTCGGAACGGGGTCGCGGGCCCGGCACGCCGCCCAGGGCGCTCGCGAGCTGGCCTTGGACGGGATCGAGAGCGTACGTCAGGACGTGGACACCCCCGACGACCTGCGGGCCGCCCTCGCGCTGGGGACGGGGCCCCGGACGACGGCGATCGCGGCCCGGCTGCCCGCCCTCAGTCCGGGAGCGGGAACGTCACCAGCGTGACGACGGTGACCCGACCGCCCTCCAGCGCCATCGCCACCCGCTGACCGAGGCGCAGCAGGCGCAGACCGCCCGCCGCGAACGCCTCGGCGTCGAAGCCCAGCTCCGTGCCGTCGTCCAAGAGCACGGCGCCGGTCCGCGTCGCCGCGTCGTACCGGCCGACCGTTCCCTGTACGCGCACCCTGCCTGCCATGGGACGAGCCTATCGGCCGCGGCGGCCCCCGAACGCCTGCGCCCGGGACCCCTCGACGGGGTCCCGGGCGCACTCGGCCCACGAGGCGGGCGGCCGACGGCAGCCCGACTCATCGACTCACTTCTTGCCGGCGACCAGGTTCTTGAAGTCCGCGCCGGCCTTGAACTTCGGCACCGACGTCGCCGGGACGTCGATCGTCTTGCCGGTGGCCGGGTTTCGGGCCGTACGGGCAGGCCGGTCGGCCTTCTCGAACGATCCGAACCCCGTGATCGCCACCTTGTCGCCCTTGGCGACCGCGGTCTGGATCGTCTCCAGGATCGCGTCGACGGCCTCGGCCGCGGCCTTCTTGCTCCCCAGCCGCTCCGAGAGGGCGTCGACCAGCTCACGCTTGTTCATTGGGTTACTCCTCCGGTTCCCCCCTTGCCCGCACGAAACTAGGGGACGTGCGGCAGGGACACAATCACCTGCACGCAATACTTCCCGTGTCGCAGGCGTTTTCGTCGTCCGGGGTGCCCTCCAACGAGGCCAGCAAACCCGAAGTATCCACTTCGTCACCCTCTGTCCGCACGCGATGCGTGAAGTCCGTCAGGAACGCCTCCAGTCGGCGATCGGCCAACACGGAGTCCCGTTTGGCCAGGTCGGTGATCATCAGCAGGTGGCGGATCAGCCGTCGTCGCGGCCCGGACGGCAGCGGGGCGACCAGTCGGTGCGCCTCCCGCAGCCGGCCCGCCAGGCGGGTCAGCACGGGGTCGTCCCACTGCGGGCCGGTCCACGCGGGCCGCGCCTGCGGGGTCGGTGGAGTGCTCACGGTGCATGCCCCCATAACCACATCGAGCGTGTCTCCCGTACAGGATTGTCTCCTGCGCGGTGACACGCTCGTGCGGGCGGCCCCCCGGCGGGGGCGAAACGGGTCGGGGCGGTCAGGCCGTGACGGGCAGCCAGGCGGGCCGGTCCTGTTCGAACACGGCGATGGCGTCGGCGTGGCGGAGGGTCAGCCCGATGTCGTCCAGGCCCTCCAGCAGCCGCCAGCGGGTGTAGTCGTCGATCTCGAACCCGGCGGTGAGCCCGGCCCCGCGGACCTCGCGGGCCTGCAGGTCCACGGTGATCTCGGCGGCCGGGTCGGCCTCGGCGGCGTCCTGCAGCGCCTCGACCGTCTCGGCGGGCAGCACGACCGGCAGCAGCCCCATCTTGGTGGAGTTGTTGCGGAAGATGTCGCCGAACCGGGGGGCGAT
Source organism: Thermomonospora umbrina (assembly GCF_003386555.1). Taxonomy (GTDB): domain Bacteria; phylum Actinomycetota; class Actinomycetes; order Streptosporangiales; family Streptosporangiaceae; genus Thermomonospora; species Thermomonospora umbrina. The sequence goes on along the minus strand of NZ_QTTT01000001.1, from coordinate 5,011,670 downwards.
GACGACCCGGAACCCGTACTGCTGCAGCGCCCAGACGGCGTGCTCGCGCGACGAGCCGGTGCCGAAGTCCGGCCCGGCGATCAGGATGCTCGCCCCCTCGTACCGCGGCTGATTGAGCACGAACGAGGGGTCCTCGCGCCAGGCCGAGAACAGCCCCTTCTCGAAGCCGGTCCGGCTGACCTGCTTGAGCCACACGGCGGGGATGATCTGGTCGGTGTCGACGTTGCTGCGCCGCAGCGGGACGCCGCGGCCGGTGTGAACGGTGAACGCTTCCATGGTGAGAGGTCTCCCGATCGTTCTAGAGGTCCGCCGGGGCGGCCAGGCGGCCGGTGACGGCGGTGGCGGCGGCGACGGCGGGCGACACCAGGTGGGTGCGGCCGCCGGGGCCCTGGCGACCCTCGAAGTTGCGGTTGGACGTGGAGGCGCTGCGCTCCTCGGGGGCGAGCTTGTCGGGGTTCATGGCCAGGCACATGGAGCAGCCGGCCTCGCGCCAGTCGGCTCCGGCGGCCGTGAAGACCTCGTGCAGGCCCTCCTCCTGGGCCTGGGCCTTGACCCGCATGGAGCCGGGGACGATCAGCATGCGGACGCCGTCGGCGACCTTGCGGCCCTCGAGCACCTCGGCGACGGCGCGCAGGTCCTCGATGCGGCCGTTGGTGCAGGAGCCGACGAAGACGGTGTCGACGGCGATGTCCCGCAGCGGCGTGCCGGCGGTCAGGCCCATGTACTCCAGGGCGCGCTCGGCGGCCTGCCGCTCGTCCGGGTCGTCGTAGGAGGCCGGGTCGGGCACGGACCCACCGAGCGGCAGGCCCTGGCCCGGGTTGGTGCCCCAGGTGACGAACGGGGTCAGCTCGGCCGCGTCGATCACGACCTCCTTGTCGAAGACCGCGTCGTCGTCGGTGCGCAGCGACGTCCAGTACTCGACGGCCCGGTCCCACTCCTCGCCCTGCGGGGCGTGCGGGCGGCCCTTGAGGTAGTCGAGGGTCTTCTCGTCGGGGGCGATCATGCCGGCCCGGGCGCCCGCCTCGATGGACATGTTGCAGACCGTCATGCGGCCCTCCATCGACAGGCCCCGGATCGCCTCGCCGCGGTACTCGACGATGTGGCCCTGGCCGCCGCCGGTGCCGATGCGGGCGATGACCGCCAGGATCAGGTCCTTGGCGGTGACGCCGGCGGGCAGCTCGCCGTTCACGGTGATCGCCATGGTCTTGGGCTTGACCTGCGGCAGCGTCTGGGTGGCGAGCACGTGCTCGACCTCGCTGGTGCCGATGCCGAAGGCCAGCGCGCCGAACGCGCCGTGCGTGGAGGTGTGCGAGTCGCCGCAGACCACCGTCATGCCGGGCTGCGTCAGGCCGAGCTGCGGGCCGATGACGTGGACGATGCCCTGGCCGTCGTCGCCCATCGGGTGCAGCCGGACGCCGAACTCGGCGGCGTTCTTGCGCAGGGTCTCGACCTGGGTGCGCGACACCGGGTCGGCGATCGGCGCGAGCAGGTTCTGCGTCGGGACGTTGTGGTCCTCGGTGGCGATGGTCAGGTCCGGTCGCCGGACGGGGCGGCCCGCCAGGCGCAGACCGTCGAACGCCTGCGGGCTGGTGACCTCGTGCACCAGGTGCAGGTCGATGTAGAGAAGGTCCGGCTCGCCCTCGGCACGTCGCACGACGTGCGCGTCGTAGACCTTGTCGGCCAGTGTCCGGCCCATCAGCTCCACCTCATCCGGTCGCTTCACCCGAGTCGCCCCGGCCGCGCCGATGCGCCCGGGGCCGTCCTCGAAGTTGCATCTCACATTTCAAGACTGCAATATCGAGGTATGGACAACTCTAGCGGAGTCGGCGTACTCGACAAAGCGGTTCTCGTGTTGAACGCCCTGGAGGCGGGCCCGGCCTCGCTGGCCAGCCTGGTGCAGTCCACGGGACTGGCCCGGCCCACCGCCCACCGGCTCGCCGTCGCGCTGGAGCACCACCGTCTCGTCCACCGGGACGCCCAGGGCCGGTTCATCCTCGGCCCGCGGCTCGCCGAACTGGCGGTCGCGGCAGGCGAGGACCGGCTGCTGGCCATCGCCCAGCCCGTGCTCGCCCAGTTGCGCGACCTGACCGGGGAGAGCGCCCAGCTCTACCGGCGGCAGGGCGACGTACGGGTGTGCGTGGCGGCGGCGGAGCGCAGCAGCGGCCTGCGCGACACCGTGCCCGTGGGCAGCGCGCTGCCCATGACGGCGGGCTCGGCGGCGCAGGTCCTGCTGGCGTGGGAGGAGCCCGACCGGCTGCACCGGGGGCTGCGCGGCGCCCGGTTCGAGGCCACCACGCTCGCCTCGGTCCGGCGGCGCGGCTGGGCGCAGAGCGTGGGCGAGCGCGAGCCGGGTGTCGGGTCGGTGTCGGCGCCGATACGGGGTGCGGGCGGCCGGGTGGTCGCGGCGATCTCGGTGTCCGGCCCCCTCGAACGGCTCACCCGCTCCCCCGGCCGCATCCACGCGGCCCCCGTCGTGGCCGCCGCCGAACGCATCTCCGACTCGATGCGCCGAACCGCCACCTGACGAGTGCCGGCAGGGTCGCCCACGGGCCCGACGAGTTCGCCGCCCGACAGGCGCCCCCGACCGGCCCGACCCGACCGGTTCGATCACGGGCCCGGCAGACTCGCTGCCCACGGGCGTCACCCGGCCGGCGCCATCCGACCCGTGTCACCCGGCCGGGTCGACCACGGGTCCGACGAGTTCGCCGCCCCACCGGCGTCCCCCTGCCGGCCCGAACCGACCGGTTCGGCGACGGACCCGGCCGGCTCGCTGCCCACGGGCGTCACCCGGCCCGAGGCACTCGACCAGTTCGGCCACAGGCCCGGCCGGCTCGCCGCCCCACCGGCGGCACCCGGCCGGCCCGAACCGACCGGTTCGGCCACGGGCTCGGCCGGTTCGCCGCCCCGGCGGTGCCGTCCGGCCGGTGTTACCCGGCCAGTTCGGCGGCCGGTCCGGCGAGTTGCCCGGCCCACAGGCGGTAGCCCTCGACGGACGGGTGGAAGCGGTCCGCGCCGAAGAACCGCTCGTCGCCCGGGTCGCCTCCGGCCGCCCGTACGTGGGCGACCCGGGGCAGTCGGGCGGCGGCGCGGCGGGCGGCGTGGTCCATGGCGTGGGCGCGCAGCCCCATGACGGCGCGCAGGGGCTGCGGCAGGCTCGGGAACCGGTGCAGCGGCGGCATGCCGGTCACCAGCACCGGCACCGGCACCGGGCCGAGGACCTCGCGCACGGCGGTCACCAGGTCGCGGACGTCCCGTTCCCAGGCGCGGAGCGGGCGGAGCCGGAGCAGGTCGTTGACGCCGACCATGATCACCACGAGGTCGGCGGCGGCCAGCCCAGGGACGTGGTCCTCGCGGAGCCGCCGGGCGGTCGTTCCGGTACGGCCGGCGACCCGCCAGGCGACGGGACGTCCGGTCCGTTCGGCGATGACGGCGGCCAGGAAGCCGGGCAGCGCCTCGGCGTGCCGTTCCGCCCCGACGCCCATCGCGGTGGAGTCGCCCAGCACGGTCAGCCGCAGCACCGGCCCCCGCCCGTCCACGGCCCCCTCGTCCGGGCCGGCGGCCTCGGGGAGTCGGGGCGTCGTGGCCCGGACACCCCGCCCCTGCACGGCGAGGATCGGCGCGAGGAGCAGGGCGAACGGCTGCACCGCCCGGAGTGCGACGTATCTCACGTCTCCTCCGGCCGGTCGAGGCGTTCGATGCCGTCGGCCCACAGGTCGCGCCCGCCGGAGGGGTTCCTCGGAAGCTCGGCGACGGGCAGCTCCCAGAATCGGAAGACGGAGTCCTCCGTCCACGGGCGGATCCGCTTCATGACGGCGCCGTGCGGGTTCGCGCGGGCGTAGGCGTACAGGGCCTTGCGGTCGGTCCAGGCCGACAGCGTCCAGAACGTGCCCTTGAACGGGCTCGCCCGCAGCGAGAGCCCGAGGGCGCCGGGCGAGCGCCGGGCCTGCCACCACAGCCTCATCGAGTGGACCAGGAAGACCGGCGAGCGCCAGGCGGAGCGGAGCCGGAACCTCGAGGCCATCACCAGGGCGGTGGCCCCCTCGTCGGCGGTGCCCGCCTTCATCCAGGGAATCTCCATCGTGCGTCACTCCTCGTCGGGCAGCGGTCGGTGGATCGGGATGCCGGCGTTCTCCAGCTCGTCGCGCAGCGCGAAGTAGCCGTCGCCGAAGGGGTCCTGGCCGGTCAGCGGCATGAGGCCGCGGCGGATCGCGAGATCGTGCGGGGCCAGCGCGGCGGCGGCGTCGAGGTGGGGCCGGGCCGCCTCGGCCCGCCCCTCCCGCAGGAGCCAGACCGCGAGCCTGGCGTGCGCGCGGGCGCGTCGTTCCTCGTCGGTCGGTACCCGCAGGTGCTCGGCGACCCGGTCGGCGGCCACCCCCGCGTCGTCCTCCAGCACCCAGCGGCGCAGGTCCCGGTACGACTTCTCGGCGTCGAGACCGTTCATCGAACGGAACAGGTCGGTGGCGGCCTGGGTGTCCTGGGGCCGGGCGATGCGGCCCTTCTCGTCGACCCAGACGACGGTCGGCACGTTGATCACGTTGTACAGCTCGGCGACCAGACCCTCGGTGTCCACGACCGCCGGGTGCGGGGGTGCGCCGCCGGCCCCCCGCGCGCCCTCGATCCACGGTCGGGCGTCCTCGGCGGAACGATCCAAGGCGACCGTCAGCACGGTGAGGCCGTGCCGTTCCAGGGCCTCGTGCCGCTCCCGCCAGGCGGGCAGGTCGTAGCGGCAGCCGCACCAGGACGCCCAGAAGACGATCGCCACCTTGCGTCCGCGCAGGTCGGACAGGGTCACGCCGTCCAGGGTGAAGTCCGGGGCCTCCTCGACCGTGAGCCCGCCGCCGAACGGCCCGGCCCCATCGGCGAAGGCGACGGCCCGTTCCCCGACGTCGATCACGGCCACCTTGCCGACCAGGGCGGCGAAGGCCGCGACGTCCACCCCGTCGGGGGTCTCGGCGTCGGCGGCGCGGAACGCGGGCAGGCACGCCTCGCCCCGGCACCAGCCGTGGGGCTTGCGCTCCCAGCCGAGCAGGGACCGGTCCAACGGGGCCAGCAGACGGCCGTCCGGAGCCGGGCGCGCCTCCAGCGCGCCGGTCCCGTCGGCCTCGATCACGGTGAACATCCTCATCCCCCCTTGGATACTGTCGCTATCCAATGCTTGGACAGTACTACTATCCAACGGGGAGGCGCAATGAGGATTTCCGAGCTCGGCGAACGCAGCGGGCTGCCGGTGCAGACGATCAAGTTCTACATCCGGGAGGGCCTGCTGCCCCGGGGCGTCACGGCGGGCGCCACCCGCGCCGAGTACGGCGACACCCACCTGGAGCGGCTGCGGCTGATCCGGGCGCTGCGCGAGGTGGGCGACCTGCCGGTCGCCGCGATCCGCCGGATCCTCGAGGCGCTCGACGACCGCGAGGTGGGCCTGCACGACCTGTTCGGCACCACCCAGTACGCCATCGGCCCGCACGTCGACCCGCCCGACGACGACCCGGACCGCCGGGCCGCCCGCGCCGACGTGGACGCGCTGATCGCCGAACTGGGCTGGCGGGTCAGCGAGGGCGCGCCCGCCCGCGACCTGCTCGCCCAGACGTTCGCGGCGCTGCGCGGGCTGGGCTTCCCGGTCAGCCTGTCCGACCTGCGCCCCTACGTGGACGCCGCCGTGGCGCTGGGCTCGCACGAGACCCGGCGGCTCCCCGAGGGCACACCGCGCGAACAGGCCCTGCGCGGCATGGTGGTCACGACGGTGCTCTACGAACGGGTGATGATGGCCCTGCACCGGCTGGCCCAGGAGGACGCCTCGGCCCGCCGATTCGGCTCCTCGTGAACGGGCCCGGCGGCGGGTAGGTCCTCGTCGTGGATCTCACCGACGCCGCCCATGAGCTCTATGGTGTCGACCCCGACGCGTTCATGGACGTCCGCGGGCGCCTGGTCGCCGAGGCCCGCTCGGCCGGCGACCGGGGGCTGGCCAAGGAGATCGGCGGGCTGCGCAAGCCGACGCTGTCGGCGTGGGCGGTCAACCTGCTGTGCCGCGAGGCCGGCGCGGACCTCGCGATGCTGCTGGACCTGGGCGCCGGGCTGCGGGAGGCGTGGTCGTCCGGCGGCTCCATCGGCGGGCTCGAACAGCGCCGGGGCGAGGTCGTGGCCCTGCTGCTGCGCACCGCCCTGCGACTGGCGTCCGAGGCCGGCCACCCGCTGCGCGACGCGGCCGTCCGGGAGGTCGAGAACACCCTCCAGGCCGCGGCGGTGGACCCGGAGGTGGCCGAGGACGTCAGGGTCGGCAGGCTGGAAAGGCCGCGCAGCCACTCCGGCTTCGTGCCCATGGGCGGCACGGCCCCGCCCCGGGCCACCGCGACGAAGCCCCCTCCGACGAAGAAGCGCAAGGCCGATCGAGCCGAGGCCCACCGCCGGGCCGAGGAGGCGGCGCGCAAGGCCGAACGGCGGGCCGACGAGGCCGCCCGCGCCCTGGAGGAATGGCGCTCGGAGGCCGAGGCGGCCAAGGCGGACCTGGACGCCGCCACCGAGGAGGCCGACGACCTGCGGCGGCGGCTGGACGAGGCCACGGAACGCCGCACGGCGGCCGAGCGCCGGGCCCACCTCGCAGCACGCGAGCTGACCCGGGCCACCCGTACCGCCGACGAGGCGCGACGCAAGGCCGAGGAGGCCGCCCGTCGCTGACCGGCGGCCGGGTTCAGGGTGAGGGCCGGTCGACCAGTCCGTGGGCGGCGGCCAGGTCGAAGGCGGCGCGAGAGGCCGGGGCGAGCAGGTCGCGCTCACCGGCCGTGACGTACACGCACTCGTCCACCTCGCCCGCCGGGCCGATCCGCCCGTGGAAGCCCGCGGTGAAGCAGACCATCCTGACGTGGGTGTGCTCCGGCTGGTCGTGGGCGGGCGCGTGGACGACCCCCAGCTCACGGAACGAGCCCCGATCGAGGTCGACCGCCAGTTCCTCGCGCACCTCGCGGGAAAGGGCGGTCCAGTCGCCCTCCCCCGGCTCCCGTTTGCCGCCGGGCAGGTAGAGCAGGTCGCGCCCCCGGGTCCGGACGGCGAGCATCCGGCGGTCGGCGGTGTGCACCCAGGCGACGACGTCGAGCATGCCGACGATCCTCTCAGGCCGCCGGGCGACGGGCGTTCCGCGCACGGCGTTCGCGGGTATCACCACAACGGCTTCCCACCCCGACGTGCGGAGGCCGAACGATGCCCGCAGTGGTTCCTCCGACCGCTCGGACGGCGCACCTGCGCGGCGTGGCCGCGCACGAGATCTCCCGGTTGCTCGACGGATCACGCCCGTGGACGTGGTGGCCGGCCCACGCGGCACGGCACGGGCGTCACGGCTTCACCAACACGCTGCTGCTCGCCGCCCTGCCGCGACCGGTGACGGACGTCCGCTCGTACGAGGCCTGGAGGGCGGCCGTGCCGCCGCGATCCGCGCCTGGGACGTTCTCGCGGGCATCGGCGTTCCGGTGGACGTCGCCCTGCTCCCGACGGGGGCCGACCCCGCCGACGTGCTGCGCCGGAGCGGCCCGGGCGCGCTTCGGGAGGCCCTGGCCGCCGCCTTGCCGCCGGCCGACCTGGTGGTCGACGACGCCATGGCCCGAGCCTGGGGCCGGCTCGTCTCCCCCGAGGAGCGGCTGTCCGCCCTCCGCGCCGCCGTCGCGCTGATCGCCCGGACGGCGCCAGTCCACGTGGCACGGCAGGTGGGGCGCGTGTCCGAACGGCTGGGTGTCGGGCACCTGGACGTCACCGACGCCCTGGTCACCGCCGTGACCTCCGCCATGACACCGCGATAGGTAGTGATTCGGCTACCGAGGGTATGTGGGCTCCCGGCTGCACACGTCAGCCCGTGAAGGAGGGGAGACCGCCCATGCGCACCCGTGACGCCGTTCGCAGAGCCCTCGCGTGGACCGTCCTGCCCGGGGCGGGGCTGTTAGCCCTGACGGCACCGGTCGCCGCCGCGCAGCCCACGGCCGGGGCCTCTGCCACGAAGGCGCGCGTCGCCGACTGCGGCCCGGTGTACGCCGAGTACGGCCGGGAGGCGTCGGGTGCCCGCTGGACCTACGTCAGGGGCCAGTTCTGCCTGGGCACCGACGGCCGGCGGCTCTGGCCCGTGTTCCTGTGGGCGCAATGCCAGTACCGGTGGGGCGGTCCCGCCGGATCCTGGTACTACCCCGGCGAGAAGCGCCCCTGTGTGGTCGCCGACTTCACGTACAAGGTCTCCTACGGCGGCGTGACGCTCACCTCCGGGCGCAACACCGGCACGAGCGGCATCCACTTCGGCAGCCTGAACGGCGACTCCGGCGACTGCCGGGGCCGGGGCACGTACCGGCTCGAGGCGAGCTTCGAGATCGACGGCCCCCACTGGAGCGGCGACCACAAGCGGCACCGCGCCATCGAGCAGCTCGCCGTGCCGTGCCCGCCCTGAACGAAACGGACCGAACCGGGACTGTCGAACGGGCCGCCGGGCACGCATGATGGATCCATGAGCGAAGATCGGCAGCAGAAGACGGCGGACCGGTGGCGGGCCCTGCCGGACCGCACCCCCCTGGAGGACCTGGTGGCCGTCCAGGAGGTCCCGCCGAAGCCCCAGGTGGTCGGCGAGCCGGGGAACACGGCCCTCGAAGAGGCCACCCGCTACCCGGCCTGAAGGACGGCGGCCGGGGCCCGCCCCCCGGCCGCCCTCACGGGCATCGGCGTCGGGGAGACCGACGACGAGACCGTCCCTCTCGGCATGCGCCCTCTCCGCGGACGCGCCCGTGCCCGCGCGGGCCGGGCAGGTCGTCTCGGAGGATCGCGTCGTGCAGACGCCGCAGCTCCCGCCCGGGCTCGAGCCCGAGGTCCTCATCGAGGATCCGCCGGCCGTCCCGGTAGAGGGCCAGGGCCTCGGCCTGGCGTCCCTCGCGGTGCAGGGCCGTCATCAGCAGCGCCCGCAGCCGTTCGCGGAAGGGATGCTCGGCGACCAGCGGCATGAGTTCGGCGACGACCTCGCGGGAGCGGTCGAGGGCGACGTCCAGTTCCGCGGCCTCCTCGACGGCGGCCAGCCGCAGCTCCTCCCAGCGCAGCGCGGCGGGGGCGAGCGCGGGGCTGTCCAGGCCCGCGAGCACCGGGCCGCGCCAGAGCGCCAGGGCGGCCCGGAACATCCCGGCGGCCTCGTCCGGACGCGCCGAGGCCGCCGCCTCCCGGGCGCGCGTGACGAGCCGCTCGGCCTCCCGCGAGTCCAGTCGTACGGCGTCCACCGGCAGGCGATAGCCGGGATGCGCCGTCTCGACCGCGCCCGGGTCCCGCAGCGCGCGCCGCAGCCGCGACACGGAGCCGGCGATCTGCGTGCGCGCCGACGCGGGCGGTCGGTCGCCCCAGACCGCCGCCATCAGTCGGTCCACCGACACCACCCGTCCGGGGTCCAGCGACAGCGCCGCCAGGACCAGCCGGGCGCGACGCCCGCCGAGCTCGACCGCACGGCCCCCCGAGACCGCCTGCACCGGACCCAAGATCCGCAACTCCACCCGATCCCCCGCTTCCCCGTTGTGCGCGGACGCGCCGTTCCCTAAGGTCTAGGGCGTTTCGGGATTGTCCGAAACCGCAGTTGAGAAGCTCCGGACAACGGGAGGCACGGGCTTGGGCCGACCGGAACGTCCCGTGGACCCGTCCGCCGGGCCGGTCGAGCGACTGGCCTGGGAGCTGCGGCGGCTGCGGGACGAGGCGGGGCGGCCGAGCTACCGGGAACTCGCCCGACGGGCCCACTACTCGCGCAGCACCCTGGCGGAGGTGGCCACCGGCGTCCGGCTGCCGACGCTGGAGGCGACCCTGGCCTACGCCGTCGCCTGCGGAGGCGATCGCGACGAGTGGGAGCGTCGCTGGGAGGACGCCGCCGCCGAGCTGAAACAGGCCCACAGGCGCTGCCCCTACCCCGGGCTGGCGCCGCTGGGCCCCGAGGACGCCGACCTCTTCTTCGGCCGTGCGGAACTGGTCGAGGAGCTTCGCCGGTCGGTGGCGGCGTCTCCACTGACGGCCGTCTTCGGGGCCTCCGGCAGCGGCAAGACCTCCCTGCTCTTGGCCGGGCTCGTTCCCGCCCTCACGGCGGACGGGCTCGACACGGCGGTGCTGACCCCGGGGCCGCGCCCGCTCTCCCGCCTCACCGAGGTGCCCTCCGAGCCGGCCGACGGCGTGCTGATCGTCGACCAGTTCGAGGAGGTGTTCACGCTCTGCCGGGACGACGACGAGCGCACCGCGTTCCTCGACGGGCTGACCGCCATGGTCGGCGACGAGGACGGCCGCACGGTCGTCATCGGGGTGCGGGCCGACTTCTACGCGCACTGCGCCCGGCACGCCGGCCTGGTGGCGGCGCTGCGCGAGCACGGGCATCTGCCGATCGGGCCGATGTCGGAGGACGAGCTGCGCGAGATCATCGTCGAGCCGGCCGCCCGCGTCGGGCTGACCGTCGAGCCCGGCCTCCTGACGGCCGCCGTCGCCGAGACCGTCGGGCGGCCGGGGGCCCTGCCGCTGGTGGCGCACGCCCTGCGGGAGACCTGGGCCGGGCTCGACGGGGACGAGCTGCGGCTGGCCGACTACCGGGCCGCCGGGGGTGTGCGCGAGGCGGTGGCCCGGTCGGCCGAACGCCTGTACCGGGAGCTGGACGACCCGCAGCGGGCGGTCGTCCGAGGGTTGTTCCTGCGGCTCACGGCGCTCGGCGAGGGCACCGACGACACCCGCCGCCGGGTGGACCGCGACGAGCTGACCGGTCTCGGGGAGCCCGGCGAGATCGACGCGCTGCTCGACCGGCTGGCGGCGGCGCGGCTGGTCATCGTCGACGACGGCACCGTGGACGTCTGCCACGAGGCGCTGATCGGCGCGTGGCCCCGGCTCCGGGACTGGCTGACCACCGACCGCGAGGAGCTGGTCCTGCACCGGAGCCTCACCGGGGCCGCCGCCGAGTGGGAGCGCAACGGGCGCCACGAGGAGTTCCTCCATCGCGGGGCCCGGCTGGCGGTCTGGGAGGGCCGCGACACCGTCGCCCTGAACGAGCTGGAACGGGACTTCCTCGCCGCGGGCCGCCGGCACGAGGCCGCCGCGCGGACGGCCGCCCGCCGGCGGGTCCGACTCGGGTTCGGCGGTCTCGGCCTGGTCGCGGCGGTGGTCGCCGTGCTGGCCGTGGTGGCGATGCTCCAGGCGGGGCGGGCCGCCGACGAACGCGACCGCGCCGTCTCCCGCCGGCTCGCCTCCGACGCCCGCACCCAGCTCGAACGCGACCCCGAACTGGCGCTGCTGTTGGCGGCGGAGGCGTACGCGATGGCGCCGACGAACGAGGCCGACACCGTCCTCCGCCAGGCCGTGGTGGACTTCCGTCTGCGCCGCACGCTGTCCACGGGGCAGCGCGACATCCGCGGCGCCGTGTTCAGCCCCGCCGGCGGCACGGCGGCGACCTGGACCGGCAGCTCCCTGCGGACCTGGAGGTGGAACGGGCGCGACTGGTCGCTGAGCGCGCCGAAGCGGGAGAGGCGGAGCCGCGCCCGATCGGTGCCGAAGAGCATCGCCCTGCGGCCCGACGGGCGGGTGCTGGCGGCCGGCCTCTTCGACGGCACCATCGATCTGTGGACGTTGGACGACGACGGCGACCCCGAGGTCCTGCGCGGCCCGAAGAACGAGGCGGTGACGAGCCTGGCGTTCAGCGGCGACGGACGCCGGCTGGCCACCGTCCACGATGACCGCGTCCACCTCTGGGACCTGAAGAGCGGGAGGAGGTCGCTCGTCCTCCCGCGCGCCGAACGCCGCCTGGAGACCGTGGCGCTCAGCCACGACGGCGAGCATCTCGTCACGGGCGGATTCCGGACGCAGCTCTGGGACGTCTCCGGTCGCCGCCCCCGTCTGCTGCTGACGGGCCGTCAGAGCACCGTGACTCAACTCGCGTTCAGCCCGGACGGGGCCTGGGCCGTCGCCGCCACCGCGCAGAGCACCGTGGAGTCGTACGCCGTCCCCGGCTTCCCGCTCGGCGACCGGGAGCCGAGTGTGGAGCACCGAGGCCACCAGGGCACCGTCGGCGGCCTGGCATTCAGCCCCGACGGACGGCGTCTGGCGTCCTACGGCGAGGACCGCACGATCCGGGTCTGGGACACCGGCAGCGGCGCCAGCCCCCTCGTTCTCCGCGTGGCGACCGGCACGCTGCGGGGCGTGGCGTTCAGCCGCGACGGGCGATGGCTCACCAGCGTCAGCGAGGACGGCGCCGTACGGTTCTGGGACGTCTCCTCAGGGCACGCCGGCGGCACCGTCGACCTGCCGGGACGCGGCTCCGGGGAGGGCCGGCGCGTGCTGAGCGCCGACGGCGGGGCGTTCGCGACCGACGAGGTGGTCAGCCCGGACCTGCGGGTGTGGGACGTGCGCCGTGGCGGACCCCCGACGGTCCTGCGCGACGGCCGCGTCAACGGCCCGTTCGCCGCGAGCCCGGACGGGCGGCGCTTCGCCCGGGCCGACACCTTCAGCATGACCAAGGGGGACGACACCCTGCCGTTGTGGGACCTCGGCGCGGGCGACCGGCCGCGCATGCTGCGCAGCAAGGGAGAGAAGGCGAACGCCCTGGTGTTCTCCCACGACGGGAGGTACCTCGCCGGGGCGGGCGACAACACCGTGCAGGTGTGGGACGCCGAGGGCGGGGACGCCCCCACGGCCGTCCTGCGCGGCTACGACCTCGTCGGCAACTCCATGGAGTTCGGCCCCGACGGACGCCGGCTCGCCGTCGCGCTCTTCAAGGGCGATGTGGTGCTCCGGGACGTGACGGGCAAGGACAAGCCCACGGTCCTGCGGGGCCCCACCGGCGTCACCGATCTGGAGTTCGCCCCCGACGGTCGCCGGATCGCCGCGTCGAACGCTGACGGGACCGTTCACCTCTGGCGCACGGACCGCCCCGGCGTCGCGGACACGGTCCTCCGCAGCCGCGAGGGCGCGCTCGCGGACCTGGCGTTCACCCGTGACGGCGTGTGGCTGGCGAGCACGGCGCGGACCGACGGCGTGCTGCGCCTGTGGCGGGTCGACGGCGGCGGCGAACCCGTCCTCATCAGCGGATTCGGCTCCGTGATCACCCATGTGGCGTTCGCCCCGGACGGCCGAGGGGTGACCACCGCCCACGCGGACCGGCCGGTGCGGGCCTGGACGTGCGAGATCTGCGGCCCCGGGCCGCAGGTGCTCCGTCTGGCCAGGGAACGCGCCACCCGGGATCTGACGCCCGAGGAGCGTCGCACCTTTCTCGGAACGCCCTGAACGGCGCATCCGCCCACCGATATCGAGGCGACAACGGAACGATAACGCGCCCTCCTAGCGTGGCCCGTGAAAGGCAGCCGAAATGCCGAAGGAGGACGTTCCCATGAAACAGAACATCTCGCTGGGACTCGCCGCCCTCGCACTCGCGAGCGGGTTCACGGCGGTCACGGGCGGCACCGCGAGCGCCCAGTCGGCGGCACGCCCCTGCCCGCCACCGGCTCCGACGACCACCACGCGGGCCGCGTACGACAAGAAGACCGTTTACCAGGTGCCCGGCCGCAAGATCTATCTGCGGACCGGAAAGGTCAGGTTCTTCGCCTCGGACTGCGGCGAGTGGTACCACTCCCGTTACGGCTGGGCCACGGCGAAGGGTCACAAGGGCAAGTACGTGCGCCTGGAGGTCGACACCAACGGCAATAAGATCGCCGACGCCGCGTACACCAGGTACCTCGCCTCGAACCGCGACGACGGCTACTGGACCACCAAGCGCCGCCTTTACGGGGCCAAGTACATGCGCGCCTGCGTCGTCTCCAGGTCGTCCAGCGGCTGCTCGTCCGGCCACACGACGAGCTGGTGGCCGGTCCGCTGACCCTCGGAGGGGCGCGGCGTTCCCGTGAACGCCGCGCCCGGCCCGCCGTCGGGTCAGTACACGTCGCGCACGTAGCGCTTGTCGGCGGCGAGGCGCTTGACGTAGGCCGCCGCGCCCTCCTTGCCGAGGCCGCCGTGGGTGGCGGCGATGTCGCGGAGGGCCAGGTCGACGTCCTTGGCCATGCGGGAGGCGTCCCCGCAGACGTACACGTGGGCGCCGTCCTGGAGCCAGGTCCACAGCCGGTGGCCCTGCTCGCGCATCCGGTCCTGAACGTAGATCTTCGCGCGCTGGTCGCGGGAGAAGGCGGTGTCGAGGCGGTCGAGGGTGCCGTCGGCCCGGAACGCGGTCAGCTCGTCCTGGTAGTAGAAGTCGGTGGCCCGGTGCTGCTCGCCGAAGAACAGCCAGTTGGACGCGCGGTGGCCGAGGGCGCGGCGTTCCTGGAGGAAGCCGAGGAACGGCGCCACCCCGGTGCCCGGCCCGATCATGATCATCGGGGTGGCGGCGTCGGCGGGCGGCCGGAAGTGCGCGGAACGCTGGACGAAGACCGGCACGCCCATCTCCGGCTCCCCGTCGGCGAGGAACGTGGAGCAGACGCCCTTGCGGGCCCGTCCCTCGGGGTTCTCGTACCGGACGACGGACACGGTCAGCGACACCGTCGAGGGGTCGGCCAGCGGACTGGAGGAGATCGAGTACAGGCGGGGCTGGAGCCTCTTGAGGACGTCGGCCCATTCCTGCGGCGTGGCCTTGACGGGGTGTTCGGCGATGACGTCCACGGCCTGGCGGCCCCACGACCACTGGGCGAGCTCGTTCTTGTTGTCGGGCCGCAGGAGCTTCTGCAGGACGCGGTCGCCGGTGCGCTGGGTGACGAAGCGCAGCAGGTCGGGGGTGATCCGGGTGATGTCCAGGTGCCGGTGGAGGGCCTCGCCGAGGCTCACGGGGCCGACGCCGTCCAGGTCGATCCGGGCGTCGTCGTCCAGTCCGGCGGCGTTCAGCCACTCGGCCACCACGCCGGGGCAGTTGACCGGCCGGACCCCGAGGGCGTCGCCGGTCCGGTACGCGACGCGGTCCGGGCCCTCGCTCAGGTCGAACGTGAACTGCCGGACCTCCTTGGTCGCCCCGGCGAGGCTGAGCAGCCGGTTGCCGACGAGGCGGGCGGTGACGGGTTCGGGCTTGGCGGTGCGCGCCGGGCGGGCGACGGTCGCGGGGGCTGCGGGGGCGGAAGGGGCCCGTTCCGGTCCGAGGGCGGTGACGATCCGGTCCAGCCAGGCGTGGGCCGACGACTCGTAGTCGGGTTCGCAGTCCGTGCGGGGCGCGAGACGGGTCGCCCCCAGCTCCTCCAGCCGTCGGTCCAGACGCCGGCCGTGGCCACAGAAGTCGTCGTAGGAGGAGTCCCCGAAGGCCAGGACGGAGTAGCGGGCCCCCTTGACGTGCGAGGTCTCGGCGTCGGCCAGCGACTCCCAGAACGCGGCCCCGTTGTCGGGCGCGTCACCGTCCCCGAACGTGCTGGTGATCAGCAGAACGTCGGTGCCGGCCAGCGACCGGGGATCCGCGCCGTCCATGCCCGCGAGCGCGACCCGGTGCCCGGCGGCGGTCAGCCGTTCGGCGACGGTCTCCGCGAAGCCCTCAGCGTTGCCTGTCTGCGACGCCCAGAGCACGGTGACCGAGCCACCGTCGTCCTCCGCGGCGACCGGCGCGCTCCGGTCGGCGGGTCGGTCGGCGGTCTCGGGACGGCGGGAGTACGCCCCCGCCAGCACGCCGTTCACCCAAAGGGCCTGCTCCGGGCCGAACGGCGCGTCCGCCGGCAGGACGGGGACGCCGGGCAGCCCGGGCCGCAGCCCCACGAGGAAGCCCGCCAGGTAGCGGCGCTCCCGTTCGCCCAAGGCGGGCGGCGCGACGTTCTCCAACCCGAAGGCGCCGGTCAGCTCGGCGACGGGGTGCCGGTCGGCCCGGGGCGGGGGAAGGTCCTGGTCGGGGACCGCGACCCGGCTCAGCGACACGGCGCAGACCTTCAGCTCGGGCTGGAAGGAGATCGGGTCCACGGCGTCGCTGGTCACCGCGTTGACGCTCAGGTACTCCCCGAACAGATCGTTCCAATGGAACGGCGCGAAACAGCAGCCGGGCAGGACCCGGTCGGTCACCACCGCGGGGAGCACCGCCCGGCCGCGTCGCGAGGCGACCTCGACCGAGTCGCCCTCGGCGATCCCCAGCTCCTGCGCGTCCCGGGGGTGGATCTCCACGAACGGCCCCGGGTTCAGCCTGTTGAGCTTGTCGACCCGACCGGTCTTGGTGAGGGTGTGCCACTGGTGCTGGAGCCGCCCGGTGTTGAGGACGAACGGGTACGCGTCGTCGGGCATCTCGGCGGGGGCCATGTGGGGGCGGGCGAAGAACACCGCCCGGCCGCTCGCCGTCGGGAACCGCGGACGTCCGTCCTCGCCGACGTACCGGATCGGGTTGCGGTCCGGGCCGTCGACGGACGCGGCCGGCCACTGGACGGGTGTCTCCCGCAGCCGCTCGTAGGTCACGCCCCGCAGGTCGTAGCCCGTCTTGGGGTTACGGGCGCCCTTGATCTCCTCGAAGATCTCCTCTGCGGTGTCGTACGTGAAGCCCCGCTCGTAGCCCATCGCGCGGGCGATCCGGGCGATGATCTGCCAGTCCGGGGTCGCCTCGCCGGGCGGGTCGGCGGCGGGCCGCGCCAGGGTGAGGTTGCGCTCGCTGTTGATCAGGACGCCCTCGGTCTCCGTCCACAGCGCGGCGGGCAGGACCACGTCGGCGTACCCGTTGGTCTCCGTCTCGGCGAACGCGTCCTGCACGACGACGAACTCGGCCGCCTCCAGGCCCTTGATCACGGTCCGCCGGTTGGCCACCGAGGCGACCGGGTTGGTGCAGATGATCCAGCAGGCCTTGATCTCGCCGTCCGCCATCCGCTGGAACATCTCGACGGTGCCCTTGCCGGAGCCGTCCTCGCGGATCGTGCCGGGCTCCAGCCCCCACAGTCTCTCGACGAACACCCGCTCCTCGGGCACCAGCACCGACCGCTGGCCCGGCAGGCCGGGGCCCATGTACCCCATCTCCCTGCCGCCCATGGCGTTGGGCTGGCCGGTGAGGGAGAACGGGCCGCTGCCCGGACGGCAGATCGCGCCGGTGGCCAGATGCAGGTTGATCAGGGCGTTGGTGTTCCAGGTGCCGTGGGTGCTCTGGTTGAGCCCCATCGTCCAGCAGCTCGTCCACTCCCCCGCCTCGCCGATCCACCGGGCCGCCCGCCGGAGGTCGTCCTCGGGGATGCCGGTGATCTCGGCGACCCTCGCGGGCGGGTACTCGGCGAGGAACTCCGGCATCGCCTCCCAGCCCTCGGTGTGCTCGGCGATGAACTCCGGATCGGTGTGCCCGCCCTCGACCAGCAGGTGCAGCAGCCCGTTCAGCAACGCCAGGTCCGTGCCGGGCTCGACCTGGAGGAACAGGTCGGCCTTCGCCGCCGTGGCGGTGCGCCGCGGATCGACCACGATGAGTTTGGCGCCGGCCTTGACCCGTTCCATCATCCGCAGGAACAGGATCGGGTGACAGTCGGCCATGTTGGAGCCGATGACGAAGAAGACGTCCGCCCTGTCGAGATCCTCGTAGGACCCGGGCGGCCCGTCGGCGCCCAGCGAGAGCTTGTAGCCGCTGCCCGCGCTGGCCATGCACAGCCGGGAGTTGGACTCGATCTGGTTGGTGCCGATGAACCCCTTGACCAGCTTGTTCGCCAGGTACTGGGCCTCCAGGCCCATCTGTCCGGAGACGTACAGCGCCACCGAGTCCGGGCCGTGCTCGTCGATGATCGCCCGCAGTCGCCGCGCCGTCTCCGCGATCGCCTCGTCCACCCCGGCGGGCGCCGGCTGGGCGCCGCGTTCGGCGCGCATGAGCGCGGTGGTCAGCCGCCCCGGCGCGGCGAGCATGTCCGCCGTCGTCGCGCCCTTGGTGCACAGCCGCCCGAAGTTGGCGGGATGCTCCTTGTCGCCGGAGGCCCGGACCACCTTCCGGCGGCCGTCGGGACCCGTGGCGATGTCGAGCACCATGCCGCACCCGACCCCACAGTACGAACAGACCGTACGCACCTGCGCCGTACCGGCCTGCGAGCGCTGCGCGGCCACGGACGCCCCCTCTCGCCGGCGGACGTCCCGAACGTAAGGAATGTCCGTTACGGACACGTCACATCGGTCACCATCCTGTGTTTCGGCTGTCACACAGACCCGGACGCGACCTGTGAGACCCGGGCCGGCCGGCCGGGCGGCCAGGATGGGGACATGCCGGCCGACCACTTCCCGCTCCTCGGGCCGAGACCGACGACACCCCGCCTGGAGCTGCTCCTGCGCGACCGGGCCGTCCTCCGTCAGGTGAGCACCGGCTCCTGGCTGGGACGACGCCACCAGGGCCACGGCATCGGCACCGAGTGCGGGCCGCCGTGCTCCACCTGGCCTTCGCGTCGACGAGGCCACCTCGGGGGCGTTCGAGGACGACCACGCCTCCTACGCCGTGTCCCGCAGGTTCGGGTACGAACCCGACGGCGTCGAACGCCACCTCGTCTGGCCATCGAACGCCGAGGGCGCCTCACCCGCGCCGCATGGGAACGACACCCGCACCATCCCCGTGACCGTCGAGGGGCTCGCTCCCTGCCCGCCCCTGTTCGGGCTCGACACCGGCTGACCTCTCGGCCTCGTACGCGCTGGTGGGAGGCACGGGATCGACGATCCTCACACCTCCGAACGGTCGGCTGCCGAGGCCGACGGTTCGCGGTACGATGCCGGCGCTTGATCGAAAACGACGGATTTCCGGCGGCGTGGGGGTATGAGGATGGATTGGGCCTCGGGTCATGGGCGTTCGGTGAAGGGCCGTCTGATGGCCGCGAGCCTGGTCACCGTGACGGTCGGCGCCATGGTGACGGCGGTGGGGGTGAGCCCCGCCGAGGCGGCGTGGGCCCGGGCGTGGAAGGCGTCCCCCCACGGGTGGACGGCCACCGACTCGCCCCGGGTCTCGGTCGATCGACAGGGTGACGCGCTGCTGACCTGGACGGCCTGCGACTCCAAGGCGTCCGGCTGCTACCACCAGGTCCAGGCCAGGGTGAAGCCCGCGACGAAGGGCGCGGGACCGATCCGCACCCTCTCGCCGCTGGGGGCCTCGGCCTCCTGGCCGGAGGCCGACTCCGCCGACAACGGCGACTCCGCGGTGGTCTGGGAGCAGGACGGCCACGTCGCGGGTCGGCGCGTCTCGGCGTCCGGCCAGGTCATCGGCCCGCTCCGCAGGCTCTCCACGTCCGCGCCCGCCGTCGGTCCGGTGGTGGCGGTGGCGCCCGGCGGGATGGCGCTCGCCGTCTGGTCGGAGATCCGCGGCGGGAGTTGGCACGCCGTGGCGCGCCGGCTCTCGCGCACCGGCGCGGCCGGCCCGGTCCTCACCCTCGGCTCCGGGTCGGCGGAGAAGCCGGCCGTCGGCGTCGACCGCCAGGGCCGCTTCGTCGTCGCATGGGTGCGGGGCCGCGAGGTCGTGACCCGGCGGATCCTGCCCGGTTCGGTCTCCCCGACCCGCGTGCTCACCGCCCCGATCGCCGCGCACGGCGGTTTCGGCATGGTGCGCGTCGGCGTCGACCGCGACGGTGACGCGGTCATCTCCTACCGTTCCGGCGGCGGCGCCCGCCCCGCCGTGTGGGCCTCACGCTGGGGCCGGACCGGCGCGCCGGCACGCCCGCTGCTCATCTCGTCCGGGCGGGACAACGTCGGCTTCCACCACGCCGTCGCGACGGACCTCGAGGGCGACTCCATGCTGGTCTGGACCCGATGGAACGGCAGCAGGCGACTCGAGATGCTCGGCCGCCGACTCACCCGAACCGGCGCCCGCGGCCCCGTCACCGCCCTGGGCCTCCACGACCGGCCCGACCTCGTCCTCGACGACGACGGCGACGGCATGCTCGTGTTCCACTCACCGAGCGCCCCGTACAAGGAGAACCGGGTCGGCACCCGCCTGATCAGCCGCTCCGGCGCCTTCGGCCGCATCACGACACTGACGTCGGACGGCCGCGTCCCGCAGGTGGACACCCGCCCGAACTCCCGCTTCACCGTGGTCTGGCAGCGGACCTCCTACCCGTACTCCATCCACGCCACCACCGGGCCCTGAACGACCCACCGCGCGAAGGCCGGGCCCTGGATCGGCACTCGGATCCGGGGCCGGCTTCGCGCCGAGGTTCTTCGACGGATGCCCTTTGAGGAATGTCGAAAGAGTCGTCGTGGTGCGCCTTCCGACGTGCCCCCTCGACCCACGCGCCGCGAATGGCCGCCCACAATAAAGAACCGCAGGTCGGGATGCTCTCCCTGACCTGCGGCTTCTGCTGTACCCCCGAGCGGATTCGAACCGCCGTTACCGCCTTGAGAGGGCGGCGTCCTAGGCCACTAGACGACGGGGGCCTGTCGATCCTGCGCTGTCGGCCTTTGCGATCTCCCGCTCGGGCCGGGCCCAGCTTACCGGACCTTTTCTCTTTCCTCGAACCGACTCCGGGGAGCCGCTCCGGATCGGAGAGGCGGGTCGCCGATCGAAATCGGATGACCCTGCTGGGGTACCAGGACTCGAACCTAGACTAACTGAACCAGAATCAGCCCAGCACTCCAGCGACCCCAACCATACCGGGTCCGGGGGGCAACGCAAAACGGGTTCCGACCTGCGCGTTGGCAGGTCGGAACCCGTGGGAGCTCGTCCGGTTGCCTCCGGCCGGCGGCGGGCTGTTGCGGCCCTCCGCTCCCAATGCGCTCCCAAGATCGGCTAGCGCCGGAGCGCCTCCGTGATCCTGTGGCGGGCCGCGTGGGAGTCCCCGACGAGGCACTTCGTGTAGGTCTTCAGCAGGACCTCGACGCTGTTCCCGGCCCACTCAGCGACCTGCTTCGGCGGGACGCCAGCGTTGAGCAAGGTAGAGATGTAGGTGTGGCGCAGGTCGTACGGGCGCTTGGCCAGCGGTGAGGCGAGCTCCTTCTTCGTGAGGACCTTGGCGCGGGCTCGTCCGAACACCTTGCGGATGGTGTCCCCGGGGACCGAGTCGGCGCGGACGCCCCGGAAGAGACGGCCGTCCTTGCCCGTGCCGTAGAGAACCAGATGCTCTCGGAGCAGCCTGCTCTGGACGGGTGGTACCGGGATCGGGCCTCGGATCTCACCCTGCGCCCGGTGTTTGGGCATCTCTCGCCTGTCGCGCTTCGCTCCGTCGTCGGTCCAGTCCGGGGCGACCTCTGGAGCGACGGCGCCGACCCAGAGCTCTCCCCAGTCCTCGTCTTCGGGCGGGTCCTCAAGTTGCTCGGTCTCTGGGTTCCAGATGCGAGGCTGGAGCACGAGCGTGTCCTCGGTGATCTCGACGGCTTCCTCCGGACGCAGCCCGCAGTAGAGCATCGAGCCGTACAGGGCGACGAGCCGTGGACCGCTCGGGGCCTGCTCCTTGACGGCTTCCAGGAAGGCCCTGCCCTGAGCCGGGTTCATGACCGACCGCCGGTCCACCTCGGAGGAGGTCTTGATCGACACCCACTTCAAACCGGTCAGCGGGTTGATGGCGAGGGCCTTCTTGACCACCGCGAACTCCAGGGCGTTGTGCAGGATGCCGCGGTACTTCTTCGTCGTGACCGCTGCCATCCTCTTGCCATCCCGCTGGCGCGTGGTGATCTTGTCCAGGACCGTGTGGATGACGTCCACGTCTTCGAACGTCTCGACGTACTCCGTGTTCTTGGCCGCCCATTCCAGCGCGGATGCCACATCCGACGGAGCCTGCTCCCGTTGCTTGGCGTTGAAGGCGTAGCGAGTGAGAGCCCTCCGTAGGAGGACGTCGTCCGGCTTGCCTCTGTCGCTGGAGAGCACAGCCATGGTCGTCAGCATCATGACCCTGGCAACGTCCGCTCGGTGCTTGGCCGATGCGTCCTTCCACTTGCGGTCGGAGTAGGCGACCGCAAGGTCGTACCAGCTCATCGTCACCGTGGTCTTGGCCCAAGAGATCGGGCGACCGGTGGAGACGGAGAAGGGCTCGGCCTTGTTGGCGGCGGCCCTCAGCTCCGAACGGAAGCTGTCGGCCAGGGCCTTGGTCTTGAACGACTCGTGGAAGAGCCGCCGGGAGACCTTCCAGCTCACCCGGTAGGAGGTGATCTTTCCCTTGGCGTTTTTGCGGGTCTCGATGTCCCAGCAGCGGACGTCGTAGCTGATGTCCTCCATCAGCCCTCCAGCTCGTCGAGCCACCGCAGGAACTCCGCCTTGGAGAAGCGGAGCTGTCCGTTGGGGAGCTTGAAGCAGTCCGGCGCGACGTTCTTGGCCCGCCAGTCGTAGAAGGTCGAAGGACTGATCGCGAGCACCTCGCACACGTCCTTGAGGGAGAGCTGCTCCAGGCGGTCCGTGTCCGAAGGGGCCTTCTCGCGCTTGCGTGACGGCTTCGGCGGGATCGCCAACGTCTCCCCTGTCTTTCGCTTGCCTGGTTGGGGGGTGCGCGGCTGGGCGGCGCGCTTGGTCCCTGCGGCTCGCCTCGTGGAGTCAGGTGGGCAACGATGAGTGGCGGTACCCGCGATGATCCGCGGGGCAGTTGACTCGCTCATGCGGCACCCCTGGCGCTGTGCGCGAGCGTGGCGGGGATCGGGATGCTGGAGGAATCCCACGCTGCGAATGCCGATTCGGCCATGATGGTTGGCGCTCCTTGCTGAGTCCCTCACGGGACTGGTCGGTTCGGGGCGGCGGCCCTGATGCGCTGCTTGGCGGCTTGGGCATCAGGGCCGCTCACACGAGTGGTTGTTTCAAATGGACGAAGGGCAACTGACCCCGAGCTGTGACAGGGGTGCCGAACGCCTTCGTGCCGTGCTCGCTGATGTCAGGCGAGCCGGACGCATGACAGGCAGAGCCCGTAGGCCATGAGGACCGGACCGTGCGCGGCGCATCCCGCGTGGAGCTGATCTCGTTGTCCGCACCGATCGCATCGGCGCTCGGTGCCTCCGATCGCTTCGAGCAGATCGATGCACGAGGGGCAGACGAGATGATCAGTGGCCCAGGCAGCGGTGTGGGCAACCATTGGTGACCGTCCGATGTGCGGGCAGAAGGTCCCCTTGCCCGCCAGCAGAGTCCGTCCGAACTCATGGAATTTGGCTTGGAGCCAGCCAGCCTCGCTCCGCCCGACCGCGGAGCCGGTTCGCCTTGCGGTCGCGTCCAGAAGTCGATGGACCTCGGAGACGGCCGCCCGATACTGATCGTCGTAGGCAACCTTCCAGGGAGTCACGACGACGGCCCGTCTGCGGACTGGGCAACCTCTTGTTTGATGGTCTTGACCAGGTCCAAAGCTTGAGGCTTGCCGATCCTCATGACCTTGGCCAGCTTCTCGGCAGAGATGTGCCGTCCCCGGCTTGCCCGGTGCTCAGCGTCCAGTTTCCGAGCTTGCCCAAGTCGCTCACGGTGCTGGGCAATCTTCTCCGCCTCTGTTGTGGCTCGCCGCCTCCGCGCTATCGGGTCGATGGGCAAGGTTTCATCAGCGCTCTCGACCTTGCCGTGCTCGGGGTGAGCCATGATGTTCGCCTCGGGACCTATCGAACCGGTCTGAGTCCCGCTCCGGTCTGTGATCTCCCTGCTGGACCGGACGACCCACATCGTCAGCTCGTAGGAGATGACCAACGCGACCGCCGGCCAGGCGGCGATGACCGCTGCGAGCGGGCCGTGTTCCAGTCCTTGCAGGAGATTGGTGGCCAGGGTGGCGGCGATGCCGACCAGGAGCGCCGCCCGCGAGAGCCGACCGGGTTTGACGCGGTGGCGGGCCGACCACAGTTTCGACATCGAGGAGGCGTAGATCATCCCGTCGATCGTGAGCGGGATCAGGTAGACCGCCGGCTCCGCTTCGGCGCCGTAGCGTCGGACGACCTCCACCGCGTGCCAGTACGACACCCACCCCGCCACGGCGGCGACGCCCAGAACCGTGACGGTCATCGACCCCCAGATGATCCGGTCCCCCGCCCGACGCTTACGCGATGCCGGCTCAACAGGCTGGTTCATCGCACGCGCACCTGGACCGCTCGGCCGTTGGCCCGCGCCAACGCCTTGAGAACCAACGCGAGGTTGGCGGCGTCGAGCCCGCCGAGTGTTTCGCGGAGATCCACGGTGATCCCGGCGGCGAGGCTCGCGGCGATCGACAGCATCGCGGCCTCGCTCCCGGAGCAGACCAGCCGACCGGCTTTGACGGCACCGGTTGCGGCTTCCCAGCGCACGGCCGCGACTTGTTCGTGACCCCGCTGGAACGGATCGGTCGCGACGTCGATGAAACCGTGGACGAAGTCCTCGCGAGCGAGCCAGGCCCCGTGGCCGATCAGCAGGTCCACGGCGGCCTCGGCTGACAGCAGACCGGTCGCGGTCCGTTGGAGCTTCCTGGCCAGCTCAGCACTGGTGTAGGGATGCATGACGCTTTCTCCGGTCACTTCTGAAAGGGCGGTACGAGCGGACAACCGGCATGAAGGACCCCGGACCTGCGCTTGTGACCACGGGACCGGGTCTGTGGGACCGGTCTGAACAGACCTCCGCATGAGGCGATGAGCCATACGGCGCGCGCTGCCCGACGGAACCGATCCAGCCGGCCGACGACACAACCCGCCCA
Organism: Thermomonospora umbrina; assembly: GCF_003386555.1. Lineage (GTDB taxonomy): Bacteria > Actinomycetota > Actinomycetes > Streptosporangiales > Streptosporangiaceae > Thermomonospora > Thermomonospora umbrina. The sequence continues at coordinate 4,987,236 of NZ_QTTT01000001.1, read as the reverse complement.
AGGCTCGTACGTCGGCTGCGTCCGGAGCGCGCACTCCGGCCCGGCCTCCCCAGACCGGGCAACTCTCCTTCCCCATGTCCACGCGGGGATGCGTTCGACAGGGCGCGCCACCTCGAACTCACCCCCGCCCGTGTGCAGTGCCGCGTCGCAACGCCAGACAGCCGAGTCGAGCAGATCCGTCAGGTCCCTCCGGCTCATCGATCGCGTCATGCGTCCCTCCATTCGTCGGCCTGGTCGAGTCGCTGGGCACGCGCCCTCGATCGGGTCAACACCAATGCATTCATGTTCCAGATACAGAGAACATGTATACCTCTGGAGTTGTCAAGTTCCGGGACTAACCAGCTCGACCTTGCCTCCGGCCCTATCCGTTGCCCGTCGACCTGGGCAGGACCCGACGCCTCCGCCCTGGACGGGTTTCGATCAGCCCCTCGGCTTCAAGAACAGCCAGGGCACGTCTCACCGTGATTCGGGCCACGCGGTACTGCTCGGCAAGGCCGATCTCTCCCGGCAGGCTGCTGCCCACCGGAAACCGCCCTTCAGCGATGGCGCTCCGGAGCCGTCCCGCGATGGCGGCCGTCCGGTTCGCCTCGCCGCCGAGATCCCCTACGTACCACGCTTGCCCTTGGACGGGCGTGATCAGCCCTTCGCGACCCAACTCGGCCAAGGCCCGCTGCGCCGTCCCTGCGGAGACTCCGAACCTGTCCGCCAACTCACCGGCCGTACCGAGACGATCGCCGGGGGATGTGTCCGTCGACATCAGATGCCGCCGCACCTCATCGACGACCCGTTCGTACTTCTTCTCTGTCCGAGGCGCCCCAGAACCACTCTCGGCCCGGACGAACCGCCCACGACCTGGAACGACCTCGATGAGTCCCTCGCCCTGGAGAAGGGTCAACGCCCTACGCACCGTCGTCCGCGCCACCCCGTGCCGTTCCATGAGCTCTGATTCCGAAGGCAGCGCCCGCCCGGAGACGATCTCGCCGGCCTCGATGGACCTGCGCAGGCCATCGGCAATGTCTCGGAATCCGACGTTGGGCACCGCCCTCGCAGCTCCTGGTTCTCGCTAGGGGTCAGGAGCACATCGTACGCAGGCGGCGCCCACCCCAACCGGAACTCTCGGCGGCCACGTCAGCGAGCCCGTTCGATCCAGCACCCTGGCGCATCAGTCCCTCGTCAATATCCTCGGAGAAGTCCTCATCCTGCTCGGGGCCGCTGCCGCCACCCTCGTCGGTCCGCAAGGCGGCACGGCCCGGACTCGGCGAGGCCGGACGCTAGTCCTGTTCCGCCTGTTCCGGTTCGTCGGCCGGAAGCCCCCACTTACCTAGGTCCTTGCCGGTCAACGCCTGAAGCGTGGAGTCGACCACCGGGATCACGAAACGCCCGCTTACAGAACCTTCGGCGCTGAGCCCGGCCGCCGTCCACTCCACCGTGAGCTCCGTCTCGGCATCAGCGGACACCAGCAATGGCACGTGCTTCAAGTCCAGCCGCTCCCTGGGACGCACGTCCTCGGGGTCGAACTCGATCTCCAGGCCGCCGGGAACCTCGTGTACCTCCCACCTGCACATCGTGGCCAGGAGGCCAGCGGGCATCGGGGCGTGGGTCCGTCCGAGGAACGTCGACGTGGGGAAGACCGGCTGCCTACGCGTGCCCCATGCGCGGGGTGGCGCAGGGAGCTTGAACTTGGGAAGCTCGTCGTCGACGGGACCCAGGCAGAAGATGCGCCCCTCTGCCCGCACGGTCGCCGTCACGCGCACACCCTGGAACGGCCGATCACTTCGGTTCACTAGGGTCAGCGAGAGCGCGGCCGGAGAATGCCGAAGCATCTCATCATGAAGCCGCTGTGCGAACACCTCACGGAGTTCGTCCATGTGCGCCTCGACCTCAGTCTCGTACTGAGCTCGCGTCCGGTCATCGCCTGTGATCGCGCCGAGCGTCCGGTGAGCGAGGAGCCGTCGGGGATGCCGGTCGAGGTGCACCTTGACGTGCTCGGGGAAGTCGGCGATCCGCTCGATGTCCGGCCGCGCCGCCACCACTTCGATCTCCAAACGGTTCCGCGCGGCGGCGAACCGCTGGTGAAGCATCTGCCAGTCCTCGGGGCCCGCCGCCATCGTACGGCCGTTCTTGCGGATGAACACTGTGTGTTCGGCGTGCACGAATTTGACGCCCTTGGAGGGGTTCGGGTGGGGCAGCCCCTTACGCAGGTAGTGGATCGGGTCGCCGAACCTCGGCGGGTTCACCACCACGATCAGCACGTCCTTGCCGTCCAGGGTGACGTACTCGGCGTTCCACACCAGGTCCGGGCCGAGGTAGGGCGTGAGGTCCTGCTCCATGTCGCTGGGATCGATCGAGTCGACGCCCAGAACGCTGCCGGGTTCGACCCCGACCAGCAGGTAGCCGTAGCCACCGGCCCGTTTTGCGGCCTCATCGGGCGACCGGTTCCCGAGGCCCAAGGTCTGCTTGACCAGGTGAACCAGCGCGTGAGGGGCGCTCAGGTCGAGGGTGCTCTTCCATTCGATCCACGTCGCTTCGTCATGCGGGCCAGCATCACGCACAGCCTCGGCCAAGAGTCGCAGCTGGGACGGAAGCAGGAACGGCTGGGATGCGTCGAGAGGAAACGCCACATCAGGAGACTAGCCGTCCACCCTGTGCCATCCACGACGCCAGCCGACACGCTCGCTCTGGGCGGGCACGCGAGAAGAGGCGGGGTACAGAAATTGGTGGTAGCCCGTCGAGTTCTCGGCCCCTCCCGAACGTGGCCGTACCCCCGCCAGGTTCCATCGAGCACCGTTCTCGCACGAACTCGTCAGTCACCCGTCCACCACACGAACTCCGGCTGCGTCGGTCCTGGCTTGCGGTCGCCTTGGCGAATGTCAACGAGCCCGCGATAGTTGCGTCGGCCACGCCCCCGGTGATCAACTCAGCAACGGCGACGGAGCCGGTGAACCTAACGGCGCCCCGCCAGCGTTTGCGCGATCACAATGTCCCAGAGGTCCACGAGACACTGGAAGATAAAACGCAGGACGTCCGTACTGAGGCCCGCAAGGTTGCGGCCGAGTGATCCTCATCGTGAGCCGCACCAGTGCGCTCCCGACGCTGCGGGACCGGTACTCCGAGTCAGCGGAGATCGCGCTCGGGGCTCGTGGGGCCGAGTGTCTTCGACGTCGTGATGCTCTCCGCGATGGCAAGTGCGGTGGTGAGGTCGGCTAGGAGCGGGGGTGGGAGTGCGCTCTGGTCGAGTGCGCAGGCGTTGACCAGGTCGGTGAGTTCGCGTGCCCGGATGTCGGTGAGCCGGGCACGGCATCGGGTGTGGGTGAGGACGTCGCGGGCTGCGTAGCCGTCCTGCGTGGCGGTGGCGTGGTCGATCACCTTGGTGGCGATGTGGGTGGCGTGCCGGTGAGCGGCGGGGGTGTCGATCGTGTGGAGTGCGTCGACGAAGGACAGTCCGAGTCGGGTGTGGAAGACGGTCAGGCCCGGCTCAGACTCTTCGAGATCGTGGTAGCTGGCCAGGAGGGCATCGAGGTCTTCGGAGCCGGGGTCTTCCTGGCAGTGGATGGTCAGGCAGGCGGTGACGGCGTTCTCCCAGGGCTGGCCGGGGGTGGTGTCGGCCAGGAGGGTGAGCGCTCGGTCGGTGTCCCCGGATACGGCGTGGGCGATGACCGCGATCTGGCGGCCGTCGAGCATCCGCTGCCCGACGCCTTTGTATTGCTCTAGCCGGTTGAGTGCTCGGGTCCAGTGTCCGGCGGTGGTGAGACCACGGCCTCCGGTGGCCAGCAGGACCGCCCACAGCCAGGACCGGATCTGCCCGTGGGTGTGCGGGGAGTCGGTCAGGTCGGCCGGGATGTCGATGCCGTCGATGGTCGCTGAGGTCTGTGCGGACACGGCGGCGAACAGGGTGTCCATGACCTCGAAGGCGCGTTCGCCTTGGCCTTCGCGGATGTAGAGGCGGGCGAGGTTGATGATCGGTTCGAGGGCCAGGCGCGTGGTCTGCGCGTTCAGCGGGCGGGCGCGCAGGTAGATGTCGGCTTGTTGGTGGCACCAGCGCCGGGCGAGGTCGGGTAGTCCGCAGTCGGAGGCGATGAGCGCCGCCTGGTTATGCACAGCGGCGGCTTCGGTGAGGTCGTCGGTGCTTTCGGCTCGGGCTGCGCGGTCGCACAGGTCGGCAACCCGCCGCTCCAGTGGAACGCAGGCCGGACGGGTCCGGGCGACCAGCGGGAAGCGGCGGGCGAACGGGCCGGTGGGATGCACGAGCATCACGTCCAGGTGACGGTCATGGGCTGGTGGGGCCGGTCCAAGACCACGCGGCCGGGCTCGGTGGCCGGAGCAGGAGGAATGTCGGGGATGGCGAAGTGGGCGGTGCTGGAGCGGAACCCTTGGTCCCAGGTGGCGGTCTCCGCCGCGACTTGCTTCGCGAGGTCGTGTCCTCCGGGGCCGTGGCCGATGACACCGACCTCGTAGCGTCGGTTGCCGTCGAGGCCGGCTTCGGCGGTGCGGATGGTCAGGTAGGCAAGGCTGCCGTCGGCCGAGGTGGCGGCCATCGCGACAGTGGGGAACATCGGCCGCACCAGGCCGCTGTCCTTGGCCGTGGGGGCGACCTCCATCCTCTTGAGGGGGTTGGGCAGGTGGCAGGACAGCCACAGGTCCAGCCACTCGAAGGACTCACGCGCGACGAAATGCACGCCGGTCCAGACGGTCTCGGCCGGTGTGTCGAAGATCCCGGTGAGCGTGTCCGGGTCGGTGGCGTGGGTGTTGTCCTTGTGGGTTTGCAGCGTGACTTCGCCGGTGCCGGTGAGGTCGATGACGCGGCGAGCGTCGTCACCGAGGCCGCGCAGCGGCATGAAGACTGCCATCTCGCTACCGATGCTGCTCCACCCATCGCGGTCACGAGTGAACACGATGCTGCGGGAGGCCACGCCCGCCAAGCGCACCGGGGCGACCAGGCGTCCGCCGGGCGCGAGTTGTTCCAGCCAGGCGGTGGGAACTTCGTAGGCGCCGACGGTGGCGATGACACGGTCATAGGGGGCGGCCTCGGGATGGCCGAATGCGCCGTCACCGACGATGGCCGTGACGTTGTCGATTCCGGCGGCGGCAAGGTGCGCGCGGGCGCCGGCGACGAGGTCATCATCGATGTCGATGGTGGTGACGTGTCCGGACGGGCCTGCTATGACCGCCATCAACGCGGCGTTGTAGCCGGTGGCCGCGCCGAGTTCGAGGATGCGCTGGCCGGGCTGGATGTCGAGTTGGTGGAGCATCATCGCGACGATCTTGGGCTGGGATGCGGCGCTGATGCGGGTGCCGTCGGCCTCGTGCTTGGTGTAGACGGCGTCGTCGACGTAGGCGTCGGCCACGGGGACGCCAGGTAGGAACACCTCGCGGGGAACCTGCCGGAACGCGGCCTCGACGGCGTCGGTTCGGATGACGCCATCGGCGATGAGCTGGTCGGTGAGCTTGGCGCGAAGTGCGTGCGCTGAGTCGCCGGAACCGATGGAAGTGTCACTGAACGTGCTCGTCATTGCGGGAACCTTAACGGGGTCGATGATGGTTGTGGCCCGCTGCGCGGGAGTGTTGTGGAAGACGGTGTTGACGGCCAGCGCGGCGAGGGTGGCCTGGTCGTGGCCGGACAGACCGGCTCGGTTGGCGTGGAAGATGAAGTGGTGTGCCAAGACGGCGCGCAACCCTCGTTCCAGGTGCCCGTCACGGGCGAGCTCGGCAAGGCGACGTCCGGCCGTGTCGAACGCCGAACACCAGGTCGGGGGCACCAGGTCGGGCTCGCCGCGCGCGTCCACGGTCATCAACCGCCGTATGGCCCGCCCCAGCTTCTCGGTGTGCCGAAGGTCGCCATCACGGTGGGCGGCGACCCTCAGCGATGCCACCTTGGCCCAGACGTCGCCCTGCTCGAACCAGTCCAGTCCGGCGGCGCGCAGCATCGAGCTGAACAGCAGGACGGTTGTTTCCCGCCGGCCCAGGGCGGTGTGCGAGCCGCTGGCGCGAGCGAGGCAGTGGCGGCTGTCGCCGTGGAAGAGCGTGTGCGCGACGTCCATGCCGGTCGGGCCGCCGAACGCGACGGTCTCGGGTTCGTAGATGCCGCGAGTCCAGCGTGCGAGCTGCCCCTCGGCCGTCATGGCAGCGAGCAGCTCGTCGATCACGGTCGTGTCGGGGCAGGACGGCTGGTAGCGAAGGCGCCAAGCGGGTGTCTTGCGCAGGTGCCACCACGTGTGGAGTTCGCCGTTCTCGCGGGCGGCTTCGAGGGCGGGTGCGAGCACGGTCGCGGCGGTGTGCTCGGCGGTGGGCGGGTCGCTGAACTCGATCAGGTAGTGGTGCCAGCGGTGGTCCGGCGGCATCAGCGTGAATCCCTCTCGTTCGGGTCGGACGGTCAGATCAACAGGCAGGTGTCCCAGCTCGTCACGGGTTCGGTGGCGGCGGCCAGCGTGGACAGAGCGACTCCGGCCGAGCCTTCCAACAGCCCGGGATCACTTCGGACGGGGGCGGCTACAGCGCGGTCGACCAGCGCGCAGCTCAGCGCGCGGAGGCGGGCGGCGGTGGCCCCGGCGGCGTCGGCGGCGGCTCGGGCGGTGATGCGGGCGAGTCCGGCGTGGCCGTGGCAGAGCGAGGCGTCGCTGACGAGTGCGTCCTGCGTGGGGTCGGTGAGTGCTCCGAGCAATGCGTCTTCGGCGGTGCGGCGGCGGGTCGAGTCGCCCAGGGCCACGGCCGCTTGGTGCAGGGACCGCGCGATTCCCGCCGTTCCGTAGCACCAGCTCGGGCGGCGGGTCGCCCCGCTGTGGCGGACGCCGGTAGGAGCCGAGCGTGCTTCGTCACGGGTGATCATGTAGGGCCAGCGGTGTCCGGCGGTGGTGTCGATGTGCCAGGCGTCAAGCCACGCGCAGATCGTCTCGATGGCCTCGCGTTGCCCGTCGGCGGTGATCCCCTGGCGAAGGGCTTGTGCCAGCAGCGCAAGCGGCCCGGTGATGCCGTGTGCGAGTCCGAAGTTGCCGTGGCCGCCGGGGAACTCGTCCTCGTCGCGACCGGTGGGGCCGGTGGGCGTCCACCAGCCCGGCAGCGTGTCCGCGTCGAGAGAGAGTGGCTGGGTGAGCCGTACCAGGCAACGGAGCACGGCAGGCAGGACAGTGCTGCCGGGGTCGTGGCGCAGCAGGTACGCGCCGACGCCAGCGAGTCCCCGGATGGTGTCGAACTCCGACATCAGCGGGAGTTGCCCAGCGTCCATGCGGGCGTGCGCTGCCTCGACTCGGGCACCAGCGTCAGCGGCGATCCGCCCGGTCAATGCCGTGAGCGCGGACCGGTAGGCGCCGGGGCGGACGGCGGCGGCACCTGCGAGAACGCGGGCGACCGCCGGTGCGCCGTAGAACAGTCCGGCGCTCGGCCCGGTGGTGACCGGCTTTGCGGCGATCACCGTTAGCCAGTCGTGGGCACGGCGGAACGGTCGTAGTCCGGCCGCCGCCAGCTCGATGTGCAGCAGCGCGATCCCTGGTGCGCCGTGTGCGAGGGACTGATGCCACCACGGCTGATCGCTGGGCAGCCCAGCGGCGTCCGGCCGTGCGTACCGGTCAGCGATCTCCATCGCGTGTTCGGCTCCAGGGGGTAGGGCTGAGCACGCTTCGTCTCGGTTCATCGGGGCCGCCCCTCTCGGGCGGTGAAGGCCAGAGCCGCGACCCTCGCCAGGTACAGACACACGGCCTTCTCGTCGGCGTCGATGCCGCAGGCTCGCAGAAAATGGGCGTGAAGCAGCGAGTCCAGGGCGGTGTCGGGATCGACGCCGTCGAGATGTGACCGGTACTCGGTCAACGCCCGGTCGCGCGCCTCCCATGGGGCAGCGGTCGTCGTGTCACATAGGGCTTGGAAGTCCTGAGCGGGGTCGGCCAGGCGCTGCGCTTGGGTGAACACCGACCGCGGAACGACGGCGGGCGCCCTTGCCGGGACATGGTCGATCAGCCACTGTGCCCCGGTCCGAACGTGCCCGGTGAACGCGACGGCGATGGCGGCAAAGTTCACGGCGGCCAGGACGTGACGGTGCAGATGCGTGGGGCGGGCGAGCTGGGCGAGCACAACCCGGGAGTCCTCGGTGAACACGGCCTCGGCGGCGGCCAGCGCTTCACCACACCCCCAGCGTCCGATTTCGGGGAAGGAGGTCCCGAAGGCCACCTCGCGCAGCAGGCCGAGACGGCGTAGCCGGGCGACCCACGCGCTCACCCGTCCGGCGGCCTCCCCGAACACCGCTGGCTCCGATCCGGACAAAGCGATCCGAAGCCGCAGGAAGTGCTCGCCGTCCTCACGGAAGCGCAAGAACCACCAGCGCGGCTGGTCGTCCCCCCACTCGGCCAACAGCGCGGGCACGTGCTCCGCGAGCACCACATCCTGACGCTGTGGGTCGCCGTAGAGCTTGGCGAACAGCAGTGGTGACAGGCCAGGGAGCAGACCGTGTTCACGTGGCGCGACCACACGTCCGGGCACTCGACGAAACTTCGGTGCCGGAGAGTGCGGGTTGCGGGCGGCCAAAGTAACGACGATCTCGTGCGCGCGGCCGTCGAACCACCCTGCGGCCTCCGAGGCAGGAGCTTCCTCCAACACCGCGTACGGATTGGCGGCCAAGTGCTCGCGCAGCAGCGCCCGGTGCGCGTCCCCTTCAAGATCCAGCGGCAGCCTCCAGTCGCCGTCGACCAAGAGCACACGGGTGGGCAGACGTCGACGGGCACGCCATTCGGAGAGTGCGGCGTCCCAGGTCGTCCAGTCGGCCGCTTGGTCCGGTAGATCCGCAGCGGCCATCCGCCACCGGGCCGCCGACACCACGACGCGTCCGGACCGTAGCCGGGGCAGGAACGGCAGCGCGGCGGCTGCGCCCCAGTCGAAGTCCGTGACCCGCGTCCGGCCGGCCAGGGTGAGTTCGATCAGGAAGCGCGCCAGCGGTGGGGTGTGCTTGCGCAGGTTGAGCGCGTGCATCGCCCACGGCTCCACCCTTACGCCGCGACTGGGAGCCGTCAGATACAGGCCCTCGCTGTCACAGGCGACGGCGAGGTCGGCGGGCGTCACCACGTCGGTCGCCTTCTCGGTCGTGCGGTGCTCAGCGAGACTGATGACCGTCGGCAGGACGTCGACGGTACGGGTGACATGGGCGCTCGTGGGGTCCAGCGGCGGGAACGACAACTGCGCGGGCAGTACCCGCTCGCGCGTCGCGCCGACGAGTGGTGCCGTCAGCATCTCTTGCTCGTGTTCGTCCAACAAAGGCAGGGAGCGACCGATCACCACTCCGGCGGACCGCGAGACCGAAGTCACCACGAGCCGGAACTCTCCGCTTCCGAGTGCGTCCAAGGACGGCGAATCGATGCGAGCGCACAACTCCAAATGGGCAGGCAACGTCATGGGACGAGTAGCAGGCTCCTCCAGCTCCGCGATCAACGCTTCGTCAAGAAGCACCTCACGGCGCCCGTCCAGGGCCGCTTCCTGCGCCACCGTCAGAAGCTTCTCGTCACGAGACGTACGGCGAGGACCGACAGGCGACCGTGACGCGCCGGGGTAGCCGTCGGGCCAGCCGATCCCGCTGTCCGCGACGACTTCCAGGAGCGGCACCTGCACACCGGGACCGAACCGCTGATAGAAGCGCCGGTGGTAGTCGGCCCAAACGGTGGAGCCACCGGACTTGGGAGTGAGGCGTGCCAGCAACAGTGCAATCCGCTCGGCCTCACGGGCAACCACCGAGGGGAGAGCAACGTCCGCGTCCAGCCGCAGGTCAACCGTGACGGGATGCCGCCGGGACGGAGCCAGGTCCCTCATCTGGCGGGCAGCCTCGCCACGCACCTTCCGTCGAACGTCCACGGAACCACGCCGGTGCTGCTGCAACCGTTCGTGGATGCGGGTCAGCACAGTGGACTGCGCAGCGGCGGCTTCACCAACCGCTTCCAGCTCCTGCAGAACATGTTCCAAGGCGTCCGGCTCGTTACCCGGCGCATGCAGCCCGGTGATGAGGACACGGTGATCGACCAACGTGCTGAGGAGGTTGTTGAGCGTGTCGGTGGAGGCATGCGGGAACTCGGCCGCGAGCTTGGCGCGCAGATCCTCGAAGAGGATCGGTTCCCGCGCGGCATCCACCGCTGCGCGCACGGGGCCGGTACGACGAAGCACGACCTCGACCGCGCCGGTCCCCCGGTCGGTCGGCCATGGCCGGTACGGCACGACGAGACGACCGCCGCGCTCGGTCAGCGTTGTGTTGGCGACCACCGCCAACCGTTCCAAGATGACCGGTTGGCGTTCGAGTCCGTCGATGACCGCAGCCATCCACCCGGATTCGGCCCGAGCCACGGCCCGGTGGGCTCCGCCCCAGCGCAGTCGAGGGCGAGAGGCGAAGCGCGCCGGGACGACCCCGGCGAACAGACCGTTGGGAGTCGGGCGGCCCGTCAGCCGTGCCGTGTAGCGCACCACCGACAGCGCCGCACGCCGTGCAGCACGTTCATCGGGAACTTCTGCGCCCGTCCAGCACCGAATGCGGCCCGCCAGCACGGGACTGGCATGTTCGATGGCGTCACTAACCGGCTCGATCTCCCACACATGACCGAGCCAGGTCCCCCACTCCCCCGCCGAAGTCGGCCACGGCGGAAGCCGCAGGACACTTTCGGTGACGGCTCGTACCAACGCACCATCTGCCGCTTTGAAACCGATGCGACCAGACGAAACCGAGGTCACTGAACACCTTTCCCATAGCGACGGGTGTGACCGGGTGCCGACCCGTGCAGGCCGGCACCCGACCACAGATGATGATCAGGTAGCGCTGATACAGGTCGACTTCTCGCACGTCTGACCACAGCCGTCATCGGTCATGTTGATCAGGTGTGCAGGGTCCACCATCTCGATGAGCGTGATATCGAGGTCGAACTCCGCGTCCGCCTCACCCTTGACGAATTGCTCCGCTCGAACTGTCACGAGAACCTCCTCATTGGCGCGATGCACACATTTCGACATCCCCTCATTCCCGCTGAGCAGAGGCACCCTCCCGCTTGTTTCCCCGGAAATCTCGATTCCAGATCGGCTTGCTCCGCGTACATCGCGTCCAGCGCCGCAGCGTCAGCAAGCCGGCGCCCCGCCGGAAACCCGCGCGACACCATTACGCCCCGGGCTCCCAGCGGTCGTCCCACAGATCCACAGAGGCCCAGCCGATTCCGGCAGGAGTGGCCAATGCGGCGTACACCCACTTGCCCGCCGGACTGGTGGTCTGCCGTACCCAACGCCGCGCCACCAAGGCGTCAACCATCGGCAGCCCCCACCCGCCGTTGCGGCCCTCTTCCAGGCCCGCCATGTCTGGTAGCGCCACCGAATCGACGTCCGGAGCGTTCACTCCTTCTTCCGGAGGAAGATCGAACTTGGCATCCCACACCCCCACCACGACGCTTCCGTCCGTCGACTCCGGCACCAGCTCGACCCCCACCGCACCGCCTGCTACGGAAGCGCGCAGCCCATTGGTGACCAATTCCGACACCACCAACGCCGCGTTCTCCACCACCGCAGCGGGAAGGCTGTGGCCGTTCAGCGTCTCGGTGGCCAGACCACGCGCCACCCGAACCACCCCAGGCGATACCGGCAACCACCACAGCCACCCCGTGCCCGCATGCAGATCGGGAGCGGAACCCTCGTTCGCCTGGCGTGACCTCCTTGCGGCCAGGGAGCCCCGCTCGAAGGAATCCCGCGCCACCACACCACCGACAGCGTCAGTCACCTCTAGACGCCCTGCCCGGTCCAACACCGAACGCCGAAATCCACGCCCAGTCGCCCTCACGTCATCGCCTCCCGCTCTGTCGAGTCCTCTGATCCCGGGCGGTTCGAGCCGAACGGGTCGGGCGGGCACGAGCACATGAACGCCGCCCCAAAACCCTCCGCCACCTGCACCGACTCCCACCCCGCATCGATCAGCGAGACGGCTTCCAACCACGCCCGTGAACCCGTACGCCGAAGCTCGGCCAGCAACCACTCCCGCAGCCACCCCACCGCCGCCGTACGGTCGAGCCGCGCTCGCGCCTCGACCTTCATCAGCCGTGTGCAGTCATCCGACCTGTGCCATATGGACGCGTGCCAATGCGTCGCCGGGTTCGGAAAGGGGACCATGCGGGCCGATCCATTCGTGTCCGCAAGAGGCTCGCCCCTCGTGGGAGCGCCCTCTACGCTGGTTCTGACTGGCTGCTGTGTCGTACGAACCGAACGTAAGCGCGACGGGCGGCCGAGGGGACTGACAGGCAGTACGAGTGACAGCCCATCGGAGGCCCGTGATGGCTCTGGCAGGAGCGGGAACACTGACCGGCGGCGCGTATTCCGAGGGGCGCGTCGCCGGGTACGTCTTCAAACTGATCCGCGAGTCCCTTCGACACACCCAAAGCCGCCTAGCCGAAGAACTGGGCGTGGCCGTCGCGACCGTGCAGGGATGGGAGAGCGGACGCCGCCCACTGATGGCGATCTCCGCCGGACAATTCCTCGCTCTCCAGGCGATCCTGCGGCGGCTCGGCGCATCCAGCAGTGCCCTTGAGGCGTTGGGTCTGGGAGTCGAGGCCGATCTGTTCATCGGTGAGGCGCTGAACACCCAGCACGCAGCCGTCGACCCGACGCGCCATCTCCTCAGCTCCTGGGTGATCACAAGACCCTTCACCGAGATCATCGCCTGGCTGGTCAGCGGGAAGGAGCCGAACAACCTGGCCGACTTGCGCGGGCGCAACACCCGCCGAGGCCCCGTAGCCGCCCGCCCCACGCTCAGCATCGACGAGTGCGGACACGTCCTCACCCACATCCGGACCGTGGCCGAACGCGCCGACCGCACGAGCCCCCGAGGCCAACTCCTGGCCAGGCAGGCGTACTACCTGCTCGGCTTCGACGGTGAACCGGAGACAGCGCAGTGGCTCACAGACATGTACCGCAACGACCGGCGGCTCGTGCCTCCGAGACGTGGATGGTCGGAGTCCTGGCCGCTCGCCAGATCAACCGCAAGCGCGCTCACCAGGCTCGGCGACCCCGAGCCCATGCGACGTTTCATCTCCGAGCGGCTCACTGATCAGGCCGGCGAGGTGGCCAACCTCAACTACTGGGCCTTCTGGGTCGGTGACCTCATCGGCCACCAGAGCTCCGACGCCTTCATCCAGACGACACCGGTCGACTCCTGGCACGGCGCCCAGCTCACCCGTCACCTTCTCGATCGTCTCCACGGAAACATCGGCTTCCTAGAGCTCAACATCCATACGCTCTGGTCACTGATCCAGATCCGCCCGGACATCATCCGCGACCCCGCAACGGCGAACGAGCTCGCCGAAAAGATCGCCCAGCTGCTGGATGAGAACCTAGTCTCGACAGAGACGCGCCGTGAGCTCGAAGCCCTCCGCTTCGGCGTCGCGGTGGCAGCACGCCGATAGATCCATAGGAAGGCAGTCAGCAGGTGGGAGACGAACTCAGGGACGTCACAGGATTCCTCTACGAGATGGGCCTGCTCAAGCGCTTCAAGCGAACCGGCTGGTCCACCGTCGGTGTCCCGCTCCCCGAGTCCATCGCCGACCACTCGTTCCGCGTCAGCGTCATCGCCTCGGTGATCGCCGCGATGGAAGGGGCCGACCCCCAGCGCGCCTCGTTCCTCGCTCTCTGGCACGACTCCCAGGAAACCCGGACCACCGACATCCCCCACCTCACCAAACGCTATGTGGCCGCCGCCCCGAACCAGGACGTCACCGCCGACCAGGTCCGCGCCCTCCCCTCCGTAGTCGCTGATCTCGTGAGTTCGGCCGTCACCGAGTACGAGGCCGCCGAAACCCCGGAGGCGCGCTGCGCGAGGGACGCCGACAAGCTCGAATGCCTCCTCCAGGCTCGCGAGTACGAGGAACAAGGCCACGCCAACGTTCAATCGTGGATCGACAGCTCCATCAACAGCCTCAACACCAGCACCGCGAAGGCGATCGCCGCCGAGGCCCTGTCCCAGAACACCCTCGCCTGGCTGGAGCACGCACGTAAGCCCACGCCCTAAGTAGACCTCAGGCCATCCTTCCTGAGGCCCCGACGTCCAGCGATTTGGTGTTGACGTGGGTAGGCAAGCTCGTCGGAGCGGGCGAAGACGTCTGCCGCGCGGGCAAGGGTCTGCGGCCAGGCGCCCTCTATTTGAACGGACCACATCGACAGCACACCGGTCGCCTGCCGCGCGGCCAGCGCCCCCAGCTCGGGTTGGTCGACCGGTACGTCGATCAGTTGGGCGCGGACCTCGGAGAGAACGGCTGCGGTCTGCCGCCACATCCCCGTGTTGTAGGCCCCGTCGGGAAGGACCTTGCCCGATCCGGTGCCCCGCCCACGCCGCCAGAGCCTCGCCTGGGCAAGGTACGCCGGATCCTTGCCCTCTTGGTCGAGTTGGTCATGTGGCCAGTGGGTCTGGCGGAGTTGGGCGAGGGTGAGTACGCGGTGGAGCCGGCCACCGCCGAACCAGATGGCCGGCCGCCCTCCCTGTGGTTTGACCGCGACGGAGTAACCGACCACCTCATCCCGGCCCCCGGGCGCGTACCGAGGGCGGACGAGGATTCCGAGGTCGCGTAGAGCGCGGACGAACTCGGCCTCGTTGCGGGCGACCGCGAGGGCGGCTCGGACGGTCCGCGCCAACCTTGCCTGGTCGGTTTCGACCTTGCCCTCCCTGCTCACGCGCTCGATCTGCGCACGCGACACGTCGGGGTTGCCCACACTCCGGCGATCCTTGCCCCGGCGGCCCTCGACCTTGCCCAGCCCATACCGTTCGGTGTTCTCCACCTCGGCGCACAACTCACTGAGCTTCCGCTTCTCCTGCGACAGCGACGCCGTCGTCCCGTCTTCACGGACGATGTTGACGACCAGGTGGACGTGCTCGTTGCCCCGCACCGATCGACCGTGGTGGACGGCCAGCCACCGGCACGGGGCCTGGTCGCCGTCGTCGAAGCCCATCTTCGCCATCGCCGCCCGGACGACCTCGGCCCACTCCGCATCGTTGAGCCGCCGCTCCGGGGTGGAGTCCTGTGGTGGGAGCGACAGGGTGCAATGCCAGATGTGGCCCCGCGCGAGGGTGATCCCGAGCGCTTGGCGGTGCGTGTCCAGCGACCGGCCCAACGCCTTGATCTCCGCATCCTGCGTCAGATGATCCAGACGGGTGCCGTCCGGGATACCGAGGGTCTGCGATGCGGCGATCACCCGCTGGTCGGTGTGCTCGTTGAACCGGCCGGGCCCGAACAGGTACACCATCAACCCGACCGGCTTGGTGCCCAGGAACCGCTTGCCGCCCCGCTTCTTGATGTCGACGTTCGCGATCACGACGGCGCCAGTTCCGACGCCGTCGCGTCGAGACGGTCCAGAACCCGCTGCACCGCGTCCAAGACCGCGGGGAGCTGGTCGGGGATCTCTCCTGTGGAGTTGGCGACCTTCGCCAACTGATTGACGTTGTTCCCCAACGCCGCCACCAGCCGGCGGACCGCCAGCACCTCGATCACGATCGCCCGGCGCTCGGTCGCGGTCCGTGCGTTCCCCGACAGCGCCGCCTCGACCAGCAGCCGGGGAATGCTGACCCGAGCAGCCTCCGCCCGCCGCACAATTGTCGCCCGCTCCTCCTCCGTGAGGAGGACCTTGACCGCGCGCTTGCGACCGCCCGGATGCCGCGTCAGCCTCTTCTCCGACAACCCGAATCCCTTCCCCTCGTCCTGCGACAACTCATGTCGCAGAAGGGAAGGACCCACGGCCCACGGCCGTGACAAGCCAGCGCAGCGACCTCGAAGAGGGCCAAGGCCGTCCCAGGCCGCCCGCAATCAGGTCACCTGATTGCACATCTTGCTCCCGCAGGGCAAGGTAGCGAAGACGTCTCACATCAGATGCGAGCCGGGGCTGACCGTCAGCGGGGTGCACCGCTTCGGTACCTCGTCGGCTGCAGCGCCAGCAGCGGGCCGAGGTGTCCGCGATCCGGCGAACGAGCCGCATCGAGACCCCGGACAGCGCCGCTTCGACCTGCCCAACGTCAAGTTCGTGCGCCAGTTCACCGCCACCAGCAGCACCCGATCGGCCAGCGGCAACGCCCGCGAATGACCAGGACAGCCACCGACGACCTTTGGGCCGCCTTGCTGCGCCCCGCCCACACCAGCGTCCGAACCTGCCGCGTCGCCAATCCGCTCAATGGACCGATCCATTCTTGTGCTCGGTCGTGATCCTGCTCCACACCATGATCATCGACCAACCGCGCCAGCGTTGCGTGACAGCCCGTCCGTCTCGCCAGGTTACGAAGAAGGCGATCACGGACTCCACGACGTGACCGCGCTGTCGTTTGTCACAAATGATCCCAGATTGGATACCTCTGCCGTATTTGATTCGATAACATCTCGGACCAGGAGCAGCGTTCGCGCATGCTCGTGCCGGACCGCACCGATAAGTTCCTATTTGTGACTGGGGTCGAAACCGCCACGCTCGCTGACGAGCGTCCGAAGAACAGCGGGTCGGCTTGGCCGACCCTCCCTGAGCCCGGACAGGTCGTCGAGGTGCGGGGCTCGACCTGGGCGGTCGCGAACGTCCAGGCCCAAGGACTTCCTCGGAGTCCTGCCGATGAGGCGACCGCGCAGCTCTCCCACGTGGTCGAGCTCCAATCGCTGGATGAGGACCGCCTCGGTGAGCAGCTCTCCGTGGTCTGGGAACTCGAAGTCGGGCACACCATCACCCCAGCACAAGGGCTTCCGGACGTCATCTATGCCGACGCCTTCGACGATCCGGCGACTCTCGCCGGTTTCATCGACGCGATGCGCTGGGGTGCTGTCACGAGCGCTGATCCCAACCGCTACCAGGCTCCGTTCTGGTCCGGCGTGAACGTGGAGGCGTATCAACTCGAACCGCTACGCCGCGCACTCGGGGCGCCCCGTACCAACCTCCTCCTCGCCGACGATGTGGGGCTCGGCAAGACGATCGAAGCGGGTTTGGTGATCCAGGAACTGTTCCTGCGTCACCGCGCTCGCACGGCGGTCATCGTCTGTCCACCGAGCCTCGCTCTGAAGTGGCAGGACGAGATGCGCGAGAAGTTCGGTCTGGAGTTCACGGTCGTCAACTCCGAGCTGATGGCACAGGTGCGCCGCACCCACGGCCTCCATGCCAATCCGTTCCAGCTCTTCCCGCGCGTGATCGTGAGCATGGCTTGGCTCCCGCGGGTTCGTGCCCAGCGTATGCTGCGCGACGTCTACGCCCAGGCGACCAACCCGAAGACCGGCAAGCGCTACGCCTTCGACATCCTCGTGGTCGACGAAGCTCACCATGTCGCCCCGTCAAGCCCCTCGGCAATCGCTGGCGGTCGTGGCTACGCCGTGGACACCCAGCGCACTGTCGCGGTCCGCCAGCTCGCTGAGAAATGCGAGCACCGGCTGTTCCTGAGCGCGACACCTCACAACGGGCACCCGGAGTCGTTCACCGCGCTGATGGAGATGATCGACCCCCAGCGCTTCGCCCGCGGGGCGAACCTCGACTCGACCGCGCTCCAAGACGTCACCGTCCGCCGGCTTAAGACCGACTTGAGCGGCAAGGGCTTCAAAAAGCGCAAAGTCCACACCATTGACGTCACGTCGTCGGCTGACGAGCAGCAGATGTTCTCCCTGCTCGATGAGATCGTCACCAAGAGCGCGAAGCGGAACGGCACCAAGCCCGGTGGCGACATCGTCACGATGCTGCTGAAGAAGCGCTTCCTGTCCAGCCCGTTCGCGTTCGGAATGACGCTCAGCCACTACATCTCGTCGAAGGCCGGCCGTGGGCTTTCCGATGACGATTACGACGATATCTTCGGTGCGGGTCAGTCTGACGAGGAGGAGGGCCTTTGGGAGCAGGACGAGGCTGAAAGCCTCCGCGAGTCAAAGGGTTCGGACCCGCTCGTCGCCGCGGAGTCTGGCCAGCTCGCTAGCCTCATGGAGTGGGGCTTGAGCTATGAAAGCCGTGCGGATTCCCGACTCGACCGCCTGATCAGCTTTCTCAACGCTGTGTGCCGCCCGGATGGAAGGCACTGGTTCAACGAGCGCGTTGTGGTGTTCACCGAGTACGCCGACACTGTTGGCTGGCTCGCTCGCGTTCTGAACCAGCGCGGCTACACCGATGACCGCCTCGCTGTCATCCAAGGCTCGACACCATCCGACGAGCGTGAGTACATCCGCTCCCAGTTCACCGCCGACCCCACGAAGGAGCCGGTCCGTGTCCTGCTCGCCACCGACGCGGCCGGCGAGGGCATCGACCTTCAGACGTACTGCCACCGGCTGGTGAATTTCGACATTCCGTTCAATCCGTCACGCCTGGAGCAGCGGATCGGCCGCATCGACCGCTATGGGCAGACTGAAGAACCGCAGGTCTTCCACTTTGTTCCCGTGGCCGACTCGTCGACCTATGCCGCCGATCTGCACTTCATGGAGCGCATCGCGCGCAAGATCGCTCAGGTCGAGTACGACCTCGGGTCTGCCAATCAGGTCGTAGGCGAGGAGATCCAGGGCCATTTCGGCAGACGTGCCCTGACGAGGGCGAAGTCGAAGGGCGTCGACGCCACCGAGGTCATCAACGTCGCCCTCGCCGGCGGTATCGAGCTCAACGCACGACTGACTCAGTTGGAGCAGGGCTACGACGAATCTCGTACCGAGATGCACCTCGACCCCGCCAACCTTCGCCGTGTTGTCGATACGGCACTTCGGATCAACCATCAGTTGCCTCTGACGCCGAACCATGACTTCGCGCAGGATACCGATGCTGAAGTCTTCAACGTTCCCGCCCTCACCGCGGGCTGGCACGACACTCTCCGTGGTCTCGACACTCGGCTCAATCCAGGAGAGCTTCGGCCCATCACCTTCGATGCTGAAGCCGCAGAGGGACGCGCTGACCTCGTCTACGTGCATCTTGGGCATCCGATAGTGCAGAAGGCCCAAAGGCTGCTTCGTCGGTCGCTATGGAGCGTCGATTCACCGCTGAGTCGTGTCACCGCTGTGGTGGTGGATGACCTTCCGGAGTCATTTGTCGCCGCGGTCACCCGCATGGTGCTGGTCGGCCGTGGTGGTGTCCGCCTCCATGAGGAAGTCTTCCTCGCCGGTATCCGCGTGAGAGGCCGCCGGGCGATGGCAGAGGAGAAGGCCGAAGCGGCGCTCGACAAGGCCCTTGACCGCGCACGCCTTTCCATCGCCGACGAGCGGGTGCGCGATCAGCTCTGCGCCTTGTGGAACGTCCCGGACGCACCGCTTCGCCTCCGCCTCGAAGACTCGATGAGGGCTCGTGCTGGGAAGCGGCACGAGCTGGTCATTGAGCAGCTCGCCAAACGTCAAGCCGCCGATGTCCAACGCGCCAAGGAGATCTTCGCCGCTTTCCGCGCCAATTTGCACGACTCGCTGGACCGCCTGAAAGCGGAGGCGGACGAGGCGCGGGGACAGCTGTTCACCGATCCCGACCAGCAACGCCAATGGAGACGTGACATCGACGCCATGAGTCGTCGACTCGATGAACTCGATGACGAGGAAGCACGAGAGATCGCCGCCATCACCGAACGATACGTGGACGTGAAGCCGCACACGACAGCCGCCGCCGTCGTGTTCGCCCTGACTCGCACCGACGCCGACGGGTGGGCCGAGTGATGACACGGGCAGCGTCCCGTAGGGGCAAAACCGTGAACGCCACCGACCAGCACCGGGCCTGGCTCGAACTCGTCGACGCAGAAGGGCCTTTCCTGGCCATCCCGCCCCTCAAGCGTGTGTGGCCGCAAGGGATGCCCGGCCTCTCTAGCGAGCGCAAATCCGCTTTCGTCCATGCCCTCAAGGATTTCGAGGCGGCGTGGGAGAGGCTCGACCGCAGTCCTGACTCCGAGAGCGCGCAGGAGTTCTACCGCGTGGCTCGCGACAAGTGGGTTGAGACGACTCTCCGTGACGTCGCCGGTTGGGCTGAATCTCTGTCATGGGGCGAGGTTCCCGGTGTCGAAGCACAGTCGCCCAACCGAGCCGTGACGATCTCAGCGCAGGCATCCGTCAACGGCGTCGAAGGCATTGGTGCGATCGTCCACGTCATCGACCCCGTCGACTCTCTCCGCCAGACACCGAGCGACCTGTGGGCCGCGAGCCCGGTCGACCGCGTCGAGGTCATGCTGCGCGAGAACAAGATCCCGATCGGCATCGTGACTGACGGCCGCTGGTGGGGACTGGTCTGTGCGCGTGAGAGCACGATGGCTGCATCCGGCGTTGTCGACGCCCTGACGTGGATCGAGGAACCGCGCACCCGTGATGCCTTCCTCACACTGATCGGTCGGCAGCACCTCATCGGAGGCGACCCGACTGAGCGGCTTGCGGTGTTGTTCGAGGAATCGGTTGCGGCGGCAGAGGAAATCACCGAAGCGCTTGGCGCGCAGGTCCGCCGAGCCGTCGAGCTGCTGATCCAGTCCTTTTCGGAGTCAGCCGTCGAAGCTCGTCGGCGGGGTCTCCCTAACCCGCTGCCCACCCGTACCCACGACAGCTACGAAGCTGCGGTCACGGTGATGATGCGCGTCGTGTTCTTGCTGTTCGCTGAAGAGCGCGGGTTGCTGCCTTCTGGCGAACTGTTCGAGCAGGGCTACGGCATGGCCGGTGAACTGGAGCGCCTCATCGCCCGCGAGACCGAGGAGAGCGAAGAGTCGCTCGACGCCACCTCGCTCACGTGGCACCGACTGCTTGCCACGAGCCAGGCGCTCTACCAGGGGGCGAGCTTCGAGAACCTCCGCATGCCCGCCTATGGTGGCTCGCTCTTCGACCCTGCCCGGTTTTCGTTCCTCACCGACACGAACGAGCAGGGCACTCTCGCCGTCACCGTTTCCGACCGCGTCATGCTCCACGTTCTCCGATCCGTCCAGATCGCTGACATCAAGGGCGAGGCACGCCGCATCTCCTTCCGCGATATCGATGTCGAGCAGATCGGCTATATCTACGAAGGCCTCCTTGGCTACACCGCAGCCATCGCCACCGAGGTCACGGTCGGGCTCAAGGGCAAACTCGGCGCAGAACCGGAAATTCCCCTCGCCAAACTCGAAGCTCTCGCCGCCGAACACACTGACCCGAAAAAGCTCGCGACAGCAATCCGTGCTTTCGTAGCGGTCGACCAGCCGTCGGCCAAGCCACCCTCGGTGGCTGCCATCGCCAAGGCCATCGGCACCGAGGTCGAGGCTAGCGCCGTAAGCGCCCTTACCCAGGCCGTCGGTGATGCCCTTGCCCTCCGCGACCGAGTGAAGCCCTGGCTTGGACTGATTCGGCTCGACCTTCGCAAGCGCCCCTTCGTCGTCCTCGACGGAGGTCTCATCGTCAAGGAGACTCCGTCTCGCAAGAACGCCGGCGCCCACTACACACCGAAGTCGCTGGCGGAGGACGTCGTCCTCCATGCTCTCCAACCGCTCTGCTACGCACCTGGTCCGCACCAGACCGCCAGCAAACAGGAGTGGACACTCAAAAGGTCACACGAGCTTCTCGGCCTGAAGGTCGCCGACATCGCCTGTGGCTCTGGGGCGTTCCTGGTGGCCGCAGCTCGCTACCTCGCCGAGCGTGTCGTCGAGGCGTGGATTGCCGAGGATCCGAGCAACGCTGTGCGCAGGGACCTCTACACCCGCGCCATCCGCCAGGTTGTCGCCAACTGCCTCTACGGTGCCGACATCAACGACATGGCCGTCGAGATGTGCAAGCTTTCCCTCTGGCTCGTCTCACTCGACCGCGACCTGCCGTTCTCCTTCGTAGACGACAAGATCCTCATCGGCAACTCACTGCTCGGGGTGACCGACCTGGAGCAGCTGCGACATCTGCACATCGATCCGACCCGAGTCTCCGGCCAGCAGGTGTTCGACATTTTCGATGTCGACATCGACGCGATCGTCCAGCGCGCGATCGACCTCCGGAGACGCCTGCTCACCGAGATCGACGAGAACGACCCGGCGCGCACCAGCGCCGCCAAGCGCCGCCAGCTTGCCGACTTCCGCCAGGTGACATCGGACCTGCGCACGATCGCCAACGGGGTGGTCGCCGTCGGGCTTGCCCTTGGAGGTAAGCCCTCCAAAGGACTCGACGAGGCGTACGGCAACCTCCGCCTCGCGGTCCGAGCGACCTACCCCGACCGAGGTGAACCCGACAACACCTTCCTCAAGTCGCTGACCGAATCCGGCCTGACGCCAACCGTCGCAACCGACTACGAGCGGTGGCAGCCGCTGCACTGGGTCATCGAGGCACCCGACATCATGGACAAGGGCGGTTTCGACGCGATCGTTGGCAACCCGCCCTACCTTGGCGGCCAGAAACTCACCGGCGCGATGGGCACGAACGTTCGCGACTGGTTGGTCAACACCGTTGCGGAGGGTCGGCGCGGCAGCGCAGACCTGGTGGCCTACTTCCTCCTCCGTGCCACATCGCTCTTGCAGACGAACGGCACACTCGGATTGATCGCCACCAACACCGTCGCCCAGGGCGACACCCGCGAGGTCGGCCTGGACGCGATGGTCACCGCCGGCTTCACGATCACACGCGCCATCCAGTCCCGCTCCTGGCCGGCATCAACCGCCAACCTGGAGTACGCCGCCGTCTGGGGCACCCGCGGACCTGTGCCCGAAGAGCTACCACGTGTTGCCGACCACCTCGCGGTGCACCGAATCAGCACACTTCTCGAACCTGCCGGTCGGGTCAATGGCCACCCCATTCGACTTGCCGAAAATGCAGGTATCGGGTTCATTGGGTGCTATGTGCTCGGCATGGGGTTCGTTCTCGACGTTGCTGAAGCGCAAGAGTGGATTGCCGCCGATCCACGCAACGCTGAGGTGCTCTTCCCCTACCTCAACGGCGAAGACCTCAACAGCCGACCCGATGCCTCGGCTTCACGATGGGTCATAGACTTCAACGACCGGTCCGAAAAGGAAGCCTCCACATACGCACTGCCCTACCACCGACTCATAGAAGCAGTGAAACCTGAGCGGCAGCGGTTGAAACCAGACGGCTCGTTCGTATTGCGAAGGCCACTACCGGAACGCTGGTGGCAGTACGGCGAGAAGCGGCCGGCGATGCGCAAGGCCATCGCGCTGTTGCCGGAGGTTTTGGTCATCGCTCGTGTCAGCAAAACCGTCATGCCGATACGGGTCCCGACCGGGCAGGTCTTCCACGAAAAGGTAGTCGTCTTCGCTACCGACTCTTACGCCGTCCAGGCACTCTTGTCATCGAGCATCCACCAGCTCTGGGCGATCAAGTACGGAACAACGATGCGGACAGATCCCACCTACACGCCTGACCTCGTCTTTGGCTCCTTGCCGCGCCCGGAGATCTCAGATCGACTTCATGCTGCCGGCCGCATGTTGAACGACGAGCGGCAAGAAATAATGGTCCGCCGCGACCTTGGCCTGACTAAGCTCTACAATTTGGTCAACGATCCGGCGAATCATGGGGACAAGGACATCGATCGACTACGCGAGATCCACGTGGAAGTCGATGTCGCAACTATAAATGCATATGGCTGGGAAGACATCGATCTCGGCCATGGTTTTCATATCTATCGACAGATGGAGCGCTGGAGCGTCAGCCCTTCAGCGCGTATCGAGATCCTCGACCGTCTCCTACTGGAGAATCACGTTCGAGCAGCCAATAGCCGGGGCGTGGATGACGTCGTTGCCACGCAAAAAGTTTCCACCGAGGAAGGCACTCTATTCGACGAGTAGCGCGCTGACCAGCCACTTTGCTCAGTCGAAGAGCGTCGCGTGTTCAGAAGGGACCTCCAGGTGCCGTGGAGATCTTTCTGTCTGCGGCAAGTTTGCAGCGCGTCGATGGTTCTCCTCAAGAAGTCGATCGAGGATCTCGACGCGGGCTACCGGGCTTACCGTCCAGCGCTTCATCCTCCTGAAGCTATAAAAGCCATGGCTCGGCACAACATCAGCCCAACCGTAGGCATCCAAAACACACTGATCGAGTTCGATGTGAATGGCGCGAATACGTGAAACGTCACTGTCTATTGAATCGGTATGTGTTGGGTCGTTCACAAGGTTGTAGAGTTTGGTGAGTCCGAGGCCACGGCGGAGCATGATCTCACGGCGCTCCTTGTCGAGAATGCGACCGGTGCGCTCCAGTTGCTCGTTCAACTCAGGGCGAGGGAAGGTCTCGAAGACGTCGGAAGGGGCATAACGCGGGTCGTTCCGCATACCCGAGCCGTAGGTGATGGCCCAGAGTTGGTGCAAGCTTGATGACAACACTGCCTGAATGCCGTAATCATCCGTAGCGAACACCACACACATTTCGCTCATTATTTGCCCGGTCGGGACCCGTATCGGCATGACGGTTTTGCTGACACGAGCGATGACCAAAACCTCCGGCAACAGCGCGATGGCCTTGCGCATCGCCGGCCGCTTCTCGCCGTACTGCCACCAGCGTTCCGGTAGTGGCCTTCGCAATACGAACGAGCCGTCTGGTTTCAACCGCTGCCGCTCAGGTTTCACTGCTTCTATGAGTCGGTGGTAGGGCAGTGCGTATGTGGAGGCTTCCTTTTCGGACCGGTCGTTGAAGTCTATGACCCATCGTGAAGCCGAGGCATCGGGTCGGCTGTTGAGGTCTTCGCCGTTGAGGTAGGGGAAGAGCACCTCAGCGTTGCGTGGATCGGCGGCAATCCACTCTTGCGCTTCAGCAACGTCGAGAACGAACCCCATGCCGAGCACGATGCAACCTTGGAAGGCAACCCCGCCGTTCTCGGCTAGGCGCACAGGGTTACCTTCGATGCGTCCGGCAGGTTCGAGGAGCGTGCTGACGCGACGAACCTTGGTCTCGTCACATACCCGTTGGACGCCATCGGCAACTGCATCCAGGGTGCCCCAGACGGCGGCGTACTCCAGGTTGGCGGTTGATGCCGGCCAGGAGCGGGACTGGATGGCGCGTGTGATCGTGAAGCCGGCGGTGACCATCGCGTCCAGGCCGACCTCGCGGGTGTCGCCCTGGGCGACGGTGTTGGTGGCGATCAATCCGAGTGTGCCGTTCGTCTGCAAGAGCGATGTGGCACCTCGTAGGGTGAGGGCCGCCTCCCTCGGATGGTCTGTCCCCACCATGAACATGAATCAAGCCAAACGATGTGTCCTCTACGCCAGGCTCAGCGTCACCAAGGAAGAGTCTGTCTCGATCGCTCGTCAGCTTCAGTCCTGCCGTAGGTACGCCGAGGCCCGAGGGTGGGAGGTGATCGGCGAGTTCGTCGACGACGGTATCTCCGCCAGCGTCAACCGTCCCGAGGACCGCCGCGGCTGGGCCGCGCTTCTGGCCGCGCGTGACTTTGACGCTGTGATCATCTGGAAGGTGGACCGCCTCGCCCGCCGGGTCCTTGACTTTCTCCACGCTGATGAAGCGCTCCAGGAGAGAGGCGCCGGTCTTGTGGCCGTCGAGGATCCGATCGACATGACCAGCCCCCAGGGCCGAGCCTTCGCGGTCATGCTCGCCGTGTTCGGCGAGATGGAGGCCGAGGCGATCCGAGCCCGAGTCCGCGCGGCGCGGGTGCAGTTACTCAAGGATGGTCGATGGGCTGGCGGAGGAATCCCCTACGGCTACCGGCCGGCGGCGAACCCTGACGGCCCGGGCTGGGTACTCGTCAAGGACCCGGATCGAGCACCGTGGCTCGCGCAGGCCGTGGGCATGGCTCTGTGCGGCGTCACGGTCAACGCCATCACGACCTGGTTGACGACCAGCGGCGCACCTCTTCCCGCCTGCTCCGGGGCGCGGCGGAAGTCGGGCGTCGCCGCGTGGAACCGCCAGACCGTGGACGGACTCTTACGGAACCCGATCCTCGCGGGCATGACCCCGCACAATCCCGGACGGCCCAAGAGCGCGAAGCGTGCCGACCCCTTCGCGGTGTTCCGCGATGAGGACGGCGTCCCGGTCATCAATGAGGCCCTCGCCGTGATCACCACCGACCAGTTCGCGACGTTACAGAAGATCCTCGACTCCCGGAGCACTCCGCAGGCGCGTAAGCGGAGCGAGCGGGAGGCCACGAGTCCTTTCCTGTCGCGGGTGGTTCGTTGCGATGACTGTGACCGGTTCATGTGCCGTGGGACGAACCAGAAGCGCCCTGTCATCTACTGCCCGGTGTGCAGACAGACGATGAGCCGGTCGGCGTTTGATCCGTACCTGATCCATCGCCTGCTGAACGAACGCGGAGCCGAGCCGTTGGGTGCCTCGACCGTTCAAGCCCACTGGGCGGCCGCCGGCCCGAGTGACCTGGCTCGGCGGGAGATCCTTCTGTCCCAGCTCGAAAGCCTGCGCGTCCGCCGGGGAATCGTCGGCCGCTACTTCGACGACGAGCGCGTTCTGCTCCGATGGCGTCAGACGGCATCGAAGGGTGAGGTCGCGCGTTCGGGGGACTCTCCTTGAACCGAGTCTCCCCTTCTCCTCGTTGACCCCGCCCGGATTCCTCTGATGCACGGCCCTTTGTCAGATTCCTCCGGCAGACTTATGACCCGTGACGGAAACCACTGAGGCAGCCGGACCGCAGGCGTCGTACAAGCTGAACCACAAGTTGGACGGCTCCTCGTATGCGGTGCGCGAGAACATCGTGGACATCCTCCAGCGCGAGCTCCTCGGTCCGATTCACGGCCCTGAGGAGACGCTCCCGTTCAGCCCGCGCTCGCAGTACCTCGCGGGGCATATCGCTCCGGTAAAGCTTGTCGGCTCGGCAACCGCTTCGACGGACGACACCGACGGAGAGGCACTGGTCCAAGTCCGCACGGACGACGACGGCGTTACAGGAGGACGGGGCGTCCCTGCGTACGCAGCCGAGGACGCTGAGGCGGATGCAGAAGAGGATGATGTTGAGGACCGTGCGCCGAAGCAGGGGATGATGGTCCCTTCCTCGATGGGTTTGCGCTTCCAGCTGCCGTCCGACCTCGAAGCGTTCCGTGTGGTCGCGTCGTGGGGGACGTACGAGACGGTTGAGACCGACAAGGTCTCCAAGGCCGGCCGGCCGATGCGCGAGTACCAGCGCACCCCGGTCGAAGAGACGCGCACCATCCGCCTGGCCGACCTCAAGGCAGGTCAAACCGCGTCCGTGGCACTGAGGGAGTCGATTGTCCTTCGGGTCGACCGCTACGACGATCCGAAGTACGGCCGAGTGCTCGTGGAGATCGCGCTGTGCAATGACCGCGAGACACCGATGCCGATCCCACTGAGCATGTGGATGTTCCAGACCAAGCTCGTGATCGATGCCAGCGGCTCCGAGGCGTTCCTGCCCGTGCGGGACGTGCTGGAGCACGACTGGCCTGAGCACGACGAGGAGGTCAAGCGCCTCAACCTCCAGTATCGCAACAGGCTGGAGTTCGCGATCGGCCGCACGTGCTCGGCCGACTGGACGGTGAGGCCGGGTTCACGTCGCGCCTCGGCTGTCGAGACGACATGGCTTCCGATCGCCGAGACACCACAGACAAGGGCGCGGTCGGTCGAGGACGCCTTGTTGTCGATGGATGCTCTGGCCTCAGCATCCGCAGAAGACGTGCGTGCGGGGCTCGCACCGCTGGTTGATGGCTACGGATCGTGGCTGGACGCGCAGGAGACAGTAGCCGCTGAACTGCCGAGCCATCTACGAGAGACCGCCGACGTCGCACTGTGGGAGGCGCGCGCAGCGCACAAGCGATTGGTCGCTGGTTTGGAGCATGTCGCCAGTGATCGAGAGGCGTTGCGTTGCTTCCAGTTCATGAACCGGGTCATGCGCGATCAGCGCATCGCATCGCAGGTCGCCGCGGCACGCGCCGCTGACGCCGCCTTGTCGATCGAGCAGGCACGGGAGGCCGTCGCGAGCTATGGCGCGTCGGCGGCGTCATGGCGCCCGTTCCAGCTCTCCTTCATCCTGATGCAGCTCGGTGCACTGACCGACCCCGCTGATCCGATCCGGAGCTCAGCGCACCAGTCGAAGGTCGAGCTCCTCTTCTTCCCGACCGGTGGTGGCAAGACCGAGGCATACCTGGGGCTCGCGGCCTACACGTTCGCGATACGCCGCCGCCAGGGCATCGTGGAGTCGGCGGACGGACCACTCGACGGGCGTGACGGCATCGCGGTTCTGATGCGCTACACGCTCCGCCTGCTGACGGCGCAGCAGTTCCAGCGTGCGACGACGCTGGTGTGCGCGGCGGAGTTGGCTCGTCGTGAGGACGAGGCGACATGGGGAAGCGAACCGTTCCGCATCGGCCTGTGGGTCGGGACCGCTGTCAGCCCGAAGCGGTTCGAGGAAGCCGACGAGCAGCTCACCAGGGCCAACGAGTTCGGTCGCCACCGGCTCACAGTCCTTCAAATCCAACGCTGCCCGTGGTGCGGCACACTGATCACCGCGGCCCATGTGAAGGCCGACGCAGCGCGGAGACGCGTGTTTGTTCACTGTGGCGACGAGTTGGCTCGCTGTCCCTTCGCCAAAGGCGGCGCCATCAGCGAGGGTCTCCCCGTTCTGACCGTCGACGAGGAGATCTACCGCCTCACGCCAGCCTTCGTGATCGCCACGGTCGACAAGTTCGCCCGGCTCGCACGGGAGGGTGAGGCCGCCGCGCTGTTCGGATACGTCAGCCGGCGCTGCGGTCGGCACGGTTACGTCCATGCCGACTACACGCCGTGCCAGGTGGGATCGCACCCCGCGAGGGACGGTCTGCCCACCGCGACCGTGGCACCGGTCGGTCGCCTGCGTCCGCCGGACCTCATCATCCAGGACGAGCTGCACCTCATTACCGGCGCTCTCGGCACTTCGGTCGGTCTGTTCGAGGTCGCCGTCGAGACACTCTCGTCATGGGAGAAGTCAGACGGTTCTTCGGTCAAGCCGCTCATCGTCGCCTCGACCGCAACGGTGCGCAACGCACAGGAACAGGTCCGTGGCCTCTACGGTCGCCAAGTGGAGGTCTTCCCGCCGCAAGTGCTCGACGTCGCCGACACGTTCTTCTCGCAGGAAGTCCCCATCGACGACAAGAATCCTGGCCGCCGCTACATCGGAGTGAGCGCTCAGGGCGTGCGCCTGTCCAGCGCCGAGATCCGTGTCTCGGAGGTTCTGCTCTCTTCGGGTCAGTTGCTGCTCGACCGGGCCGGTGCCGCCGCCGATCCGTACATGACGCTGGTCGGCTACTTCAACGCAACCCGTGAACTGGCCGGCATGGCACGTTATGTCGCCGACGACGTCCAAAACCGGGTGAAGCGCCCGCGCAAGGGCTCCGGTTATCCGAGTCGGCGCGGTGCAAGCTTCGGCCTGCTGAAGACGGGAGAGCTGACCTCCCGCATCGCCTCGTCCGAGATCGGCGCGACGCTCGACCGACTCGGTCTTGAGTTCGATCCCGACTACGACTCCACCGAAGCCGCCCGTCAGCGCATCGCGGACGCGAAGGAAGGCAAGGACGTGACACGTCGCGGTGAGGCCGACTCACCCTTCGACGTGGTACTCGCGACATCGATGTTGCAGGTCGGTGTTGACGTCCAGCGCCTCGGTCTGATGCTGGTCGTAGGTCAGCCCAAGAACACTGCGGAATACATCCAAGCGTCCTCTCGTGTCGGTCGTGACCCATCCGATCGGCCCGGGCTGGTGGTGTCGCTCGGCAACTGGGCCCGTCCCCGCGACCTTGCTCACTTTGAGCAATTCCGGCACTATCACGAGACCTTCTACGCTCAGGTCGAGGCCCTATCGGTAACCCCGTACTCGCCGACTTCCTTGGCGCGAGGCATCGACGGGCTCCTTGTCAGCGCGGCTCGTGTGCTGCAAGCCTCCGTCACCGGCGGACTCTCCGCCGAGCGCGAGGCGTGGCGGATCAAGGACCAACGTGGCGCGGTCGAAGCGATCATCGAAAGACTCAAGAAACGCATCGCGGCGGCTGCCCGCGATGAGACCGCGACCAAGCGAGCCAACGATCTGCTCGTCAACCGCCTCGACCGTTGGGCCGAACGAGCTCAGCGTGCCGCCGAAAAGCACAAGACCCTTGTCTATGAACGTACCGGCGAGGGCGAGAAGTACCTGCCACTGATCATCAGCCCGGAGAACGCCAAGGCCTCCGTCGGCGGATCGCTCGAAGCGCCGTTCGTCATCGCGAATTCGATGCGCGAAGTCCAACCGGAGATCAACCTACTGGTCAGCCCGTTTCCCGAACGACTCTTCGCGCGCACGCCCGAAGGCATCGCCGACTGGACCCTGCCGATCGCGGAGGACGACTGATGGCCGATCCCTTGCCCGAGTCCGTTGACGACATGCTGCACGACGAGCACGAGCTGCTCGACCCCCTCGGCGACGCCGAGGCAGGCGTGGTCAAGAACCGCGCCAAGGTCGGATCCGCACGCCCGTCATCCCTGCTCTACACCTACGGTCCCGGCGCGATCATGGACCTGCCGAACTTCTCGATCATGCCCGCCGGCCTCAGCGATTGGGAGCCGATCTGGAAGCGCCGCGACCACATCCCGAGCATCTTCGAGCCGCGCTTGCTCAAGGTCGTTCGGTTGCACCTCGGCGAACAGGTCGATGCCCTACGGCCGTTCCCCTGGCAGCCCAAGCGGATGGGCATGTCCAACGAAGGCTCCGACCTCGGCATCCCCGCCCGTGTGTTTCCACAATGGTTCCGTTGCACCGGATGCGACTACCTCGGGCCGCTGCCGCGCTTCAGCTACGCAAACACCCATCCTTTCCGGCCCGATCTGGCACAGTTCACCCACAAGAACTGTCCAGGGCGCGGCGGCAAGTCCAAAAAGAAGTCCGGCAGCCCGGCCGTCCCGGCGCAGCACCTGCTGACCTGTGCCAACGGCCACCTCGACGAGTTCCCATACTCGCTGTGGGTCCACCGAGGCAGGAAGTGCTCCAAGGCGAACCTGCCCGACCTGAAGATGCGCGACGCGAACGTCGGTAAGAGCGTCGGCTCGATCATCGGCTGCGTTTCGTGTGGGCGGTCTCGCGGCATGGCCGAAGCGCAAGGCTCTGTCGGTCGGGAGAAACTTCCGCAGGAGTGCCGCGGCCGACACCCGCACCTCAACGCGTTCGACAACAAATGTGATGCCCGGCCTGCGCTGATCATGATGGGCGCATCGAACCTCTGGTTCGCCTCGACCCAGTCGATCATTGTCATGCCTCGTACCGACGCCGAGGAGAAGGAAGCCCTCGCTGCCCGGCTACGCGTCGAGCTGGGCGTGGAGCAGGTCGAACAGTTCGGCAACCAGCTCGACGTCATCAAAGCCCTCGCAGGTGCGAAGAACATTGACCTCGACGGTCTGACGAACGCCGACATCGCGGCTGCCGTCGCTGCCGTCATCGCTCCGGCTGACTCTGAGGAGGAGCGCCAAGAGAAGCGCGCCGCATGGGACCCGGTCGACCTCCTGGTCCCCGAGTGGCGCTACCTCCAGAAGCCCGCACTGTTTCCGCAACAGCAGAACTCCAGTGGACTCATGGTCACCGAGATGCGGCGCGACCCCGACCTCCATCCGCGGATCAGCCGCATCGTCGCGGTCAATCAGATGAAGAAGGTCAACGCGGTCCTCGGCTTCACCCGCCTGGACGAGATGGACCGGGTGAATGACCTCATCGGCCGCCTGGTCAAGCTCACCCGCGATGGCAAGCCGACGTGGGTTCCCGCGACCGAAGATCGCGGTGAGGGGATCTTCCTCCAACTCGACCTCGACGCGGTGGCAAGCTGGGAGCAGCGTCTCCTCTCGACGTCGTTGTGGAGTGCGCACCGGGCGGCTCACCGGCGCAACTTCGAGCGGCGGTTCTCTGAAACCGCCAAGAACGTCGACCCCGATGTTCGTCTACCCGCTCCCCGCTACTGGCTGCTCCACACGTTGTCACATGCGCTGATCCGCGAGATGGCGATGTCCAGTGGCTACGGTGCGGCCAGCTTGACAGAGCGGATCTACGGCTGGGCGGCTTCGCCGCAGCGGGAGGCCGCTGCCGGCCTGCTGATCTGCACCACCGCTTCCGATAGCGAAGGCACTCTCGGCGGCCTCGTCGCTCTCTCCGAGCCCGACCGTCTCCGCGGCTTGGTGGTCTCCGCACTCCGCCGCGCGGCACGCTGCTCGTCCGACCCCGTGTGCGCGATGCGGACCCCGAGCGACCCAGAAGACTTTCTCCACGGCGCCGCGTGCCACTGCTGCTCCTTCGCCTCCGAGACCTCGTGCGAGAAGGCCAACCGGTTTCTCGACCGGCGGCTCCTGCTCAACCTCCCGACAGCCACGGGCGAGACCGTCCCAGGGTTCTTCGGGAGCCCGGATGCCCTCTGATCACTTCGCGTCACTCGGGGGATTCCTGACCTTCAGCGAAGCCGAAGCGCTCGCAGTTCAGTTCGAGTCCGGCCAGCACACCGTCAAGGCACTCACTGTTGTCAACGCCGCCCGTCGTGAAGAGGTCAAGCGGCTGCTCGCCGCTGCCGGGCTGAATCACACCGACGGCGAACGTGCGGCAGGGGTCCTGAGAGCCATCGCCGGCGCGAAGTCCTGGCACCGTGATCTCACGCCCGTGTGGACGATGCCCGGCAACGAGGCCAAGGTCGGTCACCTCACCAGCGAGTTCCACCGCATCGTTCAGGCGGCCCGGCAGTCGGTCGTATGCGCGACGTACAACTTCGAGCAGACTTCGCGGATGTGGACCGTGCTCAAGGAGGCCTCCGAGCAGCCCGGCGTCGTCGTCACCGTCTACATCGATGGCGACAAGGCTGACGCCGTCAAGGTCAAGACCCGACTCCCGAAAGCCACGATCTACCAGTCGACCGAGTTGCCCAGCGGCAAACGTGTGGTCAGCCACGCCAAGTTCATAGTCATCGACCATGAGGTCCTAATGCTCACCAGCGCGAACTTCTCTTTCAGCGCTGAGAACCACAACGTCGAGTTCGGCCTACTAGTGCGTGATTCCGCCCTCGCCGAGTCCGTCGAGTCCACCATGGCCAGCAAGCACGGCACGCTCTATGAGCTTGCCCGGACAGCAGGGAGAAGTTAGCTGTCCGGTGGCGTCCGGTCGCCGTGAATGAGGTGGCATGGGGCAGCACGGCCGTGACCGCGATAGCCGGCAGCGACACCAGGCGGTGCCGTGCCCGCACGCATCTCTAGCACCCTGCAACACCGCGAGACCGCACAAGGGGGTGGAGTCGCCGATCGCTCAGTCCCTGGCACAGCGGCCACAGCCGACCTTCAAATCGTCCCCAGCATGTTGCCAGCGGACCGTAGATGCGACTGTGCCATGCCGTTGACTGGACGCGGCCCGGACTGCTCTACCCGTAAGGGGTCAGAAGCCCTGGGCGCTGATGCCTTCTGTGGATGAGCGCCGACGATCTAGCGCTGGTTCCGACCTCTCAGCGTCAGATCAGATACGGCGCGTGCGCATGGTCGTCGCGGGAAGTCCTGTAGATCCGTCGGCCTAGCCTACGCAGATCGATCTCCCACACCCGCACCGCTCGCCTCTGACCAGGACCGGCCCGTTTGTTGCCCCACCGATGATCCACAGCTCTGACGGGCCTTCCCTGGCTCAGCTTCAAGCAACCGCGATCGCGGTGCCGTCAGGGATAGGGTCGCTCGGCTCCATCGCCTGGACGGAACACGGGTGCTCTCGAGGGCCAGAAGTGGCGGCTCGCATCTGGCCGCCCCGCACCCGTGGTGGCGACTGCTCCCAATGCGCTCCCAAGTGGGAGGGTGGAATGACGAAGGCGCGACTCCCGGAGGGGCCGCGCCGCAGGTCGTGATACTTGCTGGGGTACCAGGACTCGAACCTAGACTAACTGAACCAGAATCAGTCGTGCTGCCGATTACACCATACCCCAGTGGCGGGCCGGGCTCTGGAGCCCTGCTCGCGCCTCGAAGAGCTTACCGGACCTGGGGTCCCGCCACCAAAACGATTGCCGGGAAGGTTCCGATCGGGGGCGTACGGATCACCCGGGGAGGGCGGGGCCTCCGAGGTGCTCGGCGCCCCATTCGACCAGGGGGCGGAGGGTGCGCCAGGAGTCGCGGACCCGTCGGACGGTCTCCGGGGTGGCGATCCAGGGCTCGTCGGAGGGCCAGCCGCGATGGGCGTACAGGGCGCGGTGACGGAGCAGCTCGAGGCGGGGATGGTCTTCGGGGGTGCCGCGCGGGCGGGTCTTGAGGCGGTCGCCGGCGATCTCGAAGCCCTCGGTGCGCAGGCGGGCGACGATGTCCTCGAGCTCCCGGCCGGTGCGGTCGTCGTGGACGGCCGCCCGGTAGCGTTTGAGCTGCTCGGAGCCGGGCGCGTACATGCCGCCGGCGACCAAGAGGCCGTCGGCGTCGATCTGGCAGTAGAAGCCGCCGCCCGCGTGGCCGCCCTGGTGGGTCTTGTAGGGCGTCTTGTCCTTGCTGAAGCGGACGTCGCGATAGGGGCGGAAGAGCTTGGCGGGGCCGAACTCGTCCTCGAGCTCGGCGAACAGCTCCGTCATGGGCTCGCGCACGGCATGGTCGTAGACGGCCTTGTGCGCCGTCCAGCGGGCCATCGAGTTGTCGGCCTGGAGGCCCTCGTAGAACTCGAAGGCCTCCTCGGTGAAGCCGGTGAACGACATGAACGGCATCTCCCCCTCTCGTACGACGCCCTCTCGGGCCACGATACGGACGCCGTACGACAGGACGGAGGCGCGCGGGTCAGTCCCGGGAGACGACGCGGTTGGTGAGGGTGCCGATGGACTCGATGGACACCGACACCTCGTCGCCGATCTCCAGGGGGCCCACCCCGGCCGGGGTGCCGGTGAGGATGACGTCGCCGGGCAGCAGGGTCATCACCTGGCTGACGTACTCGATCAGCGCCGGGACGTCGTGGGTGAGCTCGGAGGTGCGGGCCGACTGCCGTACCTCGCCGTTGACCGTGGTGGTGAGCGCGAGATCGGCGGGGTCGGCCTCGGTCTCGATCCAGGGGCCGAGCGGACAGAAGGTGTCGAAGCCCTTGGCCCGCGTCCACTGCCCGTCCCGCTTCTGCAGGTCGCGGGCGGTGACGTCGTTGGCGCACGTGTAGCCGAGGATGACGTCGCGGGCCCGGGCGGCGGGCACCTCGCGGCACATCCGGCCGATCACCACGGCCAGCTCGCCCTCGTAGTCGACCTGTTCGGAGAGCTTCTGCGGGTAGGCGACGGCCTCCCGGGGGCCGATCACCGCCGTGGACGGCTTGCTGAAGATCACCGGCTCGGCGGGCGGCTCGCCGCCCATCTCTCGGGCGTGCTCGGCGTAGTTCTTGCCGATCGCCACGACCTTGCTGGGCAGGATCGGCGCCAGCAGCCGTACGTCCTCGATCGCGAACCGCGCCCCCGTCAGGTGCAGCTCGCCGAAGGGATGGGCCGCGATGGCGGCGACGGAGTCGCCCTCGACCACCCCGAAGGACATCTCGTCGCCCGTGGAGAACCTCGCGATACGCAACTGTCGCCCCGTGGTTGAGTAGTGGACACCAACGCCTCGCAGCCTAGCCGGCGGCACCGACGCGTTTCCGGCCGGTGCCGGTGGTGGGCGAACGGACGGGCCCCCACGGGTCACTCGAAGCCGCAGCTCCGGTCGTTGAAGCGGCAGCGGCCGGGGGTGTCCGGGGCGCCCTCGGCCCCGAAGCGGACCTCGAAGGTGGCGCCCGGCGGGATCGGCCGCGCGCCCATGAGGCTGCGGATCTCCACCGTGTCGCCGCCGCGGACGAGTTCGCCGCCCCAGACGTTCTTGACCCTGTCGGCGGGCACCTCGAAGGTGAGCGTCCACTCCTTCATCGGACGGTCGCCGCGGTTGGTGATGATCAGCAGGCCCTCGTAGTAGCCGGGGTCCCGCTGGACGAGCTGGTACTTCAGACCGTCGCCGTTCACCACCGGGCCGATGGGGGCGCGCGGCGGCGGCGTGGCGCCCGGCGTGCCCTGGCCCGGGTACGGAGCGCCCTGCGACGGTACGGGGACGGGCGCGCCGGGCGGCGAACCCGGGCCCGGGTCGGTGGCGCCGGGGGTCGGCGCACCGGAGGCCCCGGGCGTCAGGACCGCAGGGGGCACCTGTCCGGCACCGGTCGAGGCGCTCGGGCGGGCGGTGGTGGCCTCGGGGTCACCGTCGCCGGACAGCAGGGCGAACGCCACCGCCCCACCGATCACGACCAGGACGAGGACCACGACGGCCCCCACGACCAGCGGCAGCCGCGAGCCGTTCGGCGAGCCGCCGGCGGGCGGGACGGGCCCGGCCTGGAAGCCGGGGACAGGGGAGGCGACCGGCGGGAACGGTCCGCCCGGCGCGCCCACGATCACGCCGGCGGGGGGCGTCGCGCCATCGGGCGCGGGCGGCGGCGCGATCTCGGGCCCCGCGCCTGCGGGCGGCACGCTCGCGACGGCGGGCGACGGGCCGGGGATCGCGGGCTGTGCGTTCGCCTGCGGAACGTCCGGCGGGGGCGCGGCGGCGGCCGCCATCGGGCCCGCCGGGGCGGCCTTGGCCAGCCCGGGGTGCGGCGCGGTCGCCTCCGGAAGCCCGGCCTCCTCCTGCCCGAACTGCTCCGTCCACTCCCCCGGCCCCTGCTCGTTCTCGACGGCCGCCGACGGGGCGACCGCGACGTCCTCGGGATCGTCGGTGGGGAGATCGGAGGGAACGTCGTCCATCGGCAGGTCGGTCACGGTGGCCGGGGCCTCGGACACCGGGTCGACCGCGGTGGCCTCCATCGGGTCGCGGTCGTCGGGCAGGGCGCCGTCCACCATGGTGTCCTCGGCGCCCCCGGACGGGGCGCCGGAGTGCGACCTCTCCGGGATCCGGAACTCCGCGGTCGTCTTGTGGTCGGGCGGGACGTAGCCCGGCTCGTCGGCGCTCAAGTCGTCACCTTCCACACAGCCCTGGACATATCTATGAGGATCCGACGACCGAAACGGCCGTGAGGTTCGCGTGCGGGGACGACCGTGTCCCGAAGGAGACGCGGCCGGCCCCTGGATAGGGTCGAGCCGACCATAGCGGAGAGGGGTTCCACGATGTCCGTCGTCAAGATCAACGTGCTGACCGTGAGCGAGGAGATGCGGACCGAGTTGGAGCGGCGGTTCGGGGGCCGCGCGGGGCTGGTGGAGTCGGCCGACGGGTTCGAGCACTTCGAGCTGCTGCGTCCCGTGGAGGGCACGGACCGCTACCTCGTCTACACCAAATGGCGCGACGAGCAGTCGTTCCAGAAGTGGACCGAGAGCCAGGACTTCCGGCGCGGTCACGCGGAGGCCGCCAAGGACGCCGCCCAACAGGGCCGCGGTCACGGGCACGGGCACGGTGGCCCGGCCGCGATGGGCGCGGAGCTGTGGAGCTTCGAGGTCATCCAGAGCGCCGCGCCCAAGCCCGCCGACGGCTGACCCCGCGCCAGGGGGCGGGGTCAGCCCGCCGCGACGAGCTCCGCGTACTCGGGGTGCCGGTCGATGTAGCCCTTGATGAACGAGCAATGCGGGACCGCCCGGAGGCTCCGCGAACGAACGTCGTCGAGGGCGCCGCGGGCCAGGGCGCTCCCGAGGCCCCGGCCCCCGAACTCGGGGTCGATCTCCGTGTGCGTGAACGCCACCGTGTCGTCGCGGAGCCGGTATTCGGCGAAGCCCGCGAGCCGGCCGTCCAGCCGGATCTCGTAGCGGCTCTCGGCGGCGTTGTCGCTGATCTCATGGCTCATGTGGGTATCAGTGCCCACGAGACGCCGATCATTCCCCCGGGGCGGGGTCACCCCGCCTCGTAGCCGGCGCGCAGCAGCCCGTACGTCACCGCGTCCTCCATCGCCTGCCAGGAAGCCTCGATGACGTTCTCGTCCACGCCGACCGTGCTCCACGAGGTCTCGCCGTCGCTGGTCTCCTGCAGCACCCGGGTGACCGCGCCGGTGCCGAGCCGGCCCAGCTCCAGGATGCGGACCTTGTAGTCGACCAGCTCCATCCGGGCCAGCTCGGGGAAGAGTTGCTCCAGCGCCGTGCGCAGCGCCCGGTCCAGCGCGTTCACCGGGCCGTTGCCCTCGCCGGTGGAGACGATCCGCTCGCCCTTGGCGTGCACCTTGACGGTGGCCTCGCTGACGATCTCGCCGTCCGGGCGGCGCTCCACGATCACCCGCCAGGACTCCACGTCGAAGTGCCGGGTGCGCCTGCCGTTCAGCTCTTCCTTGAGCAGCAGCTCGAACGAGGCGTCGGCGGCCTCGAAGGTGTAGCCCTGCGCCTCCAGGTCCTTGACCCGGTCGACGACCTGGCGGGCCTTCTCGCCGGACAGGTCGTACCCCAGCTCGCGGCCCTTCAGCTCCACGGACGCGCGCCCCGCCATGCTGGAGACCAGCATCCGCATGTCGTTGCCGACCATCGCGGGGTCGATGTGCTGGTAGAGGTTCGGGTCGACCTTGACGGCGGACGCGTGCAGCCCGGCCTTGTGCGCGAACGCCGAGACGCCCACGTACGGCTGCTGCGGGCTCGGCGCGACGTTGGTGACCTCGGAGACGGCG
Source organism: Thermomonospora umbrina (assembly GCF_003386555.1). GTDB lineage: Bacteria > Actinomycetota > Actinomycetes > Streptosporangiales > Streptosporangiaceae > Thermomonospora > Thermomonospora umbrina. The sequence continues at coordinate 4,948,911 of NZ_QTTT01000001.1, read as the reverse complement.
TGCGCGATCCGGGTCATCTCGGCGAGCTGCGCGTCGCTGACCAGTTGCATCCCCCGCTTGAGCTGGAGGTTGCCGACCACGGTGAACAGGTTGGCGTTGCCGCTGCGCTCCCCGTACCCGTTGGCGCATCCCTGAACGTGGGTCGCACCGGCCCGTACGGCGGCCAGGGTGTTGGCGACGGCGCAGCCGGAGTCGTCGTGGCAGTGGATGCCGACCCGGGCCCCGGCCTCGACGACCTGGTGCACCACGTCGGCCAGCTCGTCGGGCAGCATCCCGCCGTTGGTGTCGCACAGCGCGATCACGTCCGCGCCCGCCTCGGCGGCGGTCAGCACGACCTCCAGGGCGTACGCGCGGTTGGCCTGGAAGCCGTCGAAGAAGTGCTCGGCGTCCAGGAAGACTCGTCGGCCCTCCGCACGCAGGTGGGAGACCGTGTCGCGGATCATCGCGAGGTTCTCCTCCAGCGTCGTGCGGAGGGCCAGTTCGACGTGCCGGTCGTGACTCTTGGCGACGAGGGTCACCACCGGCGCGCCCGAGTCGCGCAGGGCGGCCACCAGAGGGTCGTCGGCGGCCTTCACTCCGGCCCGGCGGGTCGCGCCGAACGCGGTGAGCTGCGCGTGCTTCAGGTCCAGCTCGGTCTGAGCGCGCCTGAAGAACTCGGTGTCCTTGGGATTGGCGCCCGGCCATCCGCCCTCGATGAATCCGACGCCCAGCTCGTCGAGGTGGCGCGCGACGGCCAGCTTGTCGGCCACGGAGAGGTTGAGCCCCTCCTGCTGCGCGCCGTCCCGCAGCGTGGTGTCGTAGAGGTGGAATCCGTCGCTGTGCATGGTGCTATCCCTCCAAGGGGACGCGGACGTGGCCGGGAAAAGCAAAAGACCCCTCACGGACGTGAGAGGTCTGCGCGCCGACGGTGTCCTTACGTGTCGGCGCGCCAGCCGATAATCACGAGGCTGTGGCGCATGATGGGCACTTGTCTACCACAGCTCACCGTGGCCGTCACATCGGTCTCACGTGTCGAGACGCCGCCCTCTCGTTCCGAGGACGGCGTCTCGCACCCGCCGATCAGATGATCTTGTGGACCCAGCCGTACGGGTCGGGGCGGGTGCCGTACTGGATGCCGATCAGCTCGTCGCGCAGCCGCATCGACACCGGGCCCGGCTCGCCGTCGCCGATCGTCCAGGCGCTCCGCGCGCTGCGGACCCCGCCGACCGGGCTGATGATCGCCGCCGTGCCGCAGCCGAACACCTCGGTGATCTCACCGGAGGCGCAGCCCGCCTCCCACTCGTCGATGCCGATCCGCCCCTCCTCCACCGGGACACCGAGGTCGGGGGCCAGCTTCAGCAGCGAGTCACGGGTGATGCCGGGCAGCAGGGTGCCGGTCAGCGCCGGGGTCAGCAGCCGCGTGTCCGCGCCGGACCCGTACACGAACATCAGGTTCATCGAGCCGACCTCCTCGACCCAGCGGCGCTCGGCGGCGTCCAGCCAGACCACCTGGTCGCAGCCGGCCCGCACCGCGTCGGCCTGGGCGGCGAAGGAGGCCGCGTAGTTGCCGCCGGTCTTGGCGTCGCCCGTGCCGCCCGAGGCGGCCCGCGTGTAGTCCTGCGAGGCCCACACCGTGACCGGCTTGACGCCCTGCGGGTAGTACAGCCCGGACGGCGAGGCGATCACCATGAACAGGTAGTCCTGCGAGGGCCGCTGCACCCCGAGCGCCCGCGTGGTCGCGAACATGAACGGGCGCAGGTACAGGCTGTAGCCCTCGGTCCGCGGGACCCAGTCGCGGTCGGTGGACACCAGCAGCTCCAGCGCCCGGACGAACAGCTCCTCCGGGAGCTCCGGCATCGCCATCCGGCGCGCCGAGCGGTTGAACCGGGCCGCGTTGCTCTGCGGGCGGAACGTCACCACCGACCCGTCCGGCTGGACGTACGCCTTGAGCCCCTCGAAGATCTCCTGCGCGTAGTGCAGGACCGAGGTGGCCGGGTCGAGGGCGATCGGGCCGTACGGCTCCAGCTTCGCGTCGTACCAGCCGCGGCCCTCGGAGTACCGGATGGTGATCATGTGGTCGGTGAAGTGCTGGCCCCATCCGGGATTGGCCAGGATCCGCTCGCGCTCCTCCACGGGGGTCGGGTCGGGCGCGGGTGTCACGGTGAAATCGAGGGTCTCGAGGGTGCTGCTCATGATCTGGGTCCTCTCCCGGAGCGGCCGGCGGCGGCCTCCTCGCCGTCCCGGCACTCCCATTGTCCAACTTCGTCGGGCTCTCCCGGAATCACGGGCGCACGAAAAACCGGGCGGCCCGTGGGGCACGCCCGGAGATTCTCCTGCAAACCAGCGGAGGTCGGCGTGCCGCTAGCCGGATACTCGCTCGGCGATGGCGTCGCCGACCTCATGGGTGGCGCGGACGGCGGAGCCGCGTTCGGCCAGGTCCGCCGAGACGGCCTGCTCGACCCGGCGGGCGGCCTCGTGCGCCCCCACGTGGTCGAGCAGCATGGCGACCGACAGGATGGTGGCGGTCGGGTCGGCCTTGGCCCGCCCGGCGATGTCGGGGGCGCTGCCGTGCACCGGCTCGAACATCGACGGGGCGGTGCGGTCGGGGTTGACGTTGCCGGAGGCGGCCAGCCCGATGCCGCCGGCGATGGCCGCGCCGATGTCGGTGATGATGTCGCCGAACAGGTTGTCGGTGACGACCACGTCGAACCGCTGCGGCTGGTTGACGAAGAACATCGTGGCCGCGTCGACGTGGCAGTAGTCGGTGGTGACCTGCGGGTACTCCTCGCCGACCCGCTTGAGGACGCGCTGGTACAGGTCGCCGGCGAAGGTCAGCACGTTGTCCTTGTGGACCAGCGTCAGCTTCTTGCGCGGCCGGGAGGCGGCCACCTCGAACGCGTGGCGGACGACCCGCTCGACGCCGAACGCGGTGTTGACGCTCTCCTGCGTGGCGACCTCGTGCGGCGTCCCCTTGCGCAGCACCCCGCCGACCCCGGTGTACGGGCCCTCGGTGCCCTCGCGGACGACGACCATGTCGATGTCCTCGGGCTTCACCCCCGCCAGCGGGGTCTCCACGCCCGGGAACAGCTTCACCGGCCGCAGGTTGACGTAGTGGTCCAGCTCGAACCGGGCGCGCAGCAGCAGCCCGCGCTCCAGGACCCCGCTCGGCACGCTCGGGTCGCCGACCGCGCCCAGCAGGATCACGTCCTGCCCGCGCAGCTCCTCCAGCACCGCGTCCGGCAGCGTCTCACCGGTGCGGTGCCAACGCGCCGCGCCCAGGTCGTAGGACGTGCGGTCGAAGGCCAGCCCGTGGGCCGGGGCGACGACGTCGAGCACCTTGAGACCCTCGGCGACGACCTCGGGCCCGATCCCGTCCCCGGGGATGACGGCCAGGCGGATGGTGCGGGAACTGCTGGAAGCCATGCGCGTACCTTAATGCATATGTCTCAGTGAGTGGGCATCGATCTCACATCCCGGGACTCCCAAAAACTTGAGTAATCCTTTACTCATGCGCCCGTAACCTTTCGCCCGCACCATGGACCCGGCACGTATCCCGGAAACGCCGCCCGGGATGCGTGCCACCGACTCCGACCCGGCCCGCGCAACCTGACCGCTGTCTGCGGGCCGGGCGGGCTCATGCTCGCGCCTCCGGCGCGACGGCGAGCGGGCCTGTGACGCGCGGTCTTCCCTCGTCGTTTTCAAGATCGCTCGCTCCTCGCGATCTTGAAAGCCTCCTCAGTCCAGACCACGCGGGCCCACTCGCGGGTGCCCACGGCGCCGGGGGCGGCGAGGTTCTCGCGCAGCGGAGATCGACGAGGGCACGGGGCCGGGTCACAGCGGCGAGGGGGGATGGGCGTCCACACCATCGGGGCCCACGACGCGGCATGGTGGGTCGGGCGCCGGAGTCGATGAGGCCCGTGGCATGGACGGTCGGGGTTCGGTCAGCGGGGGGTGCGGCCGCCGTTGTCGCGGCGGTCGAGGGCGGCCTGGAGGGCCTTGGCGGCCTCTTCGCGGGGGTCGGTCTCGGGTTGCTGGGCGTGGTTCATGGTGGCTCCGTGGGTGCTGTGAGATGGGTGCTGCGGGGTGCTCGCGGCCGGATGTGCCCGGGCGGTCCCGGTCTGGGGACGGCGTGGTGTCGGTCCGCGGCGGCTTCACAGGGTCGCCATGAGGGGGCCGCCTCTCACCTGCGAGGTTACCCGGGCGTAATACGTGGACTCCTGTCGGGGCCGGAGTTTTCTCTGGTGGGGCCGGGGATGCGGAACGCCCCCGGCGGGCTTGGGCGGGCCGGGGGCGTTCGGGGTGTTGCAAGGTGGTGCGGGATCGTGCGGGGTGGGTCAGTTGCCGTCCAGGTCGACGCGGCGGCCCATGTCGGCGCCGATCTCGCCGCGGATGGCCTCGAGGAGGTCCGGGGTGATGGTGGAGTCGACCGTGAGGGCGATGAGGGCCTTGCCACCCTTGGCGTTCCGGCCGACCTGCATGCTCGCGATGTTGACCTGGGTGTCGCCGAGCAGCTTGCCCACCACGCCGACGATGCCGGGGCGGTCGGTGTAGGTGAAGAACGCCATGTGGCCGGAGGGGACCAGCTCCATGTCGTAGCCGTTGATCTCGACGATCCGCTCGATGTGCTTGGGGCCGGTGAGGGTGCCGGAGACCGAGACGACGGAGCCGTCGGCCATGGTGCCGCGGACCTGGACCACGTTGCGCCAGTCGGGGCTGTCCTCGCTGGTGGTGAGGGTCACCTCGACACCGCGGTCGCGGGCGAGCAGCGGGGCGTTGACGAACGTCACCGCCTCCTCCACCACGTCCAGGAAGACGCCCTTGAGGGCGGCCAGCTCCAGGACCTTGACGTCGTGCGAGGTGATCTCGCCGCGGACGACCACGTCCAGGCGGACCGGCACGCCGCCGGCCAGGGCGGTGAAGATGCGGCCGAGCTTCTCGGCCAGCGGCAGGCCCGGCTTGACGTCCTCGGCGACCGCGCCGCCCTGGACGTTCACCGCGTCGGGGACGAACTCGCCGCCGAGGGCGAGCTTGACCGAGCGGGCGACCTGGGTGCCGGCCTTCTCCTGCGCCTCGTGGGTGCTGGCGCCGAGGTGCGGGGTGACGACCACGTTGTCGTGGTGGAACAGCGGGCTGTCGGTGCAGGGCTCGCTGGAGAACACGTCCAGCCCGGCGCCGGCCACCCGACCGTCCTTGAGGGCCAGGTCGAGGGCGTTCTCGTCGACGATGCCGCCACGGGCCGCGTTGACGATCCGGACGGACGGCTTGACCTCGCGCAGCTCCTTGTCGCCGATCAGGCCGAGCGTCTCGGGGGTCTTGGGCAGGTGGACGGAGATGAAGTCGCTCTCGCGCAGCAGCTCGTCGAGGGCCACCAGCTTGACACCCAGTTGCGCGGCGCGGGCGGCCTGCACGTAGGGGTCGTAGGCGATGACCTCCATGTCGAAGGCCGCCAGCCGCTGGGCGACCAGCACGCCGATGCGGCCCAGGCCCAGCACGCCGGCGGTCTTGCCCTGCAGCTCGACGCCGGTGTACTTGGAGCGCTTCCACTCGCCCTGCTTGAGGGCCGAGTGGCCCTGTGGCACGTTCCGAGCGGTGGCCAGGAGCAGCGCGATGGCGTGCTCCGCGGCGGTGACGATGTTGGAGGTGGGGGCGTTCACCACCATGACGCCGGCCTTGGTGGCCGCCTCGACGTCGACGTTGTCGAGCCCGACCCCGGCGCGCGCGACCACGCGCAGCCTCTTGGCGTGCTCGAACACCTCGGCGTTGACCTTGGTGGCGCTGCGCACGATCAGCGCGTCCACGTCGGCGACGGCGGGCAGCAGGGCGGAGCGGTCGGCGCCGTCGATGTGGCGGACGTCGAAGTCGGCCGACAGCACCTCGATTCCGGCCGGTGAGAGTTCTTCGGCTACGAGGACGACAGGCTTGCTCAAGGAAAGTCCTTTGGATGTGGTGGTGTGAGTAGCAGAGGTCAGCGAGCCCACCCCCTCGTGATCCTCGCCCCGTAGGGGGAGTCTAGTCGCCCCCGGACGCCGGGCCATGACCCGCCGGGCAACACCTCCCAGAACGCACCGAATGCCCCGATCGGGTCAGGACACTCCGACGGGGCTCTCCTCGCGCGACTCGGAGGCGCCTGCCGCGTCGGCGGTGTCGCGGTCCGCCGGGGCGTCCTCGGGACCCGCCGACGGCGCGGCCGCCCCGGGCGCGCCCCGGCCGCCCCGGCAGAACGCCGCGCCCGCCGCCAGGCAGGCCAGCGGCACCGCCGCCAGCGCGTACCGGTAGTCGAACTGGGCGGTCGCCGCCGGGACCACGATCAGCACGCCCGACAGCGACCACGGCAGCAGGGCCACGCCGGCCCCTCTGCGCCGCCCGGCGAAGGCCCACGCGAGCCCGGCGGCCAGGATGAGGCCGAGCACGCTGCCGCGCAGGTAGACGTGCCGCTGGTAGCCCTGCATGAACCCGGCGTACGGGTCGACGACCTTGGTGGTGACCCGCCCGGGCTGGTACGCCTGCAGCGTCGGGATCACGTGCTCGGGCGGCCGTACGGCGGTGTCCCGGAACAGGTAGTGGCTGTAGGTGAACTCCTCGGGGTACACCGGGTGCCCCCACTGGAAGGTGCGCGCCACGTCGATCGCGACGATCCGCAGGTAGTCGCCGGGCTGGGCCAGCATGGCCCGCTTGGCGAACGACCCCGCCAGCCGGTTCTGCTCCTCGTTGAACGCGCCGCCGGGGATGCGCCGCACGGGGGCGAACGGGCCCCACACGTACGAGCCCGCCGCCTTGCGGTTGTCCGGGTCGGCCGCCACGCACAGCGGCATCTCCTCGGCGGGCGGGCGCATCTTCTCGCAGTCGGCGAACGCCATCGACCGGCTGTACAGGAAGACGCCGGAGCTGCGGGTGAGCTCCAGCCTGCCGTGGTGGGCGTTGTACCACTGCAGGTAGCAGACGATCGGCAGGGCGCAGGTGGCCACCAGCGTGACCACGGGACGCCACCCGGCGCGCCGGACCGCGAGGTACACGACGCCGATCATGAGCAGCGGGATGCCCACCGACCGGGTGAGCGCCGCCAGGCCCAGCAGCGAGCCCGCCAGCGCCGCCTGCCGGGTGCCCAGCCGCTCGCCCATCAGGACGCAGACCGCCGCCACCACCAGGAACACGAACAGCGTGTCCGACAGGACCATGTGCTCCAGTTGGATCTGGAACGCGTCGAAGAGCACGGGCACGGCCGCCAGGGAGGCGACCCACCCCGGAGCCCCGAACCGGCGGCGCAGCAGCCCGTAGATCATCACCGCGACGCCCAGGCCCATCAGATGCTGCAGGGCGGCGACCACCACCAGGCTGTGCAGATCCTCGACCAGCCACAACAGCAGCGGGTAGCCGCTCGGCCGGATCAGCCCCGGCTCCATCCGCTGCGCCGCGCCCACGTAGTCGTAGGAGTCGGGGAACCACATGACCGACTGGTAGCCCAGCATCGTCACCACGCGCAGGACCGCCGCCAGCAGCAACAACGGCAGGAAGACCCGGTGCTCGAACAACCGAGCTCGCACGGTGACCTCCTGCGGGTCTGGGGAACCGGCACCCCGACGCGCACGAGACGTCCACCACCCGATCCGCGGGGGCGTGCGCGCATCGACTCTGTGGAGCCAGGTGGCCCTCGGTGAGGTGGGCGCCTCCCGGGCTCCGTCGGGTTACTCGCCGAATGATATTGGCATCTCCCCCGTGCCGGGCGGCTTCGGGGGCCGTTCGACCCGAATTCGTAAGGAGCGCCATACCGGCACACGACCCGCCGGCACCGTCCCGCCGGTGCGGGAACGATCACGAGAACCCCTGGTGGGAGCCCCGACACGCCGAGCGGAACCGTCCACCGGAGGGCCGCCGCGGGCCGTGACCCTCCTCGGGGCCATTTCGGGACCGATCTTGACCGCCGGAACCGGGTGATCATGCCGCGGGGCGTCCCCGTGCGGCACGATCACCCGTGCCCGGCTCCCGCCGGTCGGAGGGCTCAGACCGAGCGCCGGGCGGCGATCGGCCCCGACCGGGTGAGCAGGCCGGCCGTCACCGCGACCAGGAGCGGGACCCCCAGACCGACGGCGGTCAGCAGCGACCACGGGATGTCGAGCACCAGACCGTGGGCCGGCACCGCGCCGACTCCGGCCGGCGGGGCCGCCGCCCCGTCCACGGTGAGCGGGTACGCCACCGAGACGCCCGGCACGAGTCCGGCCGCGATGCCGAGCCAGCATCCGAGCAGGGCCACGACACCCGCCTGACCCATGGCCAGCAGTCGGCGGGTGCGCGGCCGGGCTCCGACGGCCGCGAGGGTCGTCAGGTCGGGTCGGGCGTCGGCGGCGGACAGGCCGGTGACGATGAGCGAGCCGCCGAAGACCAGGACCCCTCCGGCCAGGGCGAGCGCCAGCAACGGCGTCGCGAACGACTCGGTGAACCCGCGTTCGACATAGAGCCCGTCGACCGAGTCCTCGGGCAGGGCGGCGGTGACGCGTTCGTCGATCCGCCGTTGCTCCGCGACGGTGATCCGGTGGTCGACCCTGTCGACCGCGTGGAACCCGTACGAGGTCGGCACCCCGAGCCGTGCGGCGGTCTCGGGCGACAGCAGGGCCGAGCCGTGGTCGACGTGGTCCGGCAGGGTCAGTGCCGGCAGCCGCACGGTGCGCACCGTGCGCGTCCTGAGGCCGCCCTGTCCGTCGGCGCCGTCGGACTTCAGGATCGCGGCCCTCATCGGGCCGTCGGACCGCTCGCCTCCCAGCAGGACGACCGAGCCCGCCCGCAGCGCGGCGGCGGCTCGCGGATCATCCCGGCCGAGCAGGAGGCGGAGCACGTCAGGCCCCCCGACGAGCGTCCGGTCCTGCAGCGACCGGTCTCGGGACGCCCCGCCGGGAACGAGTTCCAGCAGCGTGCAGGCCCTTCTCCGTTCCGCGCAGTCGTCCGGCGGCGTCAGGGATCGCGCCTCGCGGACCGGCACCCCGGGCAGTTCGCGCACCAGGGCGGCGCGGATGCGGGTGTCGTGGTCCGGGTGGCTCCGGAGCATGGCCGAGCCCTCGGGAAGGGTCGGCCGATACTCGATGCGGCGCTGGGAGAAGTCGCTGGCGCCCCCGATGGCCAGCGTTGTCACCCCCGCGACCGCCGCCATGATGGCGGCCACCGCGGGACCGCTGCGGGCCCGGTTGCGGGCGTTGTCCCGCACCGCCAGGCGCAGCGGCAGCGGCAGCCGCCCGGCGGCGCGGCCGGTGAGCCCGACGAGCCAGGGGGCGAGCATCACGCAGCCGATGACGATGGCGACGGCGCCGAAGGCCGCGCCGAACTCCCTCCATTGGCGCACCCCGATCACGCTCAGCGCCACGCCGACGGCGACGACGCAGGCGCCCACCAGCGGCCACCCCCGGCGTTCGCGGAAGGGCTCGCGCCGTCCCGCCAACGCCGCGACCACGTCCATGCGCGCCGCCTGCCGCGCCGGCACGTACGCCGCGAGCAGACCGCTCAGCGCACCCAGCGCCATCGGTGCCGCGACGAGCGGCCACCGCACGTCGTAAGGGCCGAACGACCTGTCGGTGGCGCGGTGGACGACCTCGGACGCCAGGGCGGCCAGGCCCAGCCCGGCCACCGCGCCCAGCACCGCCGCGGCGGCGCCGATCACCGCTCCGCCGGCGAGCACGATGCCGCGCAGATGGGAGGCGTCGCCGCCGGCGGCCCGCACCAGGGCGAGCAGGCGGCGCTGCCGGCGCAGCCCGACCGCGAACGCGGGCCCGGCGAGCAGCACCACCTCCAGCACGATCATCGAGATCGCCATGGCGAACACCGCCACGGTCGCGGCGGAGGAGCCGCCGTCGGTCGCCGAGGGGGCCTCGGCCGGAGGGTGGCGAACGACCTCGGCGGAGGTGACGACGAGACCGAACCGGTTGAGGGCCCGCACGTCCTGCCAGGTGACGGGCCGCCCGGCGTCGATCAGCCAACCGAGGGTGGTGGTCGACTCGGCGGCGATGCCGGTGCCGGGGAGCACCTGGAGGATGGCCTCGTCCCGGCGAGAGAGCGGGTCCGCGACGTGTCCCACCACCGTCAGCGTGTGCCCGGATCGGGTCCGGACCGTGCCGCCGATCGGAAAGCCCTGGTCGCGCAGCCCGGACGAGACCGCGACCTCCCCCGCGGTGGCCGGAGGGCGTCCCGCGGTCACGTCGAGCATGCCCTCGGCGATGGGGTCGCGCAGGTCCACCCCGCGCGTGTCGACCCTGAGGTACCCGCGGGACGTCTGGACCTGGACGCCGGAGGTCTCCCGGACCAGCACCCGGGCGTCCGGGCCGAAGCGCCCGGTCACCAGGGGGGCGATCTCCGCGGTCGTGCGCCGCTCCCCCGCCCCGCCGGGATCGTCCCCGCTGGTGATCACCTCCCCCGTGGCGTCCTGTTCGATGGGGCCGTGGCCGATCGAGATCAGGCGGGCGTCGGCGTGCCCGAGGTCGTGGGGCAGACGCTCGCGGGCGCTCCACTCGCCGGTGTTGTAGAAGACGCCCAGCGCGACGATCGCGGTGACCGGCACCGCGATCATGCACAGGACCAGGATGCTGCGTCCCTTGGCCCGCAGCGCGTCCCGGCGGGCGATGCGGAACGCGACGCGATGGCCGCCCAGGTTCATCGGGACCCCTCCAGCAGGCTCTCCGGACCGGGCCGCGCGCCGGTGCCGTCGACGATGCTGCCGTCGCGCAGGAACACCACCCGGTCGGCCCAGGCGGCGTGCCGGGACTCGTGGGTGACCATCAGGCAGGCCGCCCCGGCGTCGCAGCGCGTCCGCAGCAGGCGCATGACCTCCTCGCCGGTCCGGGTGTCGAGGGCGCCGGTGGGCTCGTCGGCGAGCACCAGCCGGCGGTCGCCGACCAGGGCGCGGGCGATCGCCACCCGCTGCTGCTGGCCGCCGGACATCTCGTCGGGGAAGCGGTCGGCCAGGTCGCCGACTCCCACCTCGTGAAGGGCGGCGACGGCCTCCCGACGGGCCCGGCGAACGCGCACGCCGTCGAGTTCGCGGGGCAGCATCACGTTCTCGGCCGCGGTGAGGGCGGGGATCAGGTTCAGGTCCTGGAAGACGTACCCGATCCGTCGGCGGCGCGCCGCCGACAGCGCGGCCCGGCTCAGCGACGCCAGGTCGACGCCCTCGACCTCGACCCGCCCGGACGTCGGCGTGTCCAGCCCGCCGGCCAGCGCGAGCAGGGTCGACTTGCCGGAGCCCGACGGGCCCATCACCGCGACGAACTCGCCGGGGGCGACGGACAGGCCGACGTCGCGCAGCGCGTGCACGGCCCGGTCGGCCGCGCCGTGGACGCGGGAGACGGCCTGCAGGTGCAGCACGTTCATCGGCGGGACCCCTTCTTCGGGCGGTCGGCGACGGCGTCCGGAACGGCGGGCGGCGGGGGCGCGCCGGCGCGGGCGACGAACGCCTCGCAGTGGTCCAGCCACCGCACCTCGGCCTCCGCCTGGAAGATCATGGACTCCAGCACCAGCCGCCAGGCCCGGTCGGCCGGGTCGTCGGGCATCGCCGGGGCGTCGGCCTTGAGGCGGGTCAGATCCCGCAGGGTGCGCAGGGTGGCGGTGCGCTGGGACTGGACGACCTCGGCGACGTCGACACGCGGCGCGGTGACGGCCATGGCCAGCTTGATGGCCAGCTCGTCGCGGGGCCGGTCGGCGCGGGCGACGGGGGTGAGGAACCAGCGGCGGACGTCGTCCAGGCCGGCCTCGGTGATCCGGTGGACGAACCGGCCCTCGGCGTCGGCCTCACCGCGGACCACCAGCCCGTCGCGTTCGAGCCGGGACAGGGTCGAGTAGACCTGACCGATGTTCAGCGGCCAGGTCGAGCCCGTGGAGGACTCGAACTCGGCCCGCAGTTGGTAGCCGTACCGGGGCCCGTGGGACAGCAGGGCGAGAATTCCATGACGGATGGACACATACGCAGTATGCATACCAAGTATGCCCGGTCGCAACATCGCGGACGGCCGGCGACATCGCGATCGACACGCCCGGCGGATCTGCGCGGCACCGCGTCGCGCGAGCGTCTACCGTGACCCTCGCCCCATCCGAACGCAGTCCTGGAGAGCCGCGATGACGCAGCCCGAGGCCGACGTGCTGCACGACACGCTGCGCGCCTACGACCACCGGTTCCTCGACCTCGACGCCGACGACCGCCGCCGCCTGGTGCGGGAGACGCGGCGCCTGCTGGGCGAGGGGCCGGGCGACGACGTGCGCGCCGCGCTCCCGTCCGCCCTCCGGATGCGCGCGTTCTGCATCCGCCACGGGCTGGTCGACGAGCTGGAACGCATGATCCGCGACGAGGTCGAGGGCCGGCGGGAGGGCGCCGTGGTGGTCGGCGGTCGGGTGTACGCCGTCTACCCCTACCTGCGCGGCGTGCCCCGCCAGGACGCCGACATCACCGGCGAGGTGCGCGCCGGCCACCGGCTGGACGCGGTCGGCTGGCAGGGCGAGCGATTGCGGGTCCGCGGCTGGGCCGCCCTGGAACGGGTCGAGGCCCGCGAGGTGCTGACGGAGCTGATCCTGCGCGAGCGGACGGCCGGCACCGAGCACCGCTTCCCCACCACGCCCCGGGACGCGGGCTTCGAGGCCCTGCTCGAGTCCGCACAGGTCGGCATGGGTCGCTGGGACGCCTATGTGGCCGTCACCGTGCACGGCATCAGCCGGCAGGCGCGGTTCGGCGGAACGAGGGAGCCGAGCGTGCGGACCGAGCCGATGTTCCGCCGGATCCGACTGCCCGAGGGCCCGACCGCCGCCACCGCGTACTTCACCGAGGGCGGCCACCTGGCGATCAAGGTCGGCGGCACGCGACTCCCCGTCCCCTTGAGGACCAGGATCCTCCGCCGCCTGAAGCCCCGCTGACGACGAGCGAACCCGCACGGTGCCCGGGCACCGTGCGGGTCCCATGGCCCTCACAAGCAAAGGTACGAGTGGCCCTGACCGCAACCCCCCACCATGCCCGGTCCTTCGGGCGGGCGGCCCTGCGCCGGCGCAGGGCCGCCCGCCCGAAGATCTCAAGACCGGGCGCGGGGGGTGTGGGGGGTCGCCCCCCACACTCAGTCAGAGAGCCAGCTCATCATCGGGCGCAGCTTGGCACCCGTCTGCTCGATCGGGTGGTTGCCGAGCTCCTCGCGGTACTTCAGGTGGTTGACCTGGCCGCCGTCGAACTCGTTCACCAGCTCCTTGGCGAACTCGCCGGACTGGATCTCGGCCAGGATCCGCTTCATCTCGACCTTGGTCTCCGGCGTGACCACGCGCGGTCCGCGGGTGTATCCGCCGAACTCGGCGGTGTCGGACACCGACCAGTACATCTTCTGGACGCCGCCCTCGTACATGAGGTCGACGATCAGCTTCATCTCGTGCAGGCACTCGAAGTAGGCGACCTCGGGCTGGTAGCCGGCCTCGATCAGGGTCTCGAACCCGGCCTTGATCAGCTCGGAGACGCCGCCGCACAGCACGGCCTGCTCGCCGAACAGGTCGGTCTCGGTCTCCTCGGTGAAGGTGGTCTTGATGCCGCCGGCGCGCAGGCCGCCGATGCCCTTGGCGTACGACAGCACGAGCGGCCAGGCGTTGCCGGTGGCGTCGTTCTCGACGGCGACCAGGACGGGCACGCCGCGACCGGCGGTGAACTGGCGGCGGACGAGGTGGCCGGGGCCCTTGGGCGCCACCATGGCGACGTCCACGCCCTGGGGGGCCTCGATGAGGCCGTACCGGATGTTGAGGCCGTGCCCGAAGAAGAGGGCGTCGCCCTCGACCAGCGCCGGCTTGATGTCGTTGGTGTACAGGTCGCGCTGGACGTGGTCCGGCGCGAGGATCATGATCAGGTCGGCCTCCTCGGCCGCCTCGGCGGGGGTGACGACCCGCAGCCCGTCGGCCTCGGCCTTCTCGCGGCTCGCCGAGCCCTCCTTGAGACCGACCCTGACGTCCACGCCCGAGTCCCGCAGCGACAGCGCGTGCGCGTGCCCCTGGCTGCCGTACCCGATCACGGCCACGTGCCGGCCCTGGATGACGCTCAGGTCGGCATCGTTGTCGTAGAACATTTCAGCCACTTGCGTGTGCCCTTCTCTTCTGAATGTCAGGCGCTGCGGTCGAGCGCGCGCAGGGATCGGTCGGTGATGGAACGGGCGCCGCGGCCGATGGCCACCATGCCGGACTGGACCAGCTCCTTGATGCCGAACGGCTCCAGGACGCGGATCAGCGCCTCCAGCTTGTCGCGGTTGCCGGTGGCCTCGATGGTGACCGCGTCGGGGGCCACGTCGACGACCTTGGCGCGGAACAGTTGGACGGTCTCCAGCACCTGGGAGCGGGTCTCCGCGTCGGCCCGCACCTTGACCAGGATCAGTTCGCGCTGCACCGAGGCGGACTGGTCCAGCTCGACGATCTTCAGCACGTTGACGAGCTTGTTGAGCTGCTTGGTGACCTGCTCCAGCGGGAGTTCCTCCACGTTGACCACGATGGTCATCCGGGAGATCTCCGGGTGTTCGGTGGTCCCGACGGCCAGCGAGTCGATGTTGAAGCCGCGCCGGGAGAACAGGGCCGCGACCCGGGCGAGGATGCCCGGTTTGTTCTCCACCAGCACCGAGAGCGTGTGACGGCTCATCGCGGTCAGTCTCCGTTCTCCCACTCAGGAGCCATGTCCTGAGCGATCTTGATGTCGTCGTTGCTCGTTCCGGCGGCGACCATGGGCCAGACCATGGCGTCCTCGTGGACGACGAAGTCGATGACCACCGGGGCGTCGTTGATCTCCATCGCCTTGCGGATGGTGTCCTCGACGTCCTCGGGCCGCTCGCAGCGGAGCCCCACGCAACCGTACGCCTCCGCGAGCTTCACGAAGTCGGGGATCCGCTTGGTGGTCGGCAGGGTGGCCAGGTTCGTGTTGGAGTAGCGCTCGTTGTAGAACAGGGTCTGCCACTGGCGGACCATGCCGAGGTTGCCGTTGTTGATGATCGCGATCTTGACGGGGATGCCCTCGACCGCGCAGGTGGCCAGTTCCTGGTTGGTCATCTGGAAGCAGCCGTCGCCGTCGATCGCCCAGACCTCGGTGTCGGGCGCGCCGACCTTGGCGCCCATCGCCGCCGGGACGGCGTAGCCCATGGTGCCCGCGCCGCCGGAGTTGAGGAACGCGCCCGGCCGCTCGTACTTGATGAACTGGGCGGCCCACATCTGGTGCTGGCCGACACCCGCCACGTAGTACGCGTCGGGGCCGACGAGCTCGCCGATCCGCTCGATCACGTACTGCGGGGACAGCGACCCGTCGGCGGGCTGGTCGTAGCCCAGCGGGTACGTCCGCCGCCAGGCGTCCAACTGCTTCCACCAGGCCTCGTAGTCGCCGCGCCGGCCGGCCTCGTGCTCGGCCTGCACCGCCACGATCAGGTCGGCGATGACCTCGCGGGCGTCGCCGACGATCGGGACGTCGGCGTGCCGGTTCTTGGAGATCTCGGCGGGGTCGATGTCCGCGTGGACGATCTTGGCCTCGGCGGCGAAGCTGTCCAGCCGGCCGGTGACCCGGTCGTCGAAGCGGGCGCCCAGCGCCACCAGCAGGTCCGAGCGCTGCAGGGCGCCGACCGCGCCGACGGAGCCGTGCATGCCGGGCATGCCCATGTGCAGCGGGTGGCTGTCGGGCAGCGCGCCCTTGGCCATCAGGGTGGTGACGACCGGGGCGCCGGTCAGCTCGGCCAGCACCTTCAGCTCGGCCGCCGCGCCCGCCTTGATCACGCCGCCGCCGACGTACAGCACCGGGCGGCTCGCCCGGGTGAGCAGCCGGGCCGCCTCGCGGACCTGCTTGGAGTGCGGGCGGGTCACCGGCCGGTAGCCGGGGAGCTGCATCGGCTCGGGCCAGACGAAGTCGAACGTGGACTGGAGCGCGTCCTTGGAGATGTCCACCAGGACGGGCCCGGGGCGACCGGTGGAGGCGATGTGGAACGCCTCGGCGATGGTGCGCCCGATGTCGCGGGGGTCGGTGACGAGGAAGTTGTGCTTGGTGATCGGCATCGTGATGCCGGCGATGTCGGCCTCCTGGAACGCGTCCGTGCCGATGGCCGCGCTGGGCACCTGGCCGGTGATCGCCACCATCGGGACGGAGTCCATGTAGGCGTCGGAGATGGGCGTCACCAGGTTGGTCGCGCCCGGGCCGCTGGTCGCCATGCACACGCCGACCTTGCCGGTCACCATGGCGTAGCCCTGTGCGGCGTGCCCGGCGCCCTGCTCGTGCCGGACCAGGATGTGCCGCACCTTCTGGGAGTCGAAGAGGGGGTCGTAGGCCGGGAGGATCGCTCCCCCGGGGATGCCGAACACGGTGTCGACCCCGACGTTCTCCAGGGCCCGGATGAGCGCCTGAGCTCCCGTCATCTGTTCGGTCGTCATGCCTTTTCCTTGGGTGGGAGAGTGATCCTGGCCAACAAAAAACCCCTCGCGCCGGGTGGGGCGGTCGAGGGGAGCGCGCAGGCGAAGCGACTCGGTCAGCCTGCGCGCCGACCGAGTACTACGAGGATCATGGGGATGCTCTGCACGGATACACCTTCGCCGACTTCTCCGCCGGGGTCAAATCCGTGGACGCATCGTCTCACGATCCGAGACGCTCAGCCCGGGGACAGCGCCGGCCCGTGCAGCGGCACCCCGGGCCCGTCCGGACCGTCGGGCCCGCCGTGCCCGTTCGGCCCGTTCGGCCCGTCGGGTCCGTGGGGACCGTTCGGAAGCCTCGCCCCGCCCTCGGTCAGGTTGGTGCGCAGCAGCGACTCGGCGGGGCCCGCCGACATCGGCCGGGCCACCAGGAAGCCCTGGCCGCGCGGGCACTCCATCTCGCGCAGCAGCTCCAACTGCTCGGGCCGTTCGATGCCCTCGGCCACCACGGTCAGCCCCAGGTCGCGGCCGAGCCGGACGATGGTGCGGGTCAGCAGGCTCAACGTCTCGTCGCGGCCCAGCCCGGCCACGAACGACGGGTCGATCTTGATCACGTCCACCGGGAGCTGCCCCAGGTAGGCCAGGGAGGCGTAGCCAGTGCCGAAGTCGTCGATGGCCAGCCGGACACCCAGGTCGCGCAGCGCGCTGAGCCGTTCGACGTTGTGCCCGGCGTCCTCGACGAGCACCTCCTCCTTGACCTCCAGGGTGAGGGCCTGCGGCGGCAGCCCGGTCTCGGCCAGCGCGGCGGCCACCGACTCCACGAAGCGGGGGGCGGCGATCTGGCGGGCGGTGAAGTTGACCGACAGGCCCACGTCCCAGGACTCGGCGCGCCAGCGGGCCACCTGGCGGCACGCCTCGCGCAGCACCCAGTCGCCCAGCGGGATCATCAGGCCGGACTCCTCGGCGGGCCGGATGAACTCCCGCGGCGGCACCGAGTCGTCGCCGCGCCACCAGCGCACCAGCGCCTCGACCCCGGTGACCCGGGAGGTGGCCAGCTCGACCACCGGCTGGAACTCGATGGCGAACTGCTCCTCGGCCAGCGCCCGCTGCAGGTCGCTGCCCAGCTCCAGCCGGCGGACCACGTCGGCGTGCATGTGCGCGGCGAAGACCTCCACCCGGCCGCCGCCCAGCTCCTTGGCCCGTGCCATCGCCAGGTCGCCGTTGCGGATCAGATCGGGGCCCGACTGCCGACCGGACGGCCGCCCGCCGGTGTCGCCGTCGCCGCCCAGATCGCTGTCGGCGAACGCGATGCCGACGCTGGCGCTCAGCACCACCTCGCGCTCCCCCGCCCGGTACGGCTCGGCCGCCAGCACCCGCAGCAGGCGCTCGGCCAGCTCCACCACCGTCTGGGCCTCGTCGGCGTTCTCCACCAGGACCGCGAACTCGTCGCCGCCCCAGCGGGCCACCGTGTCGTCGGCGGGCACGGCGGCGCGGAGCCGGCGGGCCGCCTGGGCGAGCACCTGGTCGCCCGCCGCGTGCCCGGCGGAGTCGTTGACGGCGGTGAACCCGTCGAGGTCGGCGAACACCACGGCGATCGGGCCGGGCCCGGCGTCGCGGGAGACCACCTCGCGGGCCCGTTCCTCGAAGTAGGCCCGGTTGGGCAGCCCGGTGAGGCCGTCGTGGAAGGTCAGATGGGTGACCTGGCGCTGTAGGGCGGCCTGCTCGGACAGGTCCCGGGTGGTGATCAGCATCCGGGAGCCGGTGTAGCGGGACAGGGTCGACTCGGTGGGCAGCCAGGTGCCGTCGGCGGCGCGGACCCGGCAGGCGATCCGCACCGCCGCCCGGTCGCTCGCCAGGAACTCCCGGGCGACCTCCTCCACCCCCGGCAGGTCCTCGGGGTGGATCAGCTCGTACACCGATCTGCCGAGCAGGTCGTCGGGGCCCTGCTCGTACGTGCGGTACGCCCCGTCGGAGACGTACTGGACGACCCCTTCCAGGTCGCAGATCAGCACCACGTCGTTGATGCTCTCCGCGAGCGCCCGGAAGTGCTCCTCGCCCGCGTCCACGGCGTATCGCAGCCCGTCGTTCTCCCGCAGCAGCCCGGCCAGCCGGCCGAGCAGCACCAGCGCGGCCGAGCCGGCCACCAGCGAGACGATGGGCTCGATCCCCTCCGAGCCGGTCAGCGAGTGACCGGCGACGAACAGCGCCGCGGCCGCCGCCACCGCCGCCGGGGTCAGCCCGGGGCCGATCATGCGGCCCTGGCCGCCGGGCTCGTCCGGGGCCTCGGCGGGCTCGGGCTCCTCGGCGGACGCGGGCATGATCCACGGGGCCAGCCCGAGCAGCAGCAGCCCGATGATCCGGGAGATGTCGCCGGGGTCGTCGGCCGGGGCCTCGCCGCGCAGCCGGGCGACCATGGACACGATGTCGGCCGCGACGAAGGCGACCAGCCCGGCGTAGGCGGTCCACGCGCCGGGCCGGTAGGGACGGGCGGCGCCCAACACGAACGGCAGGGCCCCGCACACCAGCATCGCCCCGACCAGCGGGTAGAGCAGCTCCAGCACGAACTCGGCGGGCGACTCCCCCGACAGGTGGTAGAGCCGGCCGAACTCGGCGACCCAGCCCAGTACGAACAGGGCGGCCACGCACACGTACGTGTCGGCGACGTACCGCACCCAGGTGCCCACCTCGCGCGGCAGCCGCACCGGGACGATGAACCCGGTGGTCAGCGCGGCGATGGAGGCCAGGTAGAACAGGTCGGACAGGGTCAGCGCCTTGGTGCTGGCCGACAGCAGGTCCGGTGAGGCGACGTTGACGGTGGCCCCGGCCAGCCAGAACGCCGCGGCGATGCCGAACCAGCTCCAGGCGTCGCGGCGCGGGTCGCGGCGGGGCCCCGCGGGCGGCCCTCCGCCGCCGGATCCGGCCCCCGACCCGGCGTCGGGGTCGCCGTCGGCGGGTGTCTCGCGCCGGACGCGGAACGGCAGCGGACGCACCGCGACGAACAGCGCGGCGGCCGCGGCCGCGGCGGCGGCCACCTCGGTCCAGGCGGGCAGTCCGCCGCCCGTCCGGCCGAGCAGCGTCGCGACCGCGTACAGCGCCCCGGCGAGCGCGACGGCCCCGATCGGCACCACACGGGGCGGCAACCGCCTGGCGCTCTCGCCGCTCATCCGCCGCTCGCTCTCTGCCTGTCCGTGGCCGTCGGTCCCGAGGGACCCATCGGCCTCAACCGTCTCCGACATAACGCCACGGGCGCGCGCGATGGTGCCCGACAGGACCGGTCTTGTCGGAGAAGCGGGGCCTTCCGTCCCTGACCGGGTGCCGCCCCGTCGTTGGGGCCGGCGGGCACCGGCCGGGCGCCGGCAACGTGGTGTCGCTACGGGTTCACCGTGTTGCTCAATGTACGTTCCGTAGGTCACGGAGCGATTGAGGCTCAGCGTCCACCCGGCGACAACCCGCCGGCCCACGAGGCCGGTTACCGGACGTTCGTCACCGGTTGTCAGGGAACGGGCCGCCCATCACTTTCACGCACCGTGACCGAGCGAACGTGCGGAGGGGCCGGCTCCTTTACGGAAACATCACGTTCTCCAACGGCTCCCCCGTCAGGTACCGGCGCGCCTGCTCCCGTACCAGTCGGGCGATGCGCCGGGAGGAGGCCGGGGTCGAGCCGGCGACGTGGGGGGTGAGGAACACCCCGGGGGTGCGCCAGAGCGGATGGTCGGCCGGCAGCGGCTCCGGGTCGGTGACGTCCAGCGCCGCCCGCAGCCTGCCGGCGGCCGTCTCGGCGACGAGGGCCGCCGTGTCGACCACGGAGCCGCGCGCGGCGTTCACCAGCAGCGCCCCGTCCTTCATCCGTGCCAGCAGGTCGGCGTCGACCAGCCCCTTGGTCTGCGGCGTCGCCGGGACGAGCAGGACGACCACGTCGGCGTGCGGCACCAGCCCGGGCAGCTCGGCCACCCCGTGGACGCCGTCGCGCGGCCGGCTCGCCACCCGGGTGATCTCCACCTCGAAGGGCGCCAGCCGCCGTTCGACGGCGCGCCCGATCGCGCCGTACCCGACGAGCAGGACGCGGGAGTCGGCCAGCGCGGGGGTGTGACGATAATCCCAGCGGCCCGCGCGCTGGGAGGCGGCGAACTCCGGGAACCGCCGCAGGCTCGCGATGATCGCGCCGACCGCCCATTCGGCGGTCCCCGCGTCGTGCGCGCCCCGGGCGTTGCACAACGTCACCCCGGCGGGGAGATGGGGCACGACACCGTCGTATCCGGCCGTCTGCAGTTGCACCACCCGTAGCCGTGGCATCCTCGCCATGATCTCCAGGCTCGCCGGTGAGGGCAGTAGCACCGGCACGTAGAACTCCACCTCGTCCGGAGCGGCCGGCTCCGCGCCGCCGTCGTACACGTCCACCGTCGCCCCGGGCAGATCCGCCACCGCGGCGGCGAGATCGGCGCGCGCCACCCACACCCTGCTCATGATCGGGATGGTACGCCGGGCGACCGCGGGCGTATGTCAGGCTGGACGGCGGAAGGACGTGAGAGGCCATGAACGTTCGCAGGATCATCGCGGTGGGCGCCGGGGCGCTCGCCCTCGCCGGGTGCGCCTCCGACCCCGAGGGCGGCGGTCGGACCCCGCCCCCGCTGAGCTCGCCCCCCGCCTCCGGCGGCTCCCCGGTCGCGCCGACGGGGGCCGTTCCCGGCGCTCCCCGCGACCTGGCCACGGGGCTGAGCGTGCCGTGGGCGATCGCGTTCCTGCCCGGCGGGGACGCGCTCGTCACCGAACGGGACAGCGCCCGGCTGCTGCGGGTGACCGCGCGCGGGAGGGTCACCGAGGTCGGCAGGGTGCCGGGGGTCGAGCCCGGGGGCGAGGGCGGGCTGATGGGCGTCGCCGTGTCGCCGTCCTACGACCGGGACCGGTACGTGTACCTGTACTTCACGGCCGCCGACGACAACCGCGTCGTCCGGTTCCGTCACGACGACCGGCTGACGGCGCCGCGGCCGATCGTGACGGGGATCCCCAAGGGCGCCAACCACAACGGCGGGCGCATCGCGTTCGGGCCCGACCGGCTGCTGTACGTGGCCACCGGCGAGGTCTATCGCACGGACCTGGCGCAGGACCGGGCCTCGCTGGGCGGCAAGATCCTGCGGGTCGCCCCCGACGGCCGGGCCGCCCCCGGCAACCCGTTCGGCTCGCGGATCTGGTCCTACGGTCACCGCAACGTGCAGGGCCTGACGTGGGACGGCAAGGGGCGGCTGTTCGCCACCGAGTTCGGTCAGGACCGCTTCGACGAGATCAACCTGATCGAACGGGGCCGCAACTACGGCTGGCCCGAGGTGGAGGGGATTCAGCCGGGGAACGGCGACGACCGCTTCACCGACCCGTTGCTCACGTGGACGACCGCCGAGGCGTCCCCGTCCGGTCTGGCGTACGCGAGCGGCTCCCTGTGGGCGGCGGGGCTGCGCGGGCGGCGGCTGTGGCAGGTGCCGGTCGGCCCCGACGGGCGGGTCGGCCGCCCGGTCGCCCACTACGACGGCCGGTACGGGCGGCTGCGCGCGGTGGTCCGGGCCCCCGACGGCTCCCTGTGGGTGACCACCAGCAACAAGGACGGCCGCGGCGACCCCGCCGAGGGGGACGACCGCATCCTGGTCATCCCCCTCTCGTGACGTCCTGCCGGGAGGCTCCGGGCTAGGAGGCTCCGAGGCGCTCCAGGATCAGCTCGCGGGCGCGACCGGCGTCGGCCTGGCCCCGGGTGGCCTTCATCACCGCGCCCACCAGGGCCCCGGCGGCGGCGACCTTGCCGGAGCGGACCTTGTCGGCGGCGTCCGCGTTGTCGGCGATCACCTGGTCGATGATCGCGACCAGGGCGCCGTCGTCGCTGACGACCTTGAGGCCGCGGGCAGCGACCACCTCGTCGGGGCCGCCCTCGCCGGCCAGCACACCTTCGAAAACCTGGCGGGCGAGCTTGTCGTTGAGGGAGCCCTCGTCGATCAGCGCCTGGATCCGGGCCACCTGCGCGGCCGTGATCGGCAGCGCGGACAGCTCCACGCCCTGCTCGGTGGCGCGGCGGGACAGCTCGTTCATCCACCACTTGCGGGCCGCGCCGGGGTCGGCCCCGGCCTCGACGGTGCCGGCGATGAGGTCGAGGGCCCCGGCGTTGACGACGTCCCGCAGCTCCAGGTCGGACAGGCCCCACTCGGCCTGCACCCGGCGGCGGCGGGCGGCGGGCAGCTCCGGCAGGGTGGCGCGCAGCTCCTCGACCCACTCCCGAGACGGCGCCATCGGCACCAGGTCGGGCTCGGGGAAGTAGCGGTAGTCCTGCGCCTCCTCCTTGCTGCGCCCGCTGGTGGTGGTGCCGGTGTCCTCGTGGAAGTGCCGGGTCTCCTGGACGATCTTGCCGCCCGCGTCGAGCACGCCCGCCTGGCGTTCGATCTCGCTGCGGACGGCGCGTTCGATCGAGCGGAGCGAGTTGACGTTCTTGGTCTCGGTGCGGGTGCCCCACTCGTCGGCGCCGCGCGGCATCAACGAGACGTTGATGTCGCAGCGCATGGAGCCCTCCTCCATGCGGACGTCGGAGACGTCCAGGGAGCGGACCAGCTCGCGCAGCTCGGTGGCGTAGGCGCGGGCGACCAGCGGGGCCCTCTCCTCGGTGGCGGTGATCGGCTTGGTGACGATCTCGACCAGCGGGATGCCGGCCCGGTTGTAGTCCACCAGCGAGAAGTCGGCCCCGTGGATGCGGCCGGTGGCGCCGCCGACGTGCAGCGACTTGCCGGTGTCCTCCTCCATGTGGACGCGCTCGATCTCGATCCGGTACGACTCGCCCTCGACCTCGACCTCCAGGTACCCGTCGACGCACAGCGGCTCGTCGTACTGGGAGATCTGGAAGTTCTTCGGCATGTCGGGGTAGAAGTAGTTCTTGCGGGCGAACCGACACCACTCGACGATCTCGCAGTTCAGCGCGAGGCCGATCTTGATGATGCCCTCGATGGCGGCCCGGTTGGTGACCGGCAGCGCGCCCGGCAGCCCCAGGCAGACGGGGCAGACCTGGGTGTTGGGCGGGGCGCCGAACGCCGTCGGGCAGCCGCAGAACATCTTCGAGTTCGTGCCCAGCTCGATGTGGGTCTCCACGCCGAGCACCGGCTCGTACCGCGTGAGCGCCTCGTCGAAGGGCACCAGGGTCGTGGTGGTCATCGGCCCGCCTCCACGAGCTCGGGGGCCTTGGCCAGCAGCGGGCCGCCCCAGCGGTCTTCGAGGGCGCGCTCCACGGCGGCGCCCACCCGGTACAGCCGGTCGTCGGCCAGCGTCGGGGCCATCACCTGCAGGCCCACCGGCAGCCCGTCCTCGTCGGCCAGGCCGCACGGCACCGAGATCGCGGCGTTGCCGGCCAGGTCGGACGGGATGGTGCACAGGTCGGCCAGGTACATGGCCATCGGGTCGTCGGCGCGCTCGCCCAGCGCGAACGCCGTCGTCGGCGTGGTGGGCGACACCAGCACGTCGACCTGCTCGAACGCCGTGTCGAAGTCGCGGATGATCAGCGTGCGGACCTGCTGGGCCTTGCCGTAGTAGGCGTCGTAGTAGCCCGAGGACAGCGCGTACGTGCCGAGCATGATCCGTCGCTTGACCTCGGGGCCGAAGCCCTCGGCCCGGGTCAGCGCCATGACCTCCTCGGCGCTGCGGGAGCCGTCGTCGCCGACCCGCAGGCCGTACCGCATGGCGTCGAAGCGGGCCAGGTTGGACGAGCACTCCGACGGGGCGATCAGGTAGTAGGCGGGCAGCGCGTAGGTGAAGTGCGGGCAGGACACCTCGGTGACCTTGGCGCCCAGCGACTCCAGCAGCTCGACGGCCTCGTTGAAGCGGTTGAGGACACCGGGCTGGTAGCCCTCGCCGCCCAGCTCACGGACGACGCCGATGCGCAGGCCCGCGACATCGGCGCGGCGGGCGGCCTCGACGATGGGCGGTGCGGGACGGTCGATCGAGGTGGAGTCCATCCGGTCGTGGCCGGAGAACGCCTCCTGCAGCAGCGCCGTGTCGAGCACCGTGCGGGCGAACGGGCCGGGCGTGTCCAGCGAGGACGCGAACGCGATGACCCCGTAGCGGGACGAGCCGCCGTAGGTGGGCTTGGTGCCGACGATGCCGGTCACGGCGGCGGGCTGCCGGATGGAGCCGCCGGTGTCGGTGCCGGTGGCCAGCGGCGCCTCGTAGGCGGCGACGGCGGCGGAGGACCCGCCGGAGGAGCCGCCCGGGATGCGGGTGAGGTCCCACGGGTTGTGGGTGGGCCCGTACGCGCTGTTCTCGGTGGACGAGCCCATCGCGAACTCGTCCATGTTGGTCTTGCCGATGATCACCAGCCCGGCGGCGCGGAGCCTGGCGGTGATGGTCGCGTCGTACGGCGGCCGCCAGCCCTCCAGGATCCTCGACCCCGCGGTGGTGGGCATGTCGGTGGTGGTGAACACGTCCTTGTGCGCGATCGGCACCCCGGCCAGCGGGCCCAGGGCCTCGCCGGCCGCGCGGCGTTCGTCCACCCGGCGCGCCTGCGCCAGCGTGGTGTCGGCGTCCACGTGCAGGAACGCGTTCACCTCGCCGTCGACGGCGGCGATCCGGTCGAGGTGCGCCTGCGCCACCTCCACCGCCGAGGTCCGTCCCGAGGCGATCAGCTCCGCCAGCTCCGCGGCGGACCTCCTGGTCAGCTCACTCATGGTCAGGCCTCCTCTCCCAGGATCCGCGGTACGCGGAAGCGCTGCTCCTCGGCGGCGGGCGCCGCGGCCAGGGCCTGGTCCGGGGACAGGGTCGGCCGGACCTCGTCGGCCCGGAAGACGTTCGTGATCGGCAGGGCGTGCGAGGTCGGCGGGATGTCCTCCGCCGCGACCTGCTGCACTCGCGCGACCGCGGAGATGATCACATCGAGCTGGGCGGCGAGGTGGTCGAGCTCATCCTCGCCGAGCGCCAGCCTGGACAGCCGGGCGAGGTGCGCCACCTCGTCGCGGGTGATGGCGGACATGTGGAAGCCGTTTCTGCGATCGGTAGGGTTCCCCGCCATCCTAGGGGCCGGCGACGACACCCTCCGAACCCTTTACCCGGCCCGTGGCGGCGCGTCCCTGTTTGGGAGCAGCCCAGCGGGAACGTTGTCCGGGGACCCCGGAAGGAAGGGAGGAGCCCCGTGACCATCGGAGGCAGCCTCGCCCTCATCATCATCGGCGCCATCCTGGCCTACGCCGTCGAGTACGACATCAGCGGCGTCGACATCAAGATCGTCGGCGCGATCCTCATGGTCGGCGGCCTCGTCGGCCTGGTCATCGGCCTGATCCGCCTCGCCTCGGCCCGCCGCCGCCCTCCGCCCGGAGCGGTGCGCGAGGAGCGCTACTACGAGGAACCGTCCGCGTACGACGACCCCGCGTACCGCCGCCGCGGCTACTGAGCTCCCACCGCCACCCGGCGCGGGGACGTCGGGGCCGCCCCACAAAGGACAGCGACCGACCGAGCGAGGGTTGGCCCGCCCGAAGACCCCGAGACCGGGCGTGGCGGTCGCCCCCATTTATAAGGACAGCGACCCAGCGGGGGTTTTGCCCGGTCCTTCAGGCGGGCGGCCCGGAGCGCAAGCGGAGGGGCGTCCGCCTGAAGATCTCCAAGACCGGGCGCGGGGGGCGTGGGGGGTCGCCCCCCCACAAAAAACGCCTAAGCAGCGGGTTCGGGGGCTCGTTCGACGTGGCGGCGCAGCCAGTCGGTGGCCGCGTCGGCGTCCATGGGGCGGCCGAAGAACCAGCCCTGGGCGGCGTCGCAGCCGAGATCGCGCAGGACTTGGGCCGTCTTGGCGTCCTCAACACCCTCGGCGATGGAGCGCAGGCCGAGGGTGCGGGCGAGTTCGACGATGGAGCGGACGATGACGGCGTCGTCGGCGGACTGCAGGAGTCGGCTGACGAACGAGGAGTCGATCTTGATCTCCTCGACGGGGAGCCGTTTGAGCCGGACCAGCGAGGAGTAGCCGGTGCCGAAGTCGTCCAGGCTGAGCGGGACGCCGAGTTCGGCGAGGGCTCCGAGGGTCTCGGCGGCGTAGGCGGGCTCGTGGGTGAGGACCCGTTCGGTGATCTCGAGTTGGAGGGCGTGCGGCGGGAGCCCGTGGCGGGCCAGGCCCTCGCGGACGGTCTCGGCCAGTCCGATGTCGAGCAGGTCGCGCCCGGAGGCGTTCACCGCGATCTGGACGGGCAGCCCGTCCCGCCACCAGGCCGCGACCTGGGAGAGCGCGATCTCCATCACGTGCTGGCTGATGGAACGCATCAGGTACGTCTGCTCGGCGACGGGCAGGAAGCGGCCGGGGGCGAGCAGTCCCTGCTCGGGGTGGCGCCAGCGCAGCAGCGCCTCGAGCCCCACCGGGCGGCCGTCCGACAGGGAGACCTTGGGCTGGAAGTGCAGCACCAGCTCATTGCGGTCGATGGCGCGGCGGAGGTCGCCGAGCATGCCGAGGCGGGCGGGCGAGTTGCGGTCCTTGGCGGGGGTGTAGACCTCCACGCCGGTGCGGTTCTCCTTGGCGACGTACATCGCCACGTCCGCGCGTTGGAGCAGCAGCCCGAAGTCGGGGGCGTGGTCGGGGTAGAGGGCGATGCCGACGCTGCCCTCCAGGTCGAACGACAGGCCCTCCAGGCGTACGGGCTCGCTGAGGGCGGCGCGCAGGCGGGCGGCGACCTCGCGGGCGGCCTGTTCGTCGCGGACGCTGGGGAGCAGGACGGCGAACTCGTCGCCGCCGAGCCTGGCGACCAGGTCGCCGGGGCGCACGCTGTGGGTGAGGCGGTGCGCGACGATCTGCAGCAGCCGGTCGCCGGTCGGGTGGCCGAGGGTGTCGTTGACCTCCTTGAAGCGGTCCAGGTCCAGCAGGAACAGCCCGATCCGGCGGTCGCCCGTCCGGTCCGCGCGGGCGGCCGACAGCGCCTCCTCGGTGCGCACGGTCAGCAGTTTGCGGTTGGGGAGGCCGGTCAGCCCGTCGTGGCGGGCCTGGTGCTCTCGGCGGACCGACACCGAGGCGTTCAGGTAGACGGCGACGAACGGCAGCGCGATCAGCGGCACGAACGCGGCGGAGCGGTGCATCGTGATGACGACGAGCGGGGCGAGCGCCAGCAGGGCCATGTGGACCAGGACCTGGTAGCCGAGGTCCCAGCGCACCACCTTCAGCAGCGAGACCCGCTCGTGCAGGGCGACCGCGGAGCACACGAACGTGTCGTTGCAGGCGAAGTAGGCGACGGCGGCCAGGGCGATGGGGAGCAGATCCGGCCCGGTGGGGGTCCACGGGTCCGTCGGGGAGGCCTTGATGCCGAACAGCCACAGCACCAGCGCCGCGCCGCTCAGGCTGAGGGTGAACTGGGCCACGTTGAACGCGGTGCGGTGCACCGCGTGGCGGCGGAAGACCCCGCAGATGATCACGGCGAGGGCCTGGAGCAGCGCGGCCACCGGCAGGCCCGCCGACAGCAGCGCGGCGAACGAGAACGTCGTGGACGTGGTGGCGGCGCTGCGTTCGGCGGATCCGGCGGTCACGATGGGCCGCAGCTCGCCGAAGACGATGAAGCAGCCCAGGATCCAGAACACCGGGTTGCCGGCGAGCGTGTCCAGCTCGGCACCGGACATCCCGCCCAGGGCGACGGCGAAGGTGGTCGTCCCGGCGGCGATGACGGCGGCGAAGTAGATCCACAGCGGGGATCCGCGCCGCGGCGTCGTGTTCCGCGTGTTGTTCGGGTCCTTCATCACGGCCTCAGGGGAGGAGACGAGTGGAGATGATGAGGAGGGTACGACCTTTGCTCAACTTCGCGAAACCAATTGCGTACGTTCCGTTATGAGCTGAAGTGCCCGGTCCAGCGCCCCACATCACCGTTGGGTAATTACACCATATCTATGGGTAACATCCCCCTGCTGACCGGGACGGAACCACGCACGGTTCATGTCTCCCCGCCCTGGGTTACGGCTTTGGCCGCTTCCGGCCCCTCATTCAGGAGCACCCGGAACCCGTCCTCGTCGAGCACCGGAACGCCCAACTTGACCGCCTTGTCGTATTTCGACCCCGGACTGTCGCCGACCACGACGAAGTCCGTGTTCTTGGAGACGGCGGCCGTCACCTTGCCGCCGCGGGTCTGGACCGCCTCCTTGGCCGAGTCGCGGCCGTACGTCTCCAGCGAGCCCGTGATCACCACCGTGACGCCCTGCAGCGGGCGCGGGCCGACCGTGCCCTCCTCGGCCATCCGCACCCCGGCCGCCCGCCACTTCTCGACGATCTCGCGATGCCAGTCCTCGGCGAACCAGCGCCGGATGGAGGCCGCGATGGTGGGGCCGATGCCGTCCACGGCGGCCAGCTCCTCCTCGGAGGCGTTCATGATCGCGTCCATCGAGCGCAGCTCACGGGCCAGGTCCTGGGCGGCCGTGGGGCCCACGTGGCGGATCGACAGGGCCACCAGCACCCGCCACAGCGGCCGGCGCTTGGCCTTCTCCAGCTCGGCGAACAGGATGTCGACGGTCTTCTTCGGCTCGCCGTCCTTGGTGGCGAAGAAGGTCACGACCTTCTGCTCGCCGGTCTTCTCGTCGATCCGGGGCAGGCCGGTGCGCTGCTCGCGGACCACGCTCTTGATCGGCAGCAGCCGGTCGACGGTGAGGTGGAACAGGTCGCCCTCGTTGCGGACCGGCGGCTCGGCGGGCTCCAGCGGCTGGGTCAGCGCGGTCGCGGCGACATAGCCGAGGGCCTCGATGTCGAGGGCGTTGCGGCCGGCCACGAAGTAGAGCCGCTCGCGCAACTGCCCCGGGCAGTACCGCGCGTTGGGGCACCGGATGTCGGCGTCGCCCTCCTTCTCGTACGCCAGGGCGGTGCCGCACTCGGGGCACTCGGCGGGCATCTGGAACTCCCGCTCGGTGCCGTCCCGCAGGCCCTCGACCGGGGCGACGATCTCGGGGATCACGTCGCCCGCCTTGCGCAGCACCACGGTGTCGCCGATCAGCACACCCTTGCGCTTGACCTCGCCCGCGTTGTGCAGGGTCGCGTACGCCACCGTGGACCCGGCCACCTTGATCGGCTCCATCACGCCGTACGGGGTGACGCGACCGGTGCGGCCGACGCCGACCTTGATGTCGAGGAGCCTGGTGTTGACCTCCTCCGGCGGGTACTTGAACGCGATCGCCCAGCGCGGCGCCCGCGAGGTGGAGCCCAGCCGGCGTTGGAGGGCGAGCCGATCGACCTTGACCACCACGCCGTCGATCTCGTAGGCCGGGTCGTGCCGGTGCTCGCCGTAGTGGGCGATGTAGTCGCGCACGTCGTCGAGACCGTCGACCACCCGGTACAGGTCGCTGACGGGCAGCCCCCAGCCGCGCATCAGCTCGTACGCCTCGCCCTGGGACGCCGGCGGCTCCCGGCCCTCCCACGCTCCGAAGCCGTGGACGATCAGGCTCAGCGGACGCTGGGCGGTGATCCGCGGGTCCTTCTGGCGGAGGGAGCCGGCGGCGGCGTTGCGCGGGTTGGCGAACCGCTCGCGGCCCAGCGCCGCCATCGCCTCGTTGACCCGTTCGAACGCCTCGACCGGCAGGAACACCTCGCCGCGCACCTCCAGCAGGGACGGCCACCCGTCGCCGGCCAGTCGGTCGGGGACGGCGTCGATGGTGCGGATGTTGTTGGTGACGTCCTCGCCGGTGCGGCCGTCGCCGCGGGTCGCGCCGCGCACCAGCCGGCCGTCGCGGTAGACCAGCGCGATCGCCAGGCCGTCGATCTTGAGCTCGCAGAGGTACGACGCGGTGTCCCCGACCTCCTTGACCACCCGGTCGCCCCAGGCCGTCAACTGCTCGTCGTTCATCGCGTTGTCGAGGCTCTGCATGCGCTCCAGGTGCTCGACGGTCGCGAAGTCGGTCGTGATGGGCGCGCCGACCCGCTGCGTCGGGGAGTCGGGGGTCACCAGCCCGGGGTGCCGCTCCTCGATGGCGTGCAGCTCGCGCATCATCGCGTCGTAGTCGGCGTCGCTCAGCGTCGGCCGGTCGAGCACGTAGTAGCGGTAGTTGGCCTCGTCGATCACCCGGCTCAGCTCCGCGTGCCGGACCGCCTCGTCCGAGCCCTCGGGAACGCCATCGCTCAAGCTCATGACCCCATTGTCGCGCCCGCCACCGACAGAACCGAGTCCCGACGCCGCCGTGCCGGGCCGAAGATTCTTCGGCGAGTCCCCCGAAAAACCCGTCGGCCCCTTTGCCCCGAGCACATGGTCGGACACCGGGGGATCTTGATTGGCTCGGTCCAGTAAGGCTCCCCTACCTAGGAGATGGTCGTGAACTGGTCACGCAGAGCCAAAACGTTCGTCGGGGTGTGCGCCTCGGCACCCGTCCTCGCTCTCGCGCCCGCCCTCCCCTCGGTTCCCGCACCCGCAGCGACCGCCGACGGCGCCACCGTCGTGCAGGAGGTGCAGGTCAACGCACGGACCTTCGACTTCAAGGTGTCCTCGCCGGCGCTCGGCAGCCAGCAGAAGTGGGTGCGCCTCTACGTGCCCCCGGGCTGGACCCCCACCGCCGGCGGCGCCACCTGGCCGACCCTGTGGATGCTGCACGGCGGCTTCGCCAACCACCATGCCTGGGAGGCCGAGGGCGAGGGCCGCCTCCGGGAGATGACCCAGGGCAAGAACGTCATCGTGGTCATGCCCGAGACCACCTACTGCAGCTCGTACACCAACTGGCGGAACGACGCCCAGGGCGAGCCGCCGCAGTGGGAGAAGTACCTCATCGAGGACGTCGACCAGATCCTGAGGGCCCGCTACCACGCGAGCACCGACCGGGCCATCGGCGGGATCTCGATGGGCGGCATCGGCTCGTTCGGCCTGCCGCAGCGCAACCCCGGGTTCTTCAAGGCCGCCGCGTCCTACAGCGGCAACCTCGACCCGATGCACGACCACCCGATCACCAAGGCGGCGGACAACCTCGGCCCGAACGATCCGCCCAAGCGCGACAAGCGCGGCGGTGGCTGCACGCTGTCGGACGTGCCCTCGGCGCCCTGGGAGGACGACCCCCAATCGGGGCTCGTGCCCATCTGGGGCCGCGCGCAGGACACCGTCGACCCCGACGGTGCGGGCCCCCGGCTCAGCGGCCACGACTACTGGAAGCGGCACAACCCCGTGTCCTGGCCGCAGAGCCTGGCGGGCATCCCGCTCTACATGGCCGTCGGGGACACCGGTAACTCCCTGGAGAACCTCGTGAAGGTCCAGGCGGACGCGATGCACGCGGCGCTGAACGGGGCCGGAGTGCCGGTGACCTACAAGAAGACCAACACGCTGCCCATCCCGTCCGGATGGGACACCTGCACCGGCGGGCACGACTACGCCTGTTGGAACCCCGCCATCAAGGACTCGCTGCCCACCCTCTTGGGGGCGATCGGCGTCTCCTGACCGGACGTTGAGGCGACCCGGCCGCCGTCGTGGGGCCGGGTCGTCGTCAGCTCTCGGGGGCCTCGTGAAGGGTCCGCGCCACTTCGCGGCACCGCTCCAGGGCGGCACGGACATAACGCGGCGAGGCCCCGGCCAACCCGCAGGACGGCGTGATGACGGCCTGCTCCCCCAAGCCGGCCTCCGGGAAGCCCAGACGACGCCACAACGCCCTGGCGGGCGCGGCGGTGGCCTGAAGCGCCGGGAGGACGGTGTCCGTACCGGGCACGACCCCCAGGAACAGCGCGACCCCGGCGTCGATGGTCTCCCCGATCGCGTCGTCGTCACGTTCCGGCACCACGCTCAGATCGACGGCGACCCCCTTGGCCCCAGCGCCGCGGATGAGCCCGTACGGCACCCTCGGGGCGCAGCAGTGGACGAGCGGCCACGCGTCGGTGGCCTCGATCACCCGACGCAGCCCCTCCTCCGCGATCGGCGCGTCCACGGCCGGGAGCCGGGAGAACCCGCTGGCGGTCGGCACCGTCCCGGCCAGCGCGGCGGGCAGGCCGGGCTCGTCCAGTTGGAGGAGGATCCGGGCGCCGGGGACGCGCCGGGCGACCTCGGCGACGTGACGGGCCACCCCCTCGGCCAGCGAGTCGATCAGGTCTTGGACCGCGCCCCGGTCCTTGAGCGCGCGGTCGCCGTGCCGCAGCTCGATGGAGGCGGCGAGCGTCCACGGCCCGCAGACCTGGATCTTCAGCGGGCCCTCGTGGCCGCCCGCCAGCTCCTCCAGGGCGTCCAGGTCGTGCGCCAGCCGATCGTGGGCGCGGCGCACGTCGCGGCCGGGCCGGTCGGCGAACCGCCAGCCGGACGGCTGCAGCTCCACCGGCAGCTCCACCAGCAGGCCCGCCGTCCGCCCGGCCAGATCCGCGCCCGGGCCCCGGGCGGGCAGCTCCGGCAGGTGCGGCAGGTCGGGCAGCTCACCGAGCACGACCCGCACCGCCTCGGCGGGGTCATCGCCGGGATAGGAGCCGATCGCCGTCGCCGCACCCGGCGACCATGGAAAACCCTCTGTCTGCGCCACGTTCGCCAACTCTAGGGGGCGATGAGGTCCGCGATCTTGTCTAGGCGGACCAGCGTGGCGTCCGTCGGCTCGGTGGGCAGGCCGAAGAGGACCTCGTCGACGCCGGCGGCGCGCAGCTCGTCGACGACGTCGGGTCGGGGCGGGGCGCCGAAGACCGTCACCGGCACCCGCCGGCCGGCGCGTTCGCGCAGCTCGGCGATGCGGGCGGGCAGGTTCTCGGTGCCTCGGCCGAGGATCGGCATCCAGCCGTCGCCGAACTCGACCACCCGGTCGAACGTGGTGGGTCCGGAGCCGCCGATCAGCACCGGCGGATGCGGGTGCTGCACCGGCTTGGGGTAGGAGAACACCGGGTCGAAGTCCACGAACTCACCGTGGAACTCGGCCTCGTCCTTCGTCCACAGCTCCTTGACGGCCAGCACCCGCTCGCGCAGCAGCGCCATCCGGGTCCGGGGGTCGGTGCCGTGGTTGCGCATCTCCTCGCGGTTCCAGCCCGCGCCGATGCCGAGGACGGCGCGGCCCCCCGACACGAGGTCCAGCGAGGCGACCTCCTTGGCCAGGACGATCGGGTCGCGCTGGATCACCAGGGCGATGCCGGTGCCGACCCGCAGCCGCTCGGTGGCCGCGGCGGCGGCGGTCAGCGCGACGAACGGGTCGAGGGTCCGGTAGTACCAGCGCGGCAGCTCGGCGCCGCCGGGCCAGGGGGTCTCCCGGGAGACCGGGATGTGGGTGTGCTCGGCCAGGAACAACGACGCGAAACCGCGCTCCTCCAGGGCCCGGCCGAGCGCGGCGGGACCGATGCCCTCGTCCGTGACGAAGGTCGAGATGCCAAAATCCATGCAAAGAAAGTACAGCTCAGGCGGGGATGCGGGAGGTCAGGGCGATGGTCGCCGACCCCAGCACCCGGTCGCCGTCGTACAGCACGGCGGCCTGCCCCTTGGCGACCCCGCGCGCCGGGGTGCGCAGCGTGAGCCGCACCCGGTCGCCGTCGGGCTCGGCCACGCAGTCGTACACCTCGCCGTGCGCCCGCAACTGCACCCGGCAGCCGAACGGGCCGGACGGCGGGGGGGCCAGCCACACGGGCCGCTCCCCCACGATCTCGTCGACGTCGAGGGCCTCGCGGGGCCCGACCGTCACCGTGTTGGTCACCGGGGAGATGTCGAGCACGTAGCGGGGGCGGCCGTCGGCGGCGGGCCGGCCGATCCGCAGGCCCTTGCGCTGGCCCACCGTGTACGCGTAGGCGCCCTCGTGCTCGCCGACGACCTCGCCGGAGCCGTCGACGATGGGGCCCGGCGCGGTGCCGAGCCGGTCGGCCAGGAACGCGCGGGTGTCGCCGTCGGAGATGAAGCAGACGTCGTGGCTGTCGGGCTTGTCGGCGACCTGCAGCCCGCGCCGCTCGGCCTCGGCCCGGATGTCGGCCTTGGTGGTGTCGCCCAGCGGGAACATCGCGTGGGCGAGCTGCTCGGAGGTGCACACGGCCAGCACGTACGACTGGTCCTTGCCCTCGTCGACCCCGCGGCGCAGCACGCCGTCGGCGAGTCGGGCGTAGTGGCCGGTGCAGACGGCGTCGAAGCCCAGCGCCAGCGCCCGGTCCAGCAGCGCCGCGAACTTGATCTTCTCGTTGCAGCGCAGACAGGGGTTGGGGGTGCGGCCGGCCGCGTACTCGTCGACGAAGTCCTGCACCACG
This sequence comes from Thermomonospora umbrina, assembly GCF_003386555.1. GTDB lineage: Bacteria > Actinomycetota > Actinomycetes > Streptosporangiales > Streptosporangiaceae > Thermomonospora > Thermomonospora umbrina. Next base: position 4,914,470 of record NZ_QTTT01000001.1, on the reverse strand, counting down.
TCGCGGTCGAAGCGCTCGGCCAGGTCCCAGACGTAGAACGGGATGCCGATCACGTCGGCGGCGCGGCGGGCGTCGCGGGAGTCCTCCAGGGTGCAGCAGCCCCGGGCCCCGGTCCGGTAGGACTTCGGGTTGCTCGACAGGGCCATGTGCACACCGGTGACCTCGTGGCCGGCCTCGGCCGCGCGGGCGGCGGCCACCGCTGAGTCGACGCCGCCGGACATGGCGGCCAATACGCGCATAGTCATGACCGTTCAAGGCTACGCGCTGAAGGGAGGGGCGCGCTCACGCCGCGGAGACCTTTGACACGTCGGCGAGTATCGGGGCGGGCGGGCCCCGGGGCAATACGATTGGTCCTCTATGGGAATCTTCCGCCGCCCGCGAGACACCTCGCGATCGACCCCGGTCCCCGCCATCCTCGAGTTCTGGGACTGGTGGGCCCAGACGCGGCTCCAGGTGGAGGCCGCGCTCGGCGACGAGCTGTCGGCCGACCAGATCGAGCAGTTGTCGCTGCGCGTCCATCGGATCCATCCGGAGCTGCAGTGGGAGCTGGGCCGCGCCGAGAGCGGCGAGCCGGTGCTGACCGTGACCGGCGGCGGGTCCGCCGAGCTGCGGGGGCTGGCCGAGCGCTGGCTGCGCGCCGCGCCGCCCGACGCCGCCGGCTGGTCGCTGCACGCCGCCCGCCAGGCCGACCCGGAGATGCTCGGCCAACGGCTGATGCTGGGCGACCACGAGTTCGACCTGGAGTACGTGCGGCTCGGGATGCGGGTCGACAACACCCGCGCCCGCATCCACATCGCCGCGTATCATCCGGACTTCCTGTTCGTCCCGCAGGAGGCGCAGCTCCAGGTCGCCCTGCACGTGCTGGAGTGGGCGCTGGGCGAGGACGACGTGGCCCGCTGGATCGGCGAGGTCACCGTGGCGGTGGAGGCCCCGGTCGACTCGCTGCCGCCGAGCATGCTGGCCGCGGTGGTGGGTCAGGTGGCCGAGCCGTTCCGTGAGCCGACGTGGCTGATGGGCGAGGGCCGCACCCCGCGCGGGCATCCGGCGATGCTGGGGGCGCGGTTCCCCCTGCACCGCCAGGATCACCCGCTGTGCGACCTGCACGTGGCGTTCTCGGTGCCGTACGCCCACAGCAACCCGAACCGCCTCCCGGTGGAGCCGTCGTCCTCGGCGCTGCGCGACCTGGAGAAGAAGCTCGACGGGTTGGGCTCGGGCGCCGTGCTCGCGGTGCGGGAGACCGGTGACGGGCTGCGGGTCTTCCACCTGTACGTCGACCCCGACTCGGGGGTGCTGGCCCGACTCGACCAGATGGCCTCGGGTTGGCCGGAGGGCAAGGCCAAGGTGGCCTCGACCCCCGACCCGGGGTGGCGCGCGCTGTCGCCGTACCAGCCCTAGCGGACGGTCTCGACGCGCCGCCACCGGGCCTCGCAGAACGCGTACACGCCGTACGTGACGAGGCCCAGGGCTACGGCGACGAGCGCCCACGGCCCCGCGGGTGTGCCGGCGAACTCGCGGAGCGTGCCGTCCAGCCCCTTGGCCTTGCCCGCGTCGAACGTGAGGGCCGCGTGGGCCAGGAAGACGCCGATGGCCCCGAAGGAGATGCCGCGGGCGCTGCGGCCCACGATGCCCAGGGTCTTGACCGCACCTCGGACGCGGCGGCCCATGCGCGCCGTGTCGAGCTCCTCCAGGAATTTGCGCCGGAGCGCGTTGACGACGTTGCCGATGCCCCAGCCGACGAACCCCGCGCCGACGGCCAGCACGAGCCAGCGGCCTCCGGGCTCGGCCATGGCGCGGGCGGTGTACTCCTTGGACTGCTGGTCGCTGGAGGTCGCGCCGCCGCCCAGCACGAACACCAGGATGGCGGCGCAGCTCACGCCGTAGAACACCCCGCGCGCGAACGACGCCAGCCGCTTCGTGGCCTTGTGGCCCTCGGGGACCGGCTGCCCGTACGCGCTCTCCGCGAACCGCCACAGCGCCAGCCCGGCGAACCCGACCACCAGTGCCCAGAGCACCACGGTGCCGCCCGGCCCTCCGGCGACGGTCTGCAGCGCGCCGCCCTTGTCGGCCTCCTCGCCGCCGCCGTCGCCCATCCCGATCCGTACGGCCAGCCATCCGATGAGCAGATAGACGACCCCTTTGCCGACCAGGCCGCCGCGGGTGAGGCCGTGGAACGCCCGATGTCCCGCCGCCCTCCTGCCCGCCCTCTCGACGTCGCCGCGGGCCACGCCCACCGCCATCTCGGTCTCCTTCGTCCGGGGACGGCAGGGCTGCCCGTTCCCGTGAAGGTCAAACGGAGGTCAAGACAGACCCGCGCGGCGGGCGCGCTCGACGACGGGCCCGATGGCCTCGGCGAGCGCGGTCACGTCGGCCTCGGTGGAGGTGTGGCCGAGGGTGAAGCGCAGCGAGCCGCGGGCGCGTTCGGGACCGGCGCCCATCGCCAGCAGGACGTGGCTCGGCTGGGACACCCCGGCGGAGCAGGCCGAGCCGGTGGAGCACTCGATGCCGCGGGCGTCCAGCAGCATCAGCAGGGCGTCGCCCTCACAGCCGGGGAAGGACAGGTGGGCGTTGCCGGGCAGGCGGTGGACCGGGTCGCCGTTGAGGACGGCGTCGGGCACGGCGGCCCGCACCCGGGAGATCAGGGAGTCCCGCAGCGCGGTGAGGCGCCGGGCCTCCTCGTCGCGGCGGGCGACGGCGACCTGGACGGCGGCGGCCATCCCGACGATGGCCGGGGTGGCGAGGGTGCCGGAGCGGACGTCGCGCTCCTGCCCGCCGCCGTGCAGGACGGGGACCGGGTCGGTGCCCTTGGCCAGCAGCAGCACGCCGGCGCCGATCGGCCCGCCGAGCTTGTGGGCGGACAGGGTGAGGGCGTGCGCGCCCGAGCCGGCGAAGGCGACCGGGAGCTGACCGGCGGCCTGCACCGCGTCGGTGTGGAAGGGGATGCCGTGCTCGCGGGCGACGGCGGCCAGCTCGGCGACCGGCTGGACGGTGCCCACCTCGTTGTTGGCCCACATGACGGTGATCAACGACACGTCGTCGCCGGCGCCGATCATCGCGCGGAGCGTGTCCGGGTCGACCCGGCCGCGTTCGTCCACCGGGATCCACTCGACCCGGGCGCCCTCGTGGTCGCCGAGCCAGCGCGCCGCGTCGAGGACGGCGTGGTGCTCGACGGCGCCCACGAGCACCCGGGTGCGGGCCGGGTCGGCGGCCCGGCGGGCCCAGTGGACGCCCTTGACGGCCAGGTTGTCGGCCTCGGTGCCGCCGCCGGTGAAGACGACCTCGCTGGGCCGGGCGTCGAACGCCTCGGCGATGATCTCGCGGGACTCCTCCACCGCCCGGCGGGCCCGGCGGCCCACCGCGTGCAGGGAGGACGGGTTGCCCAGCCTGCCCAGCTCGGCGGTCATGGCCTCGACGGCCTCCGGGAGCATGGGGGTGGTCGCGGCATGGTCGAGGTAGGTCACCACGCCGTCCACAGTATCCGCGCCGCGCGCGGGGCGCTCGCCCGGATTTGCTACTGTACCGTCCGGACGGTACAGTAGCGCGGGTGAAACGAGAGGCCCTCCTGGACGCCGCCGAGTCCATGCTCTTCGAGCACGGGACCCAGGCGCTGACGCTGTCCGCCGTCGCCGAGCGCGCCGGGGTCAGCAAGGGCGGGCTGCTCTACCACTTCCCCACCAAGGAAGCCCTCATCAGGGCCATGGTCACCCGGGTCATCGAGGAGTTCGACGACCGGGTGGCGTCCCTCGACGACGGCTCCCCCGGCGGCTACACCCGGGCCTATCTGGAGGCCACCTTCGAGGTGCTGGGGGGCCGCGAGGCCGCCCTGACCCGACGACGCTGGTCGGCCATCACGGCCGCGGCCGCCGATCCCGAGCTGATCGCGCCGCTGCGCGAGGCGATGGCGCGCTGGCACCGCATCGACCCCGGCCGCGAGCCCGACCCGGTCGGCGCGGCGGTGGTGCGCCTGGCCGCCGAGGGCCTGTGGGAAGTGATCAGCCACGCCCCGGACGCGTTCGACGCCGAGCAGTGCGCCGCCGTGAAACGACGCCTGCTGGACCTCATCGACCCGTAGCCGGTCCGGCCCTCACCGACGTCGGTGCCGCTGAACGCGGCCCGGCGTTCTCTTCTGTCCTGAGAAAGGAGTGAAATCATGCTGTTCCGGGCCCGTCTGGGAACGTTCCTGACCTTCGCCCTCGGCGGTCTGCTCTGCGGGGTGTGGGTGGCCCGCATGCCCGCCCTCACCGACAAGTACGGGATCGGGCCGGGCGCCGCCGGCATGGTCCTCCTGGTGTGGGGCGTGGCCGCGCTGATCGCCATGCAGGGGCTGCGCGGGGTGATCGCCCGCGCCGGCAGCCGCGCCGTGCTGCGGATCGCCGTGCCGCTGTCGGCCGCCACCGCCGCGCTGGTCGCGCTGGCCCCCTCCTACTCCCTGCTGCTGGTCGCCATCGCGCTGTTCGGGATGGCCTTCGGGGTCATGGACGTCGCGATGAACGCCCAGGCCAGCGTGGTGGAACGGGCCCACCGTCGGCCCCTGATGAGCGGCATGCACGCCGGGTGGTGCGTGGGCGCCATGTCCGGCGGCCTGATCGGGGCGGCGACCGCGTTCGCGGGGCTGTCCTTCACCCCGTCGGTGTTCGCCGTGGCGATCGTCACCCTGCCCGCCGCGTTCGCGCTCGGCCGCACCTACCTGGCCGACGCCCCCGTTCGCGAGGGCCGGGCGGGGTCGGCCGGCGCCGGTCGCGGGCGGCTGCCCGCGGCGGTGTACCTGATCGGCGCGCTGACGTTCATCGCGTTCATGGCCGAGGGCGCGGTCGCGGACTGGAGCGGTCTGCTGCTGCACGAGGAGATGCACACCGCCGAGTGGGTGGCGGCGCTGGGCTATCCGCTGTTCGAGGCGGCGATGCTGGTCGGGCGGCTGGTCGGCGACCGGCTGCGGACCCGCGTCGGCACCCGCCGCCTGCTGGTGGGCGCGGGGCTGGGCACCGCCGTGGGCGCGTCCGTCGTGCTGTCGGCCTCGGCGGTCCCGGTGGCGCTGGCCGGGTTCTTCCTGACCGGGCTGATGGTCTGCACCATCGTGCCCACGATGATCTCGCTGGCCGGCACCGCGGCCCCCGGACGGTCGGCCGCGTCGGTCGCGCAGGTCGGCGCGATGGGCTACGGCGGGCTGCTGCTCGGGCCGGTCATCATCGGCTTCGTGGCCGAGGCGACCTCGCTGCGCCTGGGCATGGGCCTCATCGTGGTGCTGGCGCTGCTGATCGCGACGGGGGCCCGGCTGATGCCCCTGGCCTCGGACTCCGACCTCGCCCATCAGGCCCTGAGCGAGGCCCGTGAGCCCGCCGGGGCGCCCGAGCCCGAGCTCGCCCGCGCCGCCTGACGTCCTCGGGCCGCCCCGCGCACGCCGTGGGGCGGCCGGCCTCAGCGCGTCCGGACGGACGCTCCCAGCAGGACCCGGACGGCCCGTACCGCGCCGAGGTCGGCGGCCAGCGCCCGAACGAGCCGGAACCCGGGACGTCGCAGCGGCGGGCCGTGGTCGGGGGCGTACCGCTCGCGTTCCAGCAGCGCCACCACGCCGGCGGTGTGCGGGCCGAAGGCGGCCGACCTCGTGCGCAGCTCGCCCAGCGTGGTCGCGGGCGTCACCGGGCCGCCGGCGCGCCGGGCGAGCCGTTCGAGCAGCCGGTCGACGCGGTCCCGCCGGGCCCGCGGCACGCCGCGACCGCCCCGGCGGACCGTGATGAACAGCCCGAACGCCAAGACGACGCCCAGGATCGCCCCCGGCGCCAACGCCGAGCCGCCCTCGCCGCCGCGCGCGGTCGCCGGGGCGAACGGGTCGAGGCTCGGGTCCACCACCGCGTCGGCGGCGGCCGGCGTCGGGTTGAACGGCACCCAGCCGATGTCCTGGAAGTACACCTCGATCCAGGCGTGGGCGTCGGCGTCGCGGACGATGTACCGGCCGTCCTGCTCGCGGCCGGTCGCGAACCCGGCCACGACCCGGGTGGGCACGCCGGACAGCCGCAGCAGCAGCGCCGCCGCCCCGGCGAAGTGCTGGCAGTAGCCGGCACGGGTGCGCATCAGGAAATCCAGCAGCGGCACCCGGGAGGTGCGCTCGACGTCGGTGTCGTACCGGAAACGGCCCCCCTCGGTCAGGTACCGCTGCACCCGCTCGACCACCTCGAACTGGGTGCGGGCGCCCGACGACAGCGACTGCGCCAGGTCCGCCGCCTCACCGAACCACCCGTACCGCAGGAAGCTCTCCGCGCCGTCCGACGCCTCGGGCGGCGCGCCGAACGCCCCTGGCCGGCTGCCCAGCCATTCGGCGCCCCACCGCTGTCGGATGCGGGTGTAGTCCTCGATCCGGCGGTCGGGCTTCAGCGGCGGCGCGGCGCGCAGCGTCTCCGCCGTGACGGACACCGTCTCGGCCCTGAGCCGGTAGGTGTCCCCGGAGGTGGGCATCGGCAGCACCCGCCAGCCGTCGCCAGCGCCCCGGCCGATCCGCCCGTCGGCGTCGAGACTGAGGATCCGGCCGGGCGAGACCACCATGTCGTTCCGCAGCCCGCGGACCCGCACCTCGACGTCGACGGTACGGGCGGCCGGCTCGGGCAGCTCCTGGTCGGCGAAGTCTCCGCCGACCTCCCAGCCGCGCCAGCCGAAGCGTTCCAGCACCTGCATGCGCCACAGGGCCGGCTGCGGGGCCGTCACCTCCAGCATGGTGGCCCCGGTGCGCCGGCCGCTCAGCGGGCCGTAGGTCTGAGTGGTGTCCAGCGTGGTGAACTGCGGCTCGCGGTCCACCATCTCGTCGACCGCGAACCACTGGTCACGGGGTCCGACGGCGTGCGCCAGGACCGCCGAGGCCAACGCGGCGACCACGCCCAGTACGACCACCGGCCGCGCGGCGGAGGCCCTGGCGGGCGCGAACCACAGCGGCACCGCCAGCACCACGGCGGCCCCCTGCCAGGACACCTCGTCGGTCTGCCGGACCGCCACGGCCACCACCCACGGCAGCAGCACCAGCGCGAACGCGGGCGCCGAGCGCAGCACCGAGCGGGGCTCCGAGACCGCCAGGCCCGCCGCCGCCAGCCACAGCAGCCCGGCCAGCAGCAGCCACACGGCCGCCGGCCAGGGATCGCCGTCGGCGTGGCCGGGCCCCAGCGCCGACAGCCGGTTCAGCCCCTCCGACAGCGACACCGCCAGCTCGCCCCAGCGTCCCGGCCACAGCAGCCCGGCCGGCACCCCGGCGGCGAGCAGCGCCGCGGGAGGCCAGGCCAGCAGCAGCGCGCCGACCAGCCGGACGGCGGCCTCCCCCCAGGTCAGCACGACGGCGGCGGCCACCGCGACCGCCCCGGCCCACAGCACCGCGCCGCCGAGCAACACGCCCCACGCGCCCATCGCCGCCGCAGCGGCGGCCAACAGCCCCACCGCCCGGATCATCGTCCGCCCCCTCCCCGACGGGCCGGGACGACGTCCGGCGGCAGCGGCGGTTGCGGAGGCCCCAGGGACAGGCCCGCCGGAAAGCGGATGACCGTCGTGGGACCGCCGGGCCGGGGGGGCGCGGAGGCGGTGCGGGCGTCGAGCACCGCGAGGCGACGGTGCAGGGCGCGCCAGGACTCCTCGTCGGACACCGTGGCCGCCGTGGCGTCGCCGGGCAGCAGCACCGAGCAGCCGCCGTCGCGGGACAGCCTGAGCACCTCGCCCGCGGCCACCCGGGCCACCCAGTCGACCGCCCGCGGGTCGGTGTCGCCCGAGGTGTCGACGACCACCAGCGGCAGCCCCGTCGGCGGCGGGGCCGACCGCCGTTCGTGCAGGCCACGGCCCCGCGCCAGCGACAGCCAGTGGATGCGGCTGACCGGGGTGCCCGGCACGTACGGGCGCAGGCCGTCCGGCTCGGTGTGCTCGTTGGACCGCCCGCGCGCGGGCGGGGAGTGCGCGCCGCCCTCGGGCACGGGCAGGACGAGGACCTCCTCCGGCTCCCCCGCCCGAACGTGCAGGCGGAAGATCCCGAGCGTGTCGCTGATCCGCAGCCGGGACGCCTCGACCCGGAAGGCCCCGCGCCGGTCGATCGGCAGCTCCACGACACCGCCGTCCTCCCCCAACGCCGCCCAGGCCCGTCGGGCGACCCTGACCTGCACCCGGGCGGGCAGCCGGGCCGGCAACCGGAGCTCGAACCGCAGCCGCACCGGCAGGTCCTCGGGGACCTCGCGTTCGACGACGCTGCGTTCGGCCCGGAGCCGGGCGCGGGCCAACAGCACGGTGCCGGCGGCCCCGAGCACCATGATGACCATCCCGGCGGACAGCGCGAACAGAGCCAGCGAGGGCAGCGCCCCCGCGGCGAAGGCCAGCGCGCCGGCGCACACCAGCCAGGCGACGCCCCTCATCGACCCGTCATCGGGCCCGGACCCGGCCGAGGACGTCCTCGACGACCTCCGCCTGCACGTCGGGCGAGCCGACGCCGGCGGGCTGGATCCGGTGGGTGAGGACCGCGCGGGCCACCGCCTGGACGTCGTCCGGCACGGCGAACCCCCGGCCGTCCAGCGCGGCCACCGCCCGGGCGGCGGCGAGCAGCAGGAGCCCCGAACGCGGGCTGGCGCCGACGGCGGCCAAGGGATGCGCGCGGGTGGCGGTGAGCAGCTCGACGACGTACCGCAGCAGCGGATCGGAGGCGTGCACCGCGGCGACCGTCCGTTGGGCGGCCAGCAGTCGGTCGGGCTCGGCGACCGCGGACACCACCGGCTCGGGCCCGGCGCGCAGCAGCGACATCTCCTGCTCGGGGCTCGGATAGCCGAGCGAGACGACCGACAGGAACCGGTCGAGCTGGGCGGGCGGCAGCGGATAGGTGCCGTCGTAGCCGGCGCTGGGGTTCTGGGTGGCGATGACGATGAACGGGGGCGGGATGGGGCGGCTCTCCCCGTCGACGGTGACCTGCCGCTCCTCCATGGCCTCCAGCAGCCCGGACTGGGTCTTGGGGGTGGCCCGGTTGATCTCGTCGACCAGCACCACGTTGGCGAACACCGGGCCGGGCCGGAACTCGAAGGTGGAGCCGTCGGCCTGCCACACGTTCGCGCCGATGATGTCGGCGGGCAGCAGGTCGACGGTGGCCTGCACGCGGGAGAACCGGCCGTCCAGGCTGCGCGCCAGGGTGCGGGCGAGCTGGGTCTTGCCGACGCCGGGATGGTCCTCGACCAGCAGGTGACCGCCGGCCAGCACCGTGGCGAGCACCACGTCGAGCACCCGGGCGGGCATCCGCACGGCTTCGGAGACGTTGGCCCGCAGCCGGTCGCCCAGCTCGGCGACGTCGTCCACGGTGAGCGCCCCGCCCTCGCCCAAGGACGTCGGGGGCGGGCCGGGCGGGTGCGCGGTCGCCAGTCTGCCCGCCGGGAGCGATCGGGCCCGCCCGTTTCGATCGGCTATCGCGCTCATGAGCTCCCTTGGGGTCCGGAGGGACGACTCGCCCACTGACACAACGCGGCCATGATGCCCGGCTGTTCCAGAATCGTCCCGGAAAGGTCTCGGGGATATAACGGAGTTACCCCGACACCGTCCCACCAGTCTCGGACATCGACCCGAAAAGGGGCCTAAAACGCCGAGGGCGGCCGAACGGCGTGGTCGCCGTCCGGCCGCCCTCGGGCGACCCGGGAGGGTCTACTTGCGCTTGGTGATCTCCTCGGTGAGCTGCGGGGCCACCTGGAACAGGTCGCCCACCACACCGAAGTCGACCAGCTCGAAGATCGGCGCCTCGGAGTCCTTGTTGATGGCGATGATCGTCTTCGAGGTCTGCATGCCGGCCCGGTGCTGGATGGCGCCGGAGATGCCGACCGCGATGTAGAGCTGCGGCGACACCGTCTTGCCGGTCTGACCGACCTGGAACTGGTGCGGGTACCAGCCCGCGTCGGTGGCGGCGCGGGAGGCGCCGACCGCCGCGCCGAGCGTGTCGGCCAGCCCCTCGATCAGCTTGAAGTTCTCCGCGTTGCCGACACCGCGGCCACCGGAGACGACGATCGCGGCCTCGGTCAGGTCCGGGCGCTCGCCCTTCTCCTGAACGACCTTCTCCACGACCTTCGCGGTCTTGGCGGCGTCCGACAGCGTCACCGAGACCTGCTCCTCGGCCCCGGCCGCCGGAGCGATCTCGGGGGCGACGGAGTTGGGCCGGACCGCCACGATCGGGGTGCCGCGCTTCACCCTGGCGTGGGCGATGACGCCGCCGCCGAAGATGGAGTGCTCGCCGACGAAGCCGTCGGCGACGTCCACCACGTCGGTGAGCACGCCGGAGTCCAGCTTGACGGCCAGCCGCCCGGCGATCTCCTTGCCCTCACCGGTGGCGGCCACCAGCACGCCCGCGGGCGCCTTGTCGGCCACCAACTGCGCCAGCAGCTCGACCTTCGGGGCCACCACGTAGGCGGTCAGCTCCTCGTCGGCCGCCACGTACACCTTCGCCGCGCCGTACTCGGCCAGCTTCCCCTTGGCGCCCTCGGAGCCCGGGCCCACCCAGACGGCCGACGGCTCGCCGAGCCGGCGCGCCAGCGTCAGCAGCTCCAGGGCGACCTTCTTGACCTCACCGTCGACGTGATCGACGAGGACGAGAACCTCTGCCATGTCGTTCGCTCTCCTTCCCCGTCGCTCAGACGAACTTCTTCGACGCGAGGAAGTCGGCGATCTTCACGCCGCCGTCCCCTTCGTCGGTGACGATCTGACCCTTGTCGCGCGGCGGCGCCTCGGCGAAGTCGACGACCTCGGAGGCCGCACCCGCCAGACCGACCTGCGCGGCGTCGATGCCGGCGTCGGCGACGCCCAGCGTCTCGACCGGCTTCTTCTTGGCCGCCATGATCCCCTTGAACGAGGGGTAGCGCGGCTCGTTGATCTTCTCGACCACGCTGATCACGGCGGGCAGGGTGGACTCGACCTTGTCGTAGCCGTAGTCGGTGATCCGCTGGATCTTGATCGAGGAACCGTCGATCTCGACCTTGTTGGCCAGCGACAACTGCGGGACGCCCAGGCGCTCGGCCAGCATCGCGGCCAGCACGCCGGTGCGCGCGTCGGTGGACTCCGAGCCCAGGATCACCAGGTCGAACCCGGTGCGGCCGAGGACCTGCTGGATCGCGTACGAGGTGCCCAGCGCGTCGCTGCCGACCAGGGCGTCGTCCACCACGTGGACGGCCTTGTCGGCGCCCATCGCCAGCGCCTTGCGGATCGAGTCGGTGGCCTTGTCGGGGCCCATGGTGAGGACGGTCACCTCGCCGCCGTGGGCCTCCTTGATGAGCAGCGCCTCTTCGATGGCGTACTCATCGAGCTCGTTGATGACACCGTCGGCGGCGCCGCGGTCGAGCGTGTTGTCTTCGGACTTCAACTTGCGCGGGCTCTCCGTGTCGGGAACCTGCTTCACGCAGACGACGATGTTCATGGCCGTCGACCGACCTCCCTGCACTCAGTTGGCCGCGTTGAGCGGGCCGGGGGGCGCCGCCCTGGAACGGGTCGACGCGGAGCTGATACTGCACCAGCCTGCCAAACACCCGAACCGGCTTCGGATTCGGGGGCTCGGTCAGACCGTGCAGGTTAAATGTTACCCATCAGTAGCCTAGCCGCAAATCCCCTGCTGTAGAGGGGTGTGTGTCCTTGCCCTCGTTCCGCCAAACCCGACGGTCACCGTTCCGGCGGGTCGGGGCGAAGTGAGGCGGATCACCTCAGATCGCCCTTGCAAACCTCAAGGTAGCGCGCTTTGGAACCGGTCCAGAGCGGAGACCACCGAGTTCTGCAGGCCGTACATCGGGGCGAAGCTCGGCGTCAGCGACACCGCCCCGATCACCGCGACGAACGCCACCACGCCCAGCGCCGCCCCCACGACGGCGATTCGGCGGGGCTCCGGGGCGATCACCCCGAACAGCCGCTCCAACTGCCGCCGCGGCGCCCGCACCCCGGGGCCGGTCCACAGGGCCGCCGCACCCGCGCCCACACCCCAGGCGCACGCGCCCAGGGTCGCCGTCGGCACCCCCACGGCCACCAGCGAGGCCAGCGCGAGCGTGACCGCCACCGTGAAGGCCGCCGCGTACGGGAGCGTCAGCGCCGTCCGCAGCGCGGCGCGCACGACGTCCCCCGCGACCGGCGAGGCCCTTCCGCCGGCCTCCCCCGCCGCTCCGGACGACGCGCGCAGGGCCGCCGAGTCCCACAGCCGCAGCCCGAACGCGCCCGCCGCGGCCACCACGATCCCGACCACCGGCATCATGATCGCGACCGCCACGACCAGCACCACCGCCAGCACCGCGAGCAGCCGCGACCACGCGGCCCCCACCGCCAGCCGACGCCGCGGCACCACCCGGGTCGGCCGCGCCGTACCCTGACCGACCGCCGGGGGCGGAGCGCCGCCCTGAAGGTGCGCGGGGAGGCCTCCGGGGGCCTCCTCACCCCGTACGAGCAGCGCCGGGCCGCCACCGGGCGGACCGGGGAACGTCATCGGCGCGAAAGCGGTCACGGTGTCGCGCGGCTCCGGGCGCGGGTGCGAGATCTCCGGCCCCAGATCCAGCACGGTCAGCGCGTCCACCAGCTCCGCCGCCGTCGGCCGGGCGGCCGGGTCGCGCCGCAGGGCCGCCCCGAGCAGCGGCAGCAGCGGCTCGGGCACCCCGTCCAGCCTCGCCCGGCCGTTCAGGATGTTGAAGAGGACGACCTCCAGCGACCCCTGCCCGAACGGCGGCACGCCGGTCGCGGCGAAGGCCACCGTCGCCGCCCACGCGTGCACGTCGGACGCGGACGTGGCGGGCTCCTCGTCGATGACCTCGGGCGCCAGATAGCCGGGGGTGCCGGTCAGCGTGCCCGTCCGGGTGAGGCGGGTCGCGTCCACCGCGTGCGCGATCCCGAAGTCGATCACGACCGGCTCGCCCTGCGCCCCGCCGACCATCAGCACGTTGCCCGGCTTGAGGTCGCGATGCACCACGCCGGCCTCGTGGACGGCGGTCAGCGCCTTGGCCAGGCCGAGAGCCACCCTCCGCAGCGCGGCCCCGGTCAACGGGCCCTCCTGGGCCACCGTGCGGTCCAGGGAGGGGCCGGGCACGAACCGGGTCACCACGTACGGGGGGTCGGCGGCCGCGTCGCCGTCCACGACGTCGGCCACGTGCGGGCTGAGCACGCGGCGCATCATGTCGACCTCGCGGGCCAGCCGCCGCCGCGCCGTGGGGTCGGCGGCGATCTCCGGCCGCAGGACCTTGACGGCGACGTCCCGCCCGGCCGGGTCGGTGCCGCGATAGACCACGCCCATGCCGCCCTCGCCGAGCCGGGACAGCGCGCGATACGGACCGATGCGCCCGCCATGGGCGAGTTCTCCGGATTGCTGGTTCATAGGCTTTCCGAGCGTGGTTTCCGACGGTCCCGCGACCCTATCGGGACCCGGCCCCGCACCGCGCCCGCCCGATCGTGGCCGGGGCCGTCACCAGGGCCAGAGGGCGCGGATGTCGTCGCGGAGGTTCTCCAGCCGCACGCCCGCGCCGTCGATCGGGTAGGTGTCGGGGGTGCCGCCGGACGCCAACCCGATCAGCACCACCGCGAACAGCGCCAGGACCAGCGCGCCCGTCATCGCCATCTCACGGCGCGGCAGCACCGCGCCCCACATGCGGGCCAACTGACGACGCGGCGCGCCGCTGCCGGGGGCCAGGGTCAGCAGACCGATGACGGCCATCACCGCGAACGCGATGCCCCGCGAGGCGCTCAGGTCGGGCCGGGCGACCACCAGCGCCACCAGCAGCGCCAGGCCCATGATCAGCGCGGCCGAGGACAGCAGCCCGGTGACGAGGACCGCCCCCGGGATGCCGAGGGGCGCTCTGACCACCGCCCCCACCACGTCGCCCGAACGCGGGCCCCGGCGGGTGCGCCTCAACTCCATGCCGCGGGCCGCGCGGTCGCCGACCCTCAGCAGCAGCACGCCGCCCATCGCGACCAGCACCGCGATCACCGGCACCATGTACGCGAAGCCGAGCAGCGCGGCCAACAGCGTGAAACTGAGGAAGCCGTACCAGCCGTAGGGCTTGGCCGCCTGGTCGCCGCCCGGCCCGGGCGGGGCCTGCGGCGGACGGCGCTCGGCCGTCGGCTGGTGCACCGGAGGCTGCGCGTACGGGTCGTAGGGCGGCGGGGGCTGCGGCTCCGGGCGCGCCCGCCGGTTGCGACGGGGCTCGGTGCGCGGCTGCGGCGCGGGATGGTCGTACGGGCCGTAGGGCCCCTGCTCGTACGGGGCCGGCGCGGGGGGCGGGCCGGGCGGCGGTGCCGCCGGCGGCAACAGGCCCCGGAAGTCCTCGGGCCGGCCGTGCGTCGGCTCCGGCGGGACCGGATGCTGAACGGGCTCCGGCATGGGCAGCGGCGCCGTCCGGTTGACCGGGGTCGGCGTCGGGGGCGGCGCGGCCATGTAGAACTCGCCGGCCTGGTCGAGCCGCTGTGTCGAGGGCTCGGTCGCGGGAGCCGGGGCCACCCGCTCCGAGGTCGGGCGCGGGGTCGGGGTCGGGGGGTCGGGTCGCCGGAACGCGTCGACCCGCGTCTGGTCGGTGATCGTGGCCTCGAAGTGGATCCGCCGCGCCAACTGCATCAGCGCCACGGCGGTGGGCCGCTCGGCCGGGTTGCGCGCCATCGCCGAGCGGATCAGCGGCATCAGCGCCTCGGGCACGCCCTCGAGGTCGGGCGTCCCCTGCATGATCCGGTAGAAGATCGACTCGAACGAGCCGGAGCCGAACGGCGGCCGGCCGGTGGCGGCGTAGGCCACGGTCGCGGCCCAGGCGTGCACGTCGGAGGGCTCCCCGGCGTCCTCGCCCTCGATGATCTCGGGGGCCAGATAGCCCGGCGTGCCGATCACCATGCCGGTGGCGGTGAGCCGGGTGGCGTCGGCGCCCTGCGCGATCCCGAAGTCGATCACGATGGGCTCGCCGTCCAGCAGCATCACGTTGCCGGGCTTGAGGTCGCGGTGGATGATCCCGGCGCCGTGGATCGCCGACAGCGCCGAGGCGAGCCCGACGGCCATCCGCTGCAGCGCCGGCCCGTACAGCGGCCCGCCGCCCTCGCCCTCCACGACCTCCTCGAGGGTGCGCCCCGGGACGTACTGGGTGACGATGTACGGACGCTGGGCGGTGACGTCGGCGTCGAGGATCTCGGCGACGTTCGGGCTGTGCACGCGGCGCATCGAGTCGACCTCGCGGGCCAGCCGGCGCAGCGCGGTGGCGTCGCCGGACACCGCGGGCCGCAGCACCTTGATCGCGACCTGGCGGCCCTCCGGATCGGCCCCCAGGTGAACGACCCCCATGCCGCCTTCTCCGAGCGTGCGGAGCAGGCGGTAGTGGCCGATGCGGTCCCCGGACGTGACAACCCCCTTCATCGCTGCCGCAACCCTATCCTCGCCCACCGGGCCGACAGGATCCATCGGCCGTCATCGGACGCCGCCCGTCGGCGGGAGGGCGGGACGGGAGATCCCGCCGCGCGCCGGCCACGGAGGCACGGCGGCGCGGTGCTCCGGGCGGGTTCCGTCCTCATGCGGGCTTGGACGCCCGCGGGGCCGCGCGAGTTCCCCTCGGAGGGCGATGACCGCAGGTGGCCGCGCCGTCACCCGCAGGTCAGAGACCTCTGTCGGCCGCGGGTCACTCGGCCCGGGCGGCCTGCCGGGCGCGGCGCTCGGCGCGGCGGGTCTCGAACTTGGCGGCGGCGGAGTCGATCTGCTCCAGGAACTCGCCGAGCTCCTCGCGGGCCCGCTCGCCGTCGGCGTCGAGGCCGCCCATCTCGAAGACGCCCCACTTGCGCAGCACGGGCATGAGCACGTCGTCGTGGTGCAGCCGCAGGTCGTAGATGCCCGCGTTGGCGATGGTGACGGACTTGCGCAGGAACCCGTCGATGGTGTTGCCCGGCATCTCGAACGCCTTGACCACGTCGGTGATCGCCCGCATCGTCTGGCTGGGGTCCACCTCGAACGCCGCGCCCAGCAGGTTCCGGTAGAAGATCATGTGGAGGTTCTCGTCCTTGGCCACCCGCTGCATCATCTGCTCGCACAGCGGGTCGCCCGACGCCTTGCCGGTGTTGCGGTGCGAGACCCGGGTCGCCAGCTCCTGGAACGAGACGTAGGCCACGCCGCGCAGCAGGTCCTCGCCGTGGGTGGCCTCGTAGCCGCCCTGCATGTGGATCATCCGCTGGCGTTCCAGCTCCACGGGGTCGATCGCCCGGGTCACCGTCAGGAAGTCGCGGATCACGATGCTGTGCCTGGCCTCCTCGGCGGTCCACCGCTCGACCCAGGTGCCCCAGGCGCCCTTGCCGCCGAACACCCGCGCGATGGCGTAGTGGTAGCCGGGGAGGTTGTCCTCGGTGAGCAGGTTGACCAGCAGGGCCACCCGCGCCTCGGGGCTGACGTTGGAGTCCTCGGGCGTCCAGCCCTCGCCGCCCATCGGGCCGTCGTAGTCGCGCCCCCGGCTCCAGGGCACGTACTGGTGCGGGAACCACTCCTCCGCCGTGGCGAGGTGCCGGTTCAGCTCCTTCTCCACCACCGGCTCGAGCTCCATGATCAGCTCGAGCTGGGACTTCTCAACCGACATGGAGGACATACCAGACCTTTCGCGACACTCGGAAGGGAAAGCCATCAGTGGATCAGGTCAACGTAAGGGAACCCCGCCGGCCATGACAATGCGGCGGGCGGTCCACATCAGCCGTCGTTTTTTGTAACGGCGGCCTGTTGCCACGCCCGGTTAGCGGCAGACCTCAGCAACGCCCGGGGAGCCAGGCGCAGCGCGGGGATCATCGCCTTGTACTGCGCCCCCGGCACGCACAACGCCCTGCCGGCGGCCACCGCGTCCAGGCCCGCGCGGGCCACGTCCGCGCGCCGCAGCCACACCAGGTCGGGCCCCGCGCTCTCGTCCGTGCGGGTGAACCCGGGGCACAGCGCCGTCACGTGCACGCCGCGCGGCCGCACCTCGGCGTGGACGTTGTCGGAGAACGCCACGACGTACGCCTTCGTCGCCCCGTACGTCGCCGCCCCGGGCGACGGCGCGAGGCCCGACATCGACGCCACGTTGAGGACGCCGCCCCTGCCCCGGCGCAGCATGTCCGACAGCACCGCGTGCGTCAGGCGCACGACCGCCACCACGTTGAGGTCGATCTGCCGGAGCTGCTCCTCGAGCGGCGACTCGCCGAAAGCCCCGAACGCCCCATAGCCCGCGTTGTTGACCAGCAGGTCCACCGGCCGCTCGCGGAGCCGTTCCTCGACGCGGCCGAGGCCCTCGGGGTCGGTGAGGTCGGCGGCCACCACCTCGACGGCGACCCCGTGCCGCGCGGAGAGTCTCCTCGCGAGGTCGTCGAGCAGGTCGCCGCGCCGCGCCACCAGCACCACGTCCGTGCCGCGCGCCGCCAGCAGACCGGCGAACGCCTCCCCGATGCCGCTGGAGGCCCCCGTCACCAAGGCGGTCCGGAATTCCTGACGCATGCCCGTGATGCTACTGGTGAGTCGTGTCACTGACGATGGTGCCGTGCTGTCGGAGGGCGCTGGTAGCTTCTGAGGCTGCTCGTACCGCCTGTCCTGGGGATCTCCGCTGATGCTCGTCGCCCATGCCGTCTGGCACGGCGGCGCGCTGTGCCTGTGGGCGGAGCGTTCCGGGCCCCATCATCTGCCGGGCGACCCGACGGGCGACCCGACGCGCCACCCGTACGCCACCAATGATTTCGGCGGCACGTCCTACGCGCCGTTCACCCAGGGCGCGCCGCGCATCACCGTCGCGTTGCACCTGCCGACGTCCACGGGTCCGGGGAGCGTGCCCGTGCCGTCGCCCGAGTTGGCCACGGTGCCCGGCGACGGCGCGATCGAGCTGCGCCCCTGGGACGTGCCGGCGCTCGCGATCGACCCGTTCGCCGCCATGGCGCTGCTCCAGCAAGCCGAGGAGTCCGCCGACGTGGTCGCCGGGGCCGATCTCCGGTTCCTCGGCGTGATCGCCGACACGGCCCGCGACCTCGTCCGGCGCGGCCGGGTGCTGCCGGCGCTCCTGCGCGAGGACGGCGAGCCCACCGCCCGCTGGCGTCCCGTCCCCGACGCCGCCCGCGTCCGCCGGCTCGCCTCCGCGATGCCGTCCGCCTGCCGCGCCGCAGACGGCGGACGTCCGGCGGGCGACGTCCTGCGGGAGGCCCTCGGCGGCCTGACCGACACGTTCGTGCGGGGCACCGTTCCCCACCCGCTCCTGCCGCCGCGCAAGGGACGCGCGCCCGACCCGCTCCCCCTCACCGAACGCTGGGCGGCCGCCCTCACCGGCCCCGACCCCTTCGTCCCCCGTGAGCCCGGCGACGACCTCGACGACCTCGCCGCCGAGCTGGACTCGTGGGCCGCCGCCGCCCAACGCCCCTCCGGCCCGCTGCGCACCTGCTTCCGGCTCGTCGAGCCCGAGCCCACCGGGCCCCCGGACCTGTGGCGCGTCGAGTTCGCGCTCCAGGGCACCGACGACCCGAGCCTGTACGTCCCCGCGTCCACCGTCTGGGCGGGCGAGGCGGCCTCCCTCGGCGACGCGGAGGAGGCCCTGCTGGCGGGGCTGGGGCGGGCGCTGCGCCTCTTCCCCGACCTGTCGGAGGCGCTGGACGGCTCCGCCCCGTCCGAGCTGCGCACCAACGTGGCCGGGGCCTTCCGGTTCCTTCGTGGGGCGGCCCCGCTGCTGGCCGCCGCCGGTTTCGGGGTGCTGCTCCCCCAGTGGGCGGGCAAGACCCGCCTCGGCCTGACGCTCACCACCACCCAGGCCGAGCCCGGAGCCGCCACGTCCTCGGGCTTCGGCCTGGGCAGCCTGGTCGACTTCCGCTGGGACCTCGCCGTCGGCGACGACCCCATCAGCGAGGCAGAGCTGACCGAGCTGGCCCGCCTCAAGGCCCCCCTCGTCCGCCTGCGCGGCCAATGGGTCGAGTTGGACGAGGAGCAGCTCCAAGCCGCCCTCGACTTCCTCCGCCGACCGCGCACCGGCACCATGACCGCCGCCCAGGCCGTACAGGCGGCCGTCCACGCGGGCGACGACACCCTCCCCCTCCTCAAGGTCGACGCCGACGGCCCCCTCGGCGACCTCCTGTCCGGCGAGGCCGACCACCGCCTCGCCCCCACCCGCACCCCGGAGTCCTTCAACGGCGAGCTCCGCCCCTTCCAGGAGCGCGGCCTGTCCTGGCTCAGGTTCCTCGACGACCTCGCCCTCGGCGGCATCCTCGCCGACTCGATGGGCCTCGGGAAGACCGCGCAGGTGTTGGCGCTGCTCGCGATGGAGCGGGCGGAGGGGGCCGAGGCGGCGCCGACGTTGTTGGTCGTGCCGATGTCGCTGGTGGGCAACTGGCAGCGGGAGGCCGCCAAGTTCACGCCCAAGCTGCGGGTGTACGTCCACCACGGGGGCGGGCGGCGGCGGGGCGAGGAGCTGGCCGAGGCGGTGGCGCGGGCGGATCTGGTGGTGACCACGTACGGGACGGCGGCGCGCGACGCGGCGATGTTGGCGGAGATCGCGTGGGCGCGGGTGGTCTGCGACGAGGCGCAGGCGCTGAAGAACAGCGGGACGCGGCAGGCGCGGGCGGTGCGGGGCATCCCGGCGCGGACGCGGATCGCGCTGACCGGCACGCCGGTGGAGAACCATCTGACCGAGCTGTGGTCGATCATGGAGTTCGCCAACCCGGGGATGCTGGGGCCCCGGGCGGCGTTCCGAGAGCGGTTCGCGGCGCCGATCGAGGAGCGCGGCGACGGGGAGGCCGTGGCGGCGCTCCGGCGGGTGACGGGACCGTTCGTGCTGCGACGCCTCAAGACCGACAAGTCGATCATCACGGACCTGCCGGAGAAGCACGAGATCAAGGTCTACTGCAACCTGACCGCCGAACAGGCGTCGCTGTACCAGGCCACGGTGGACGACATGCTGGCCCGGATCGCCGAGCTCTCCGGGAAGGCCACCGACGAGCAGGCCGCCCGGCGGGGGCTGGTGCTGGCGACCATGGCCCGGTTGAAGCAGGTGTGCAACCATCCGGCGCACCTGCTCAAGGACGGCTCCCGCCTGCCCGGCCGCTCCGGGAAGCTGGAACGGCTGGAGGGGATCTGCGCGGAGATCATGGAGCAGGGCGAGAAGGCGCTGGCGTTCACGCAGTACGCCGAGTTCGGCTCGATGCTCCAGCCGTATCTGGCCGCGCGCCTCGGCAGGCCCGTCCTGTGGCTGCACGGCGGGACGCCGAAGCGGCGGCGCGACGAGCTGATCCAGCGGTTCCAGGAGGACGCCGAGCCGTCGGTGTTCCTGCTGTCGCTCAAGGCCGCGGGCACCGGGCTGACCCTGACGGCGGCCAACCACGTGATCCACATCGACCGCTGGTGGAACCCGGCCGTCGAGGACCAGGCCACCGACCGCGCGTTCCGGATCGGCCAGACGAAGAACGTGCAGGTCCGCAAGCTGCTGTGCGTGGGGACGATCGAGGAGCGCGTGGACGAGATGATCGAGCGCAAGAAGGCGCTGGCCGAGAGCATCGTCGGCACCGGCGAGGACTGGCTGACCGAGCTGTCGGTGGCGGACCTGCGCGAGGCGCTGCGGCTGTCGCCCGAGGCGGTGAGCGATTGACCGGGTTCTCCGAGTTCGGGCCGCCGATCCCGGTGGAGGGCGGGCTGCGGGCGAGCACGCGGCGAGGGTCGATCGGGCGGGAGTGGTGGTCGCGGCGGTTCATCGACGTCCTGGAGTCGTTCGCCGACCGCAACCGGCTGCACCGGGGCCGGGCGTACGCCCGCCAGGGCCAGGTGATCGACCTGAGGGTGCGGCCGTACGAGGTGAGCGCCCGGGTGCAGGGCTCGCGGCCGGAGCCGTACGAGATCGCGATCGGGGTCACCGCGATCGGCGAGGAGGCGTGGCGCGCGGTGGAGGCCGAGCTGGCCTCCCGGGCGGTGTTCCGGGCCAGGCTGCTGGCCGGGGAGATGCCGCCGGAGATCGAGTGGGTGTTCGCCGAGCTGGGCGTGCCGCTGTTCCCGCAGTCGGCGCACGACCTGCACCTGATGTGCGACTGCCCCGACTACGGCGATCCGTGCAAACACGCGGCGGCGGTGCTCTACCTGCTGGCCGAGTCGTTCGACCGCGACCCGTTCCTGCTGCTGGCCTGGCTGGGCCGCTCGCGGGAGCGCCTGCTCCAGGGGTTGCGCAGGCTGCCCGTCGAGGGGGCGCCGGACCCGTTCGACGTGGGTGACGAGCCGCTGGACGTCGCCGGCTTCTGGACGCCGGGCGCCGGGCCCGCCGCCCTGCGCGACCGTCCGACCGCCGCGCCCGGCCCGCCCGACCTGCTGCTCCGGCTGCTCGACCCGCCGTCGGTGAAGGTACGCCGTCGCCCGCTGGTCGACGTTCTGGGCCCGGCGTACGAGGCCATGCCCGACGTCTGAGAAATCTCCGCGAACGCCGTGCAGCGTTTCGTGGGGGCTCGGCGGTAGTAACGGCGAGAGACCGGCGGCCGAGAGGGTGCAGCATGGCGGACAGAGCCGAGTTCGGGCAGTACGTGGCCGACGGGTCGACGCGATTGCTGCGCACCGCGTACCTGCTCTGCCGCGACTGGGCCACCGCCGAGGACCTGGTGCAGACCGCGCTGACCAAGGCGTGGCTGGCCTGGGGGCGGATCGGCGAGGACCCCGATCCCTACGTCTACCGGATCCTCACCAACACCCACACGTCGTGGTGGCGGCGTCGCTGGCGGGGCGAGATCCCCACCGAACGCCTGCCCGACGTTCCCGAGGCCCCGCTCGGCGGGATCGAGGACCGTGACGTGCTGTGGGTCGCCCTGGGCAGGCTGGGCCGCCGCGAGCGCGCCGCCGTGGTGCTGCGCTACTTCGCCGACCTGGAGCACGCCGCCATCGCCGAGGTCCTCGGGTGCTCACCGGGGACGGTGCGCAGCCAGATCAGCCGTGCTCTCGCCAAGCTCCGCGCCGACCCGACGGTCGCGCCCATACGAGAGAGGATCTGACGTGTCGCCCATCGAGGACCACCTCCGTCGCGTCTTGGCCGAGCACAGCACGGGCCACCGCCCCCCGCCCGATCTCGCCGACCGCGCCGAGCGCCGCGCCCGCACCACCCGTCGTCGCCGCCGCTCCCTCACCGCGGCCGCCCTCACCGCCACCACCGCCGTCGCCCTCGCCCTGACCACCCCCTGGGCCACCGAGCCCCCCGCGACCCAACGCGCCGCAGCCGCCCCCACCGAGCAGACGCCTCCTGAAGGCCCCCCGCCGATCGATCAGGTCCCGTCCCCCGACGAGTTGGTGGGTACGCCGTGCCAGGACGTGCTGCCCGACGCCGGGGGCCCCACGCATGTGCGCGTGACCCTCCGGCACTGCCCACCCGACGAGGCCGCACGCCTCCGCGCCCGGGTGCGCTCCCAATGCAAGGACTACGACGGCCCCCTGCTCGACCGCCGTGAGCACTCCCTCCCCCTCGGGGACGCCGAGTGCCTCCTCCGAGCCCTGTCCATGGAGTTCACCGTCGGGACCCCATGCCCCACGAAGGCCCCGATCCCCGACATCTGCCGAAGCCTCGAAAACAGCGGACCCCGCACCGGCCGAGCCCCGCGCCCCCACCCCACCAAGTCCACCTGACCGAAGCCCCGGGCCAACCCGGCTCCGCACCCACCTAGAGCACGACCGCGCAGCACCGAGCCCACCACGACCGACCGAACCCCCCACCGGCCGCCCCCAACGTGCCGGACAGCCGGTCGACGGAGACCGCCGCAGGCCAATACAGCACCGAGCGCACCACGACCGACTGAACGCCCTGCGCGTCGCCCCAACGTGACGAGCGGGTCGGCGGAGGCCGCCGCAGGCCACTAGAGCACCGAACCCACCACGGCGGACCGAACGCCCCAAAAGTGCCGGACAGCGGGTCGGCGGGGGCCGCCGCAGGTCAACACAGCGCCGTGCGCGCCACGGTCGACCGAACCCCTACGGGCCGCCGCCCAACGTGACGGGCGACGAGTCGGCGGAGGATCCCGCAGGTCAATGCCGCACCGAACCCGCCCCGACCGACCGAACGCCCCACGGGGCGCCCCCAACGTGACGGGCGGCCGGTAGACGGAGACCGCCCCAGGCCAATGCAACACCGTGCCCACCACGGCCGACCGAACGCCCTGCCCGTCGCCCCCAACGTGACGGGCGGCCGGTCGGCGGAGGCCGCCGCAGGTAAGGCAGCGCCGTGCCCGCCACGGCAGACCGAACGCCCCCCGGGCCGCCACCCAACGTGACGGGCGGCCGGTCGACGGAGACCGCCGCAGGGTCAATCCAGCACCGAGCGCACCACGGCCGACCGAACGCCTCGCGGGGCGCCCCAACGTGACGGGCGGCGGGGCGGCGGAGGATCCCGTAGGCCGTTGCGGCGCCGTGCGCGCCGCGGTCGGCCGAGGGGCTGGGGGTCGGATGAGGGGGTGCGTGGTGGGTCAGCGGAGGTCGCCGTTGGTCATGCCCGGGGGGTCGGGGGGTTGGGCGACGACGCCGAGTTCGGTGGTGCCGGCGAGGAGGGGGTGGTGGGGGACGATGCGGACGCTGTAGCCGAAGGGGCCGGTGCGGTCGAGGGGGATCTCGCCGGTGTAGCGGACGCGGCCGTTCTCGGCGCCGTCGCGGGTGAGTTGGACGTGGGCCGGGGTGACGATGGAGTCGGTGTCGTCGACGCGGCCGTAGACGGCCTCGACGGCGACGTCGTCGGGTTCGAGGACGCCGAGGTTGACGATGGCGCGGACGTTGAGGTTCTCGCCGACGTGGGGGCTCTCGTCGCCGGTGGAGTCGACGTGGTCGACGGCGACGGCCGGCCACGCCTTCATGACGCGGGTCTTCCAGGCGGCCAGTTCGCGGGCGCCCGCGAAGGAGCCGGTGGACATGGCGCGGGCGGAGGCGGCGGCCGGGGCGTACAGGTCGCGCACGTAGTCGCGGACCATCCGGGTGGCCAGGACCTTGGGGCCCAGGGTGGCCAGGGTGTGCTTGACCATCTCCAGCCAGCGGCGGGGCAGGCCGGCGGCATCGCGGTCGTAGAAGGAGACCGCGACGTGGTCCTCGATCAGCTCGTAGAGGGCGGCGGCCTCCAGCGTGTCGCGGCGGTCGGAGTCGGACAGGCCGTCGGCGGACGGGATGGCCCAGCCGTTCTGGCCGTCGTACCACTCGTCCCACCAGCCGTCGCGGATGGACAGGTTGAGGCCCCCGTTGAGGGCGGCCTTCATGCCCGACGTGCCGCACGCCTCCAGGGGGCGCAGCGGGTTGTTCATCCACACGTCGCAGCCCTGCGTCAGCATCTGGCCGAGGGCCATGTCGTAGTCGGGCAGGAAGACGATGCGGTGCCGGACGTCCTCGGCGTCGGCGAACCGGACGATGTCCTGGATCAGCCGCTTGCCGCCCTCGTCGGCGGGGTGCGCCTTGCCCGCGATGAGGATCTGGACGGGCCGGTCGGGGTCGAGCAGCAGGGCGCGCAGCCGGTCCGGGTCGCGCATCATCAGCGTGAGCCGCTTGTACGACGGCACCCTCCGGGCGAACCCGATGGTGAGGACGTCGGGGTCGAGGGCGTCGTCGATCCACGACATCTCGGCCTCGGAGGCCCCGCGCTGCCGCCAGGACTCGCGCAGCCGACGGCGGGCGTCGAGCACCAGCCGTTCGCGCAGGACGCGGCGCACCGACCAGATCTGGCCGCCGGGCACACCGAGCACGCCCTCCCAGCCGTGGCCGTCCATGAGCGCGGGGACCTCGCGGGCGGCCAGGTCCATGACCTCGCGGGCCACCCAGGTCTCGGCGTGGACGCCGTTGGTGATGGAGCCGATGGGCACCTCGCCGGTGTCGAAGCCGCCCCACAGGCCGCCGAACATCTCCCGGCTGACCACGCCGTGCAGCCGGGACACGCCGTTGACCCGCTGGCCGAGGCGCATGCCCATGACGGCCATGTTGAAGACCGTCCGGTCGCCGTCCTCGTAGGTCTCCGAGCCCAGCGCGAGCACCCGCTCGACGGGCACGCCGGGCAGACCGGCCGGGCCGCCGAAGTACTTGTGGATCAGCTCTCGGGGGAACCGGTCGATGCCCGCAGGCACCGGCGTGTGGGTGGTGAAGACCGTGCCCGCGCGCACCGCCTCCAGCGCCTCGTCGAACGACAGGCCGTGCTCGTCGACCAGCTCGCGGATGCGTTCGAGGCCGAGGAACCCGGCGTGGCCCTCGTTGGTGTGGAAGACCTCGGGGGCGGGATGTCCGTTGATCCGGCAGTGCGCGCGGATGGCGCGGACGCCGCCGATGCCGAGCAGCATCTCCTGCAGCAGCCGATGGTCGGTGCCGCCGCCGTAGAGCCGGTCGGTGACGTCGCGGGCGGCGCGGTCGTTGTCCTCGACGTCGGAGTCGAGCAGCAGCAGCGGGACCCGGCCGACGCGGGCCAGCCAGACCTGGGCGGCCAGGTCGCGGCCGTCGGGCAGCCCGATGGTGATCCGGACCGGCTCGCCGCCGTCCTCGCGGAGGAGGGTGAGCGGCAGCCCGTTGGGGTCGATCGCCGGGTAGTGCTCCAACTGCCAGCCGTCCGGCGACAGGGACTGGGAGAAGTAGCCGTGGCGGTACAGCAGCCCGACGCCGATGATCGGGACGCCGAGGTCGCTGGCGGTCTTGAGGTGGTCTCCGGCGAGGATGCCGAGGCCCCCCGAGTACTGGGGCAGCGCCGCGGCGATGCCGTACTCGGGCGAGAAGTAGGCGATGGCGGCGGGCGCGCCGTCGGCCCCCAGCGCCTGGTACCAGCGGGGGGCGGTCAGGTAGTCGCGCAGATCGCCGATGGCGGCCTCGAGCCGGCGCAGGAACCTGCGGTCCTCGGCGAGCGCGGCGAGCCGGTCGGGGGCGACCTCGCCGAGCAGGCGGACCGGGTCGTGGCGGACGGCCTCCCAGAGCCCGGGATCCACCGAACGGAACAGGTCCAGCGTCTCGTGATGCCAGGACCAGCGCAGGTTGAGGACCAACTCCTCCAGCCCGCGCAGCGGTTGCGGCAGGACGGTGCGAACGGTGAGTCGTCGGATTGCCTTCACGTGGAGTCACGGTATGCGCTCTTCGCCTCAACTGGCGACCCCCACCCCCGCACCACTCGGTCGGGGTTAGCGAACACTGCCCTCGTAGATCGTTCGTGAGGTTCGCGCCCGTATCGATGGGCGATCGGGCGTTCTGGGCCCTCCCCGGGGGGCGTGCGGCCTTCACCGCGGGCATACCGCGACGTGGCCGCCCGTGTCGTGGACCTGGGCGACACGAGCGCAAGACGTTGCCGAAAGTTAACGGAACCCGCGGCGCGCATCGGCCCCGTACGCGGGCATGTCATCTCTGGGTGACGCCAGGCGGGGAGATTGTTCCGTTTTGGACGCAAAGAACAGGTAAGGGGTGAGGCATGCGGGTCGACCAGAAGACACCAAGGGATCAGAACTTGCCCAAAAACCTCCCGATCTCGGAGCGGCCGTGGGTAGCGTCGAGGACTGTGATAGGGCGCATCCCCATCCTGGACGTACAGCCGGTGGTCTCCTGTGGCCGCTGGCCCGCCAAGGCGGTCGTGGGAGAGACCTTCGAGGTCACCGCGACCGTGTTCCGAGAGGGCCACGAGATGCTCGGGGCCGGCGTCGTGTTGCGGGACCCGCTGGGCGCGCTCAGCCCCTGCATGCCGATGCACGAGACCGACCCGGGCACCGACCGGCTGGCGGCGCGGGTCACGCCGACCGAGCCGGGCGTGTGGCACTTCAAGATCGAGGCGTGGGGCGATCCGATCGCCCACTGGGCGCACGACGCGCAGATCAAGATCCCCCGGGGCCAGGACGTCGAGCTGATGTTCACCGAGGGCGCGAAGCTGTTCGCCCGGGCCGCCGAGGGCCTGCCCTCGCACGAGCGCCCCCCGGTGGCCCGGCTGGCCCGCGACCTGGCCGACCCGACGATCCCCCGGTCCGAGCGCCTGGAGGCGGCGCTGTCCCCGGACGTCTCCGACCTGCTGTCCCGCTATCCGCTCCGCGAGATGACCACCACCACCGAGTGGTATCCGCTGGTCGTCCACCGCGCGCGGGCCCTCTACGGCTCCTGGTACGAGTTCTTTCCTCGTTCCGAAGGGGCCTCCTTCGACCCGATGGGGCGCCGAGGCCCCATGTCGGGAACGTTCCGAACGGCCGCCAAGCGATTGCCCGCCATTGCGGAGATGGGCTTCGACGTGGTCTACCTGCCGCCGATCCACCCCATCGGCCGCACCTTCCGCAAGGGCCCCAACAACACCCTCAACGCCGGCCCCTACGACCCCGGCTCCCCGTGGGCGATCGGTTCGCCCGAGGGGGGCCATGACGCCGTCCATCCCGAGCTGGGCGACCTCGACGACTTCGACGACTTCGTGACACGGGCGGGCGAGCTGGGCCTGGAGGTGGCGCTGGACCTGGCGCTGCAGTGCTCCCCCGACCATCCCTGGGTCACCGAGCACCCCGAGTGGTTCACCCACCGGG
The DNA here is from genome assembly GCF_003386555.1 of Thermomonospora umbrina. GTDB lineage: Bacteria > Actinomycetota > Actinomycetes > Streptosporangiales > Streptosporangiaceae > Thermomonospora > Thermomonospora umbrina. The sequence goes on along the minus strand of NZ_QTTT01000001.1, from coordinate 4,887,077 downwards.
CCGACGGCACCATCGCCTACGCCGAGAACCCTCCGAAGAAGTACCAGGACATCTATCCGCTCAACTTCGACAACGATCCGGAGGGCATCTTCCGGGAGGTCGGGCGGGTGGTCCGGCACTGGATGGACCACGGGGTGCGGATCTTCCGGGTCGACAACCCGCACACCAAGCCGGTGCCGTTCTGGGAACGGCTGCTGGCCGACATCGCCAAGACCGACCCCGACGTGCTGTTCCTGGCCGAGGCGTTCACCCGGCCGGCCATGATGCACACCCTGGCCAAGATCGGCTTCCACCAGTCGTACACCTACTTCACCTGGAAGAACTCGCGCCGGGAGCTGGAGGAGTACTTCACGGAACTGTCCGGGGACACGGCGACGTACATGCGTCCCAACGTGTTCGTCAACACCCCGGACATCCTCAACGAGTACCTGGTGCACGGCGGGCGGGCGGCGTTCGAGATCCGCGCCGTCCTGGCCGCCACGCTGTCCCCGACGTGGGGCGTCTACTCCGGGTACGAGCTGGTGGAGAACATCCCGGTCCGGCCGGGCAGCGAGGAGTACCGCGACTCCGAGAAGTACCAGTACCGGCCCCGCGACTGGGCGGCGGCCGAGGCCGAGGGCCGCAGCCTGGCACCGCTGATCACCAGGCTGAACGCCTTCCGCCGCGATCACCCCGCCCTGCACAGGCTGCGCGACCTGCGGTTCCACGAGGTCGACCAGCAGGAGCTGCTCTGTTACTCCAAGCGGCTCGAGGACGACGTGGTGCTGGTGGTGGTCAACCTGAACCCGCACCACGTCCGTGAGGCCACCGTCCATCTCGACATGCCCGCCCTCGGACTCGAGTGGTCCGACCAGTTCGCGGTGACCGACGAGCTGACCGGCGAGTCCTTCGAGTGGCGGCAGTCCAACTACGTCCGCCTCGACCCGTACACCCAGCCGGCCCACATCCTCACGCTCCGGAGCAGTAAGAATTGACTGATTCCCCACCTGCCGGCGTGATGCCGGAGGAGCGCAACGGCCTGGACGAGCAGGCACCGGACCCGCAGGCCGCCGAGCCGTACGGCGACGTGCCCGCCGACGCGGTGCAGCTCACCGGTGAGCCCATTCCCGACACCTTCAGCCACGAGAAGCCGCGCGATCCCCACTGGTACAAGCACGCCGTGTTCTACGAGGTGCTGATCCGGGGCTTCAGCGACTCCAGCGACGACGGCACCGGCGACCTGCGCGGGCTGATCCAGCGACTGGACTACCTCCAGTGGCTGGGCATCGACTGCCTGTGGCTGTTGCCCATCTACCAGTCGCCGCTGCGCGACGGCGGCTACGACATCAGCGACTACACCCAGGTCCTGCCGGAGTTCGGCGACCTGGGCGACTTCGTGGCGCTGATCGACGCGGCGCACGCCCGGGGCATCCGGGTGGTGGCCGACCTGGTCATGAACCACACCTCCGACCAGCATCCCTGGTTCCAGGCGTCCCGCTCGGATCCGGACGGGCCGTTCGGGGACTTCTACATGTGGTCCGACACCGACGACAAGTACGCCGACGCCCGGATCATCTTCGTCGACACGGAGGCGTCCAACTGGACGTACGACCCGGTGCGCGGCCAGTACTTCTGGCACCGGTTCTTCTCCCACCAGCCGGATCTCAACTACGACAACCCCGCGGTGCAGGAGGCGATGCTGGAGGTGCTGCGCTTCTGGCTGGACCTGGGCATCGACGGGTTCCGGCTGGACGCGGTGCCGTACCTGTACGCCCGGGAGGGCACCAACTGCGAGAACCTGCCGGAGACGCACGCGTACCTCAAGCGGGTCCGCGCGGAGGTCGACCGGCTCTACCCCGACCGGGTGCTGCTCGCCGAGGCGAACCAGTGGCCCGCCGACGTGGTGGAGTACTTCGGCGACCCGGCCACCGGCGGGGACGAGTGCCACATGGCGTTCCACTTCCCGGTGATGCCGCGCATCTTCATGGCGGTGCGGCGGGAACAGCGCTACCCGATCTCCGAGATCATGGCGCAGACGCCGAAGATCCCCGATTTCTGCCAGTGGGGGATCTTCCTGCGCAACCACGACGAGCTCACGTTGGAGATGGTCACCGACGAGGAGCGCGACTACATGTACACGGAGTACGCCAAGGACCCGCGGATGAAGGCCAACATCGGCATCCGCCGCCGGCTGGCCCCGCTCCTGGACAACGACCGCAACCAACTGGAGCTGTTCACCGCGCTGCTGCTGTCGCTGCCGGGCTCCCCCGTCATCTACTACGGGGACGAGATCGGGATGGGCGACAACATCTGGCTGGGCGACCGCGACGGCGTCCGCACCCCGATGCAGTGGACGCCGGACCGCAACGCCGGGTTCTCCCGGTGCGACCCGGCCCGGCTCTACCTGCCGCTGATCATGGACCCGATCTACGGGTACCAGGCGGTCAACGTGGAGGCCCAGCAGAAGAACGCGGGCTCGCTGCTGCACTGGACCCGGAAGATGATCGAGATCCGCAAGCGGCATCCGGTGTTCGGGCTGGGCACCTACGTGGAGCTGCCCGCCTCCAACCCGAGCGTCCTGGCGTTCGTGCGGGAGTACGGCGACGACCGGGTGCTGTGCGTCAACAACCTGTCGCGCTTCCCCCAGCCCGTGGAGCTGGACCTGCGTCGCTTCGAGGGTTCGACCCCCGTGGAGTGCATGGGCGGGGTGCAGTTCCCCGCCGTGGGCGAGCTGCCCTACCTGCTCACGCTCCCCGGTCACGGCTTCTACTGGTTCGTGCTCCCGCCGCCTCCGCCGGAGTCCAGGCGCGCCGACGCGGTCCAGGAGCAGCCCGTCCAACCCGTCGAGGCGAAGGAAGGATGAGGTGATCTGTGCGGCCGCCCGACCGCTCCATCGAACAGGCCCTGATCGGCTGGCTTCCGCGCCGGCGCTGGTTCGCCGGGAAGGGCAGGGAGGTCACCGGGGTCGAGATCGTCGTCGGCACCGACCTGTCGGCGCCCGCCCCCGAGGGGCTCGCGCTGCGGCACACGCTCGTCCGGGTACGGCAGGACGACGGCGCGAGCGACCTCTACCAACTGCTGCTCGGCTACCGGAACCGGCTGCCGGACCGGCTGCAGTACGCCGAGATCCTCGCGGTGGACGGGATGCACGTCTACGACGCCGCGCACGACCCGGACCTGACGCAGGTGCTGTTGGCCGACCTGGCGTCCGAGGCGTCGGTGGGGCCGCTGTCGTTCCATCGGGTGCCGGGGGCCGAGGTCGAGACGGGACTGGCCTCCCTCGCGGGCACCGCGGAGCAGTCCAACACCTCGCTGGTGTTCGGCGAGGACTACATCTACAAGCTGTTCCGCCGCATCACGCCCGGGGTCAATCCCGACCTGGAGTTGAACCTCGCCCTGACGAACGCCGGATGCGCGCACATCCCCCGGCTCTACGGCTGGGTCGACATGCGCATCGAGGAGGACGCGGAGGAACGGCACGCCACCGTGGGCATGCTGTCGGAGTTCCTGCGCACGGCGTCCGACGGCTGGCAGCTCGCCACCACCAGCGTCCGCGACCTGTACGGGAGCGCGGAGCTGCACGCCGAGGAGGCCGGCGGTGACTTCTCCGCGGAGGCCCGACGGCTGGGCACGGCCACCGCCACGGTGCACCGCGACCTGGCCGACGCGTTCGGGGTGCGGGACGCGCCCGCCGACGTGCTGCGGGCGGCGTCCGCGCGGATGCACGAGCAGTTGGAGGCCGCCTGTACGGACGTCCCCGAGCTGGCGCCGTACGCCGCGTCGATCCGGGCGGTCTACGCGGACCTCGCGGAGCTGGATCGGCCGGTCCCGGTGCAGCGCATCCACGGCGACTATCACCTGGGTCAGGTGATGCGCACCGACCGCGGTTGGGTGCTGCTGGACTTCGAGGGCGAGCCGGCCCGGACGCTGGCGGAGCGTCAGGCCCCCGCGCACCCGCTGCGGGACGTGGCGGGGATGCTGCGCTCGTTCGAGTACGCGGCGCGGTTCCTGCTCGCGGGCCATAAGGAGGTCGCGGCCGGGCAGTCCGAGCTGCTCGAGGCGCGCGCCCGCGAATGGGCCGACCGCAACCGGAGCGCCTTCTGCCGGGGCTACGCCGACGGAGGGGGTCCCGATCCCGGCGCGCACGCGCTGCTGCTGCGCGCCTTCGAACTCGACAAGGCGGTGTACGAGGTCCTTTACGAAGCCCGCAATCGGCCGTCCTGGCTGCACGTCCCGCTGGGTTCCCTGCCGCATCTGACGACCTGAACGATCCCGAATAAGACCGTTCCTTCAACGATAACCGAACCCCCCTTTGCAGTGATTTGCCGTGCCCGGCGCGAACCGCGCCGGGCACCGTGTCGGCCGCGTCACCTGAGGGAGTGTTCGGTGCGAAGACAGAAGACGACATGGGGCCACCCGTCATCCAACGGGACGAGGCGCCACCAAGGTACGGGGAATCCCGTGCACTCCCACCATCCCCTGGTGGGCGCCGCGGTCGGCCGACTCCACCGCCTCGAACCGTCCGGACGACGGATGCAGTGGCCCACGGTCACCGCCGTGATCCCGACCCTCAACGAGGCCGACAACCTGCGCTGGCTGATGCCGCGGCTGACGGCGGTGGACGAGATCGTGATCGTCGACGGGGAGTCCGCGGACGGCACGGTGGAGGTGGCCCTCGCCATTCGCCCCGACGCGAAGATCATCGTCGAGCCGCCGACCGGAAAGGGCTCGGCGATGCGTCGCGGAATGGCGGCGGCCACCGGCGACCTCATCATCATGTTGGACGCCGACGGCAGCATGGACCCGGCCGAATTCGACGCCTTCCTGGCCCTGCTGTGCCGCGGATACGACGTCGTCAAGGGCACCCGATACGCCTGCGGGGGCGGCTCGGACGATTTGACGGGGCTCCGCAGCCTGGGCAATCGGATGCTCACCCGCACCGCGAACCTGCTCTACGGCCAGCGGTGGTCGGACCTCTGCTACGGGTTCGTGGCGATGCGGCGCAGCGCGGTCGAACGGCTGTGCCTGCGGTCCACCGGGTTCGAGATCGAGACCGAGATGTGCGTCAACGCCGTCCGCGCGGGGCTGCGGATCGCCGAGGTGCCCAGCCACGAGACCGAGCGCCGGTTCGGCGAGTCCAACCTGAACACCTTCCGGGACGGCTGGCGGGTGCTCAGGACCATGGTCCGGCTGCGCTTCCAGGGGCCGCTGGCGCCCGCCGGGGAGCCCGCGCCCGAACCGCTGCCGGTGCTGAGCGCCCTGGACTGAGGGATCGGACCGCCTGTGAAGATCAGCGTGGTCCGTCCGGCCGATCTCGGCGCGTCCGAGATCGCCCGGTGGCGGGCCCTCCAGCAGACCGATCCCGAACTCGGCAACCCGTTCCTGGCCCCGGAGTTCACCCTGGGTGTGGGCCGGTTCCGTCCCGGGGTCCGCGTCGCGGTCGTCGAGGACGGCGGCGAGGTCGCCGCGTTCCTTCCCTACGAGCACGCCCGGGCGGGGATCGGGCATCCGGTGGGCTTCGGCCTGACCGACCTACAGGGCATCGTGGCGCCGCCGGGTCTGCGGTTGGACGCCCGGGACCTGCTGCGGGCCTGCGGGCTCGGGGTCTGGGACTTCGACCATCTGCTCGCCCATCAGCCCACCTTCGCGCCGTTCCACTCCGTGCGCCGCGCCGAGCCCGTGATGGACCTGAGCGGGGGCTTCGCGGCGTTCCTGGAGGAGGCCCGGCGGGCGTCGCCCAAGACCCACAAGACGCTCCGGTACAAGGAGCGCAAGCTCGGTCGCGAGGTCGGCGGGGTCCGGTACGTCTTCGACTGCCGCGACGAGGCCGAACTGGATCGGCTGATGGCCTGGAAGTCCGACCAGTACACCCGGACCGGCCGCGTCGACCGGTTCGCCCGGCCGTGGATCGTCGCGCTCGTGCGGCACTTCCACCGGACCGGCTTCGGGGTGCTGAGCGTCCTGTACGCGGGCGACGAACCGGTGTCGGCGCACTTCGGGCTGCGGTGCGGGTCGGTGATGGCCGGCTGGTTCCCCGCCTACGACACGCGGTTCGCCCGGTACTCGCCCGGCATGATCGGCCACCTGCGGCTGGCCGAGGGCTGCGCCGCCGCCGAGATCACCGAGATCGCCATGGGCCGCGGCGGCAAGGAGTTCAAGGAGGGCCTCAAGAGCCGCGAGATCTCCATCGCCGAGGGCCGGGTCGCCAGGCCGCTGTCCCGGCACGCGGCGGGCGTCGCCCTGCACTGGGCCCGCGCCGTCCCGCTGAACAGGGCGCGCGACGCCGTGCTCACCAACCGGAAGCTGTACGACCGCGCGGACCGGGCCCTGCGGGCCTACGCCCGGCTGCGCTCGGGCCACCTGGGGCGGAAGTGAACATCTCGGTCGTCATCTGCGCCTACACCGAACGCCGGTGGGAGGACGTGCACGCCGCCGTCGCGTCGGTGCGCGCCCAGAGCCGCCCGCCGGAGGAGATCGTCCTGGTCGTCGACCACAACCCCGACCTGCGCACGCGGTTGTCGGCGTCGCTGCCCGACGCGGTCGTCGTGGAGAACGCCGAGGGCCGGGGCCTGTCGGGCGGCAAGAACACCGGCGTCGCGGTCGCGCGCGGCGACGTGGTCGCGTTCCTCGACGACGACGCGGTGGCCGCGCCGGGCTGGCTGGACGCGTTCGCCGGCCACTACGACGACCCGCGCGTGATGGGCGTCGGGGGCCGCACGCTGGCGCTGTGGCCCGGCTCGCCGTCGTCGGAGCGGCTGCGGCTCGGGCATCCGCCGCCGGGGGGCGACGACCCGACCGAGGGCGGGCGGCGGCCCGGCTGGTTCCCCGAGGAGTTCGACTGGACGGTCGGCTGCACCTATCGGGGGATGACCCCGGGCCCGATCCGCAACCTGATGGGCGGCAACGCCTCGTTCCGTCGTGAGGCGTTCACGGTGGCGGGGGGCTTCGCCGGCGGCATCGGCCGCGACCACGGGAGAAGGCCGTTGGGCTGTGAGGAGACGGAGTTCTGCATCCGCCTGCGGCAGGCGGCCCCCAAAGCGGAGCTGATCTACGACGACGCGGCGGTGATCTGGCATCGGGTCCCCGACGAGCGGGCCCGCTTCGCGTACTTCCGGGAGCGCTGCTACGCCGAGGGGCTGTCGAAGGCGCTGGTCACCCGTAGCGTCGGTGCCCAGGACGGGCTGGCCAGCGAGCGCGCCCACGCCCTGCGGACGCTGCCGCGCGGGGCCGTCCGGGGGCTGCGCGAGGCGGCGTGCGGCGACCTCGGAGGGCTGGGACGCGCCGCCGCGATCACCGTCGGGCTCGCCTGGACGGCCTGGGGGTACGCGGTCGGCTCGGCCTCCGGGATCCGTGCGACGCACCGGCCCGTTCCGACCGGAGCGGACCGGTGACGCGGCCGGCGGTGCCGGTGCTGATGTACCACTCCGTCAACGCGCGCCCGTCGCAGGCCACCCGACGGCTGGCGGTCCGACCGGACACGTTCGCCCGGCAGATGGGGCTGCTCGCCGAGCGCGGCTTCACACCCGTCACCGTGTCGGACCTGCTCGCCGGGAACGACCCGCCGCCCGCCAAGCCCGTGGTGATCACCTTCGACGACGGCTACGCCGACTTCCACGCCAACGCGCTGCCCGTCCTGTCCGAGCTGAAGTTCCCCGCGACCCTGTTCGTGACGACCGGCTGGCTGGCCGACGCCGGGCCCGACGGGGCGGGACGGCCGCCGGGCCGCACGCTGACGTGGGCGCAGGTCCGCGAGGCCGCCGACCACGGCATCGAGATCGGCGGGCACAGCCACAGCCATCCCGAGCTCGACCAGGTGCCGGGCACCGCGCTGTTCGAGGAGCTGACCCGCAACAAGGGCCTGCTGGAGGACCGGCTCGGCCGGCCGGTGAGGACGATGGCGTACCCGTACGGCTACTCCAGCGCGCGGGTGCGCCGCGCGGCCCGGGAGGTGGGCTACGAGTCCGCCTGCGCCGTGGCCAACCGGCTGCCCCGCGACGAGGACGCACTGGCGCTCCCCCGGCTGACGGTGCGCTGGGCGATGGGCCTCGGCACGTTCGCGAAGGTGGTCGAAGGGCGGGACGTCGCCCGGACCTACGCGTTCGACCGGATGCTGACCAAGGGGTACGCCGTCGTCCGCCGGTTGCGTTCCACGGCCCGGGCGATGGGGGCGGGGCCGTGAGGGCGGCGCAGCACGAGGTCCGGATGGGCGGCCGCAACCCGGTGCGCGCGGTCGTCGGCGGCCTGCGCGGCGACCTGTCGGACCCGCTGTTCCGCAACGCGTACGCGCTGGTCGCCAACGGGGCGTTCACGGGGCTGCTGGGGCTGGCGTACTGGACGCTTGGAGCGTTCCTCTACGACGAGGACCCGGGCATCGTGGGGCGGAACTGGGCGGCCGTCCAGGCGATCATGTTCGTCGGCGGCGTGACCATGCTCAACTTCCTGCTCATCAGGTTCCTCCCGCAGACCGCCCGCAACGCCAAGAGACTGGTGCTGACCTGCTACGGGGTCGGTTCGGCGGGCGCCGTGCTGCTGGGGCTGGGGTTCCTGCTGGTGGTGCCGTCGCGCGCCCCCGTGTACGAGCGGCTGGACGGCTGGGCGCCGGGGCTGGCGTTCCTGGCGCTGGCCGTGGCCTGGAACCTGTTCAACCAGCAGGAGGCCGTCTTCACCGGGCTCCGCCGCGCCGCCTGGGTCCCGGTGGTGAACCTGGTGTTCGGGCTCGTCAAGCTGCTGCTGCTGGTGGTGCTGGCGCTGACGCTGCATCCCGAGGACGGGGTCGTGCTGTCCTGGTTCATCCCCGTGCTGGTGGCGCTGGCGCCGGTGAACGCGCTCATCTTCCGGCGGCTCCTGCCCCGGCACCGCGAGGACAACTACGGACGCGGCGAGCGGCCCACCCACCGCGACATCCTCCGCTACTTCGGCGGCGGCTACCTGGGCGGCGTCTTCCAGTACGCGTCGATCAGCCTGATCCCCGTCGTGGTCGCCTCGCGGCTGCAGGACGACGCCGTCAACGCGTACTTCCAGATGGCGTGGGCGCTGGGCATCATGCTCGAACTGCTGGCGATCACGCTGTCGCTGTCGCTGACGGTGGAGGGCGCGTTCGACGGCTCGGAGCTGGCCGCCCACACCCGGGCGGCGCTGCGTCGGACGTTCATGCTGATGACGCCCACGGTGGCGCTCGTCGTGGTCGCCTGCCCGTTCGCGCTGGAACTGCTGGGCCACCGGTACGCCGAGGAGGGCGCGCCGCTGCTGCAGTTGCTGGCGGTGGCGATCCTGCCCAAGGCGCTGATCGAGCTGTACGTGGGCGTGCTGCGGGTGCGGTCGCGGACCCGGATGATCGCCGTGCTGCAGGGCGCCCGGTTCCTGGGGGTGCTGGCGCTGGTGCCGCTGCTGTTCGACGGGGCCGACCTGGTGACCATCGGGCTGGTGGTGCTGGGCGTGAACGTGGTGATCGCCGCCGCCGTCCTGCCGTCCCTGCGCCGCGCCTGCGTGTCCCCGGCTCCGGTGGCGGTCTCCACGGGGGGCGTCTGATGGTGGCCGTGAGCGAGGAGAGAGCGAGCACGGCGTCACCGCCGGTCTCCTCTCCGGCACACCCGCCCTCGCGCGTGCCGACCGTGTGCCTCACGGTGGGCCTCGTCTTGGGGCTCGTGCTGTTCTGGGCGCCGCTCACGCGGGTGGACCTGGACGACATGACGGGGTACGGGCTCGTCTCGGTGCTGCCCGTCGCCACGCTCGTCAGCGCGGCGGTGCTGGTCCTGACGTTCTTCGGCACGCTGGCGTTGAGCAGGCCGCATCGGGCGCTGCTCTGCGTCCAGGTGGTGGCGCTGGTGTTCATGCTGCACGGGCTGGGGCCGGCGGTGGAGGAGTTGGCGCGGCCGCCGACGGCGTGGCAGCACCTCGGGTTCGTGGAGTACATCACCCGGACCGGCGAGCCGCACGTCACGCTGGACGCCCGCTATAGCTGGCCCGCCTTCTTCGCCGCGGTCGGCTTCGTCACCCGCGCCGCCGGCGTCGATGACCTCGCACCGATCATGCATTGGTCGTCGGTGGGTCTGGAGCTGCTGTACCTGGTGGCGTTCTACCTGATCCTGCGGGTGATGTGGGCCAACTGGCGCGCCAAGTGGTTCGCCGCCTGGCTGCTGGTGGCCGCAGATTGGGTGGGGCAGGACTACTTCGCCCCCCAGGGGTTCGCGTTCGCGCTGTACCTGGTGTTCCTCGGCGTGCTGCTCAACTGGTTCATGCCCGCCGGGGAGACGGAGCCGTGGCGGCCCCGCCGGGGGCCGTTCTCCCGGGGCGGGGTCGGTCTGAGGACGCCCGGCGAACGGCAGGTGGGGCATCCGGGGCCCGGTGAGCGGACCGTGGTGTTCGTCGTCCTGCTGGGCGTGTTCGCGGTGACGGTCGCGAGCCACCAGCTCACCCCGTACCTGATGCTGTTCGCGGCGACCGGCCTCGTGCTCATGCGGCGCTGCACGCTGCGGGGGCTGCCGCTGCTGATGGGCGTGGTGATCGCCGCCTGGTTGAGCTACATGGCCAAGGCGTACTGGGAGGGCCAGACCGAGAGCCTGTTCTCGGGCATCGGCAACCTGGCCGACACCCTGGGGATGAGCGTCGGCGGCCGGGTGACCCGGGAGAGCCCGGAGCTGGCGACGATCCAGCGGACCCGCATCCTGATCGCCGTGGCGGTGGTGTCGCTGGCGTTCTGCGGCCTGTACCGGCGGCGGCGCTGGCGGTTCGACGACCGGGTGGCGATGGTGCTGCTCTTCGTGCCGTTCCTGGCGATCGGGCTGCAGAACTACGGCGGCGAGATCACCCTGCGGGTCTACTTCTTCATCCTGCCGGGCGCCTGTCTGCTGATGGCGTACCTGTTCTTCCCGACCGCGTTCGCGATCGCGCGGCCGGTGCGGGCGGTGACCGCCGCCGCCGTCTGCGGGCTGCTCATCGCGGGCTCCTTCCTGTTCGTCCGGTTCGGCAACGAGAACTTCGAACGGGTCCGGGCCGGCGAGGTCGAGGCGTTCGAGACCATCCTGCGCACCGCCCCGCAGGGCCGCGTCAACCTGGTCTGGCAGGTCGGTCGGCGGGGCCCCGTCGGGGCGTTCCCGCAGGCCCCTTGGGGTCTGGCCGCGCAGGAACGCTGGAACTACACCGAACTGCAGGCCCCCTCGCGTCCGGAGGACGTCCGCCCCATCGTGGAGGCCCTGCGGCAGCGTCCCGGCGGCGTCTTCCTCACCACCCGGGGGAACGAGTCGTACAACCACTACACCTACGGGCTCTCGGCGGACCACGGGCGGCGTCTGGTCAAGGCCCTGAGCGCCTCCCGTGACCTGCGGCCGGTGTTCCGGCACAAGGACGCCGACGTCTTCGCCCTCCGCACGCCGCCTCCGGGGGCTCCCCCGCCCGTGCCGCCGGCGACCGGGTTCAGCGTCGGCAAGACCACGTGGACGCAGGTCGGGGTGCTCGCGACCCTCCTGCTCGTCATCTCCCTCACCGCGCGCGAGATCGCCCGCCTGCGCGGCCGTCCGTCCCGACACCCCGCCCTGCAGGGTCTCGGCTATTCCGTCTGGCCCCTGCTGGCCCTGTACGTCATCGTCGTCTTCGAACGCTTCCACATCTTGGGCTCGTGACCATGCCGTGCCCCCGACTCCTCGCCGTCGCCGTGGTGGCGGCCCTAGGCCTGGCCGGGGCCACCCTCACCGTCCTCGACATGGGCGGCCCGCTCGCCGGGCCGTTGACGCTGCTCTTCCTCCTGACCGGCCCCGGCCTGGCCACCTGGCCCCTGCTGCCGCGCCTCACGCCGCCGGCCCGGGTGATCGTCTCCGGCTCGGTGTCGTTCGTGGTCGCCATGACCGTGGCCCAGGTGATGCTCTCCCTCGACCTGTGGTCGGTGCGCGGCGGCGTCGCCGCCGTCATGGCGGTCTGCGGGGCCATCGCGGTCACCGACGTCGTCCTCACCCGCCGGGCCGCCCTCACCGCCGAGCCGGACGAGGCCCGCCCCGGCGAGGAGGACTGGCTCTTCGAGGCGTGAGCCCCATCGGGCATCGGCGGTGCGGCGGGCGCTCCGGGTCAGATCGTGAGCGGCACCGGGTGGATCTCGTCGGCGGGGTGGCCGGCGCGTGCGTGGACGCGCCGGACGGCCTCGGCGGACGGGGCCTCGGAGAGGCAGTAGACGACGCCGGAGACCGGATCGGCCCAGGCGCGCTCGAAGGAGACGTTCTCCTCGGACTGGATCGCCAGGTCGGCGTCGTGCGCCTCGCGGAGTCGCTCGGCGGTGATTCCGGCCATGTCGCGGTGCACATCCATGAAGGTGGCCATGACCCATTCCCCCTGAATTCGGATCGAAAAGCCCATCCATCCCACAGTACGCCCGACAGGGCATATCACTCAGTGTCATAACGGTTTGACCGTACGAATGCGGGCGCGGCCGATCGCTGGATACAGTGCGCGCAATCGTGACTACCGACTGGAGCGTGGATGATGGCCAGCGTGCCGGTCACCGTGCGGCAGGCGCCCGGGCTGTGGGCGGCCGTGGCGGACGTCTCGCGGCGGGCGGGCGTGCGACCGCCGGACGAGATCCATCTGATCGGTGACCCCGACGTCACCGTGGAGGAGGACTCCGTGTTGCTCGGCCTGGTCGGCGGGCGACGGCGGATGTCGGTCGGCCTGGCCCTGCTGCACACCCTGGGCGCCGACGAGCTGCTGGCGCTCGTGGCGTACGAGTCGGCGCGGCGCGGCGCGCGCAACGAGGAGCGCGCGGCCCAGGTCGCGATCCGGGCGGCCGGCCCGGAGACCGTCGCGCGGGCCACCCGGGAGCTGTGGGCCGTCCGCGAGGCCTGGGAGTCGTTCCTGAACGTCTACGTCCAGCCGGGCCGGGAGGCCGGGTACGCGCCGGAGGACGTGTTCGGCGGGTTCGCCGCGATGGTCGACGCGCGCAGGCCGCTGCTGGGGCTAGGTGAGCCCGTCCGGCGCGCCACGGCGCTGATGGGCGACATTCCCCTCTCCTGGGGTCACCGGCTTCTGGATCCGGGGGAACGGATGCTGCTCGGCTGGCCGGACTTCACGACGGCGGTGATGACCGCCGAACTGCAGCGCGAGGCCGACCGGATCTACCGGCGGATCGGCTCGGTGATCGCCGGTGACCCGGGGCGGCTGAGCCTCGCGCACGTGTTCGACCTCATCGCGGGCGGGCCGCTCCCGCTCGGGCTGATCGCGGGGGCGCTGTTCCCCGACCGGACCCGCGACGAGGCGGTGCCGCTGTTCGCCGGACCGCTGGCCACGCTGATGAGGCTGGCCGCCGTCCGCTCGTGCGTGGCGGAGTGGCGGCACACCTGGGCGGGCCCGCCGGAGCTGGTCGGGCCGGACGGGCTGCCCCTCCGTCTGGAGGACCTGGCCGCCCGGGCACTGGGCTCCCCCGAGGCCGCCGCCGAGGCGTGCCGGCGGCTCACGGACCTGGGTGTGGTCCTGTTCGCCGGGGCGGGGCCCGGCCGTCACAGGTCCATCGAGTGATCACAGATCTATGGAGTAATCGAGGATCGCGCGGTCGGCCGGGATGACGATGTCGCGGCAGACCTCGTAGGGCCGGTCGCCGGAGAGCATGCGGCGGGTGATCGTCAGAACGGGCACACCGGACGCGAGCCGGAGGGTCTCCGCCTCGTCCGGGGTCGGCATGCGGGCCTGGACGGACTCCTCGACCCGGGTCACCGGATGGCCGAGAAAGACCAGTTGGGCGGGGGTGCCGCCGGGCCACGGCTCACGGGCCGGGTCGGCGACCGGGGTGCCCTCGACCAGCGCCCACGGCAGATAGCTGGTGGAGATCTGCTGGGGCTCGCCACGGGAGTGGAAGACGAAGTGACGACGCAGCAACGGGGTGCCCACGGGCTCCTGGAAGAGGGATGCCAGATGAGCGTCGGCCCGGACACGGGTGAAGGTGCGGTCGAGGCGGTACTCGCTCCAGCCGATGCGCTGGTCGCGGGTGAACGCGGTGGCGGGCTCGGGCGGCGGCTCCGGCGCGGGCGGCTCCGGCGGCCGGTCGGCCGGCGGCTGCGCGGGCGCGTTGAGGTAGCGGTTCATCGCGATGCGGCGGGCCGGCGGCCGGACGCGGACCACGGTGCCGCCGCCCCGGCGGGTCTCCACGAGGCCCTCGCCCCGGAGCAGCGCGATCGCGTGCCGGACGACGATCTGGGAGACCCCGTGGGTCTGGCAGAGCCGGGCGAGGGTGGGCAATCGGGAGCCGGGTGGGTAGTCGCCGCGCTGGATCTGTTCCCGCAGCTCAGTGGCGATACGGAGGTACGCCGGTCGATCCTGCACCGGGCTTCACCTCCGATCCGGCGCTATCCGCCGAGGGACGGTCCTCTTACGGACAGCTTGACGCCTCCGCACCTGTCGCTCACATTTGTATACAGAAACGGCGCTTCGCGAAAGGACGTCCCGGGATGGGGGACTTCGACCACCTCAAAGCGGCCTTCGAGGCGGAGTTCCCCGGCTGGATCGTGTGGCGCAGCGACGCGGGTCGCTGGTACGCCACGCGCAGCGGGGACCTCACGGACGCGCAGCTCCAGGCCGGTCACGCGATGACCGTGGCGGCCGACGACGCGCCCGGCCTTCGGGCGCTGCTGGCCGACCAGGCCCGCCGGAGCCGGGAGGAGGAATGATCACCGCGGCGGCGTGGCCGCCCGGCCCGGTCCTCCTCCGGGGGCGGATCGGGGCGCGGGTGCCACCGGTCCGTTAGGTGCCCATGACAGCAAGGCCAGGCAGGACTGAATCCCGGGCCATCCCGGGACTCACGGACTGTGATCGCACGGGCGGAGCCATCGGCGCGACCCCCTCTCGGCGCGCCCGTGCGGTCACATTTTCCCGGCGGGCAATGCCCTTCCCATGCCGACGCATGGCACGGGAAAATCGCAGGACCCCCTCCTCTGGAAAATCGCTCTAAACGGTATGGCCGAACGCTCGGACCTCGTTGAACGCCCCGTCGTGGCACTAACGTGACGCAGTGGCCGGCCGATCCGTATTTCCGCGAACCCACGGGAGAGAGCGTGGCACTGCATCCCGCCATCGCCGACATCGACCTGGTGGACATGGCGTTCTGGGATCGCCCCGAGAAGGACCGACTCGCGGATTTCGCCAGGCTCAGGGAGAAGGGCGCGCCGGTCTTCTTCGCCGAGCCCCGGGTGCCGTTCGTGCGCGGCGGGCACGGCTTCCACGCCCTGGTCCGGCACGCCGACGTGGTGGCGGCCGGACGGGACGCGAAGACGTTCAGCAGCGAGCCCGCGGCGACGTCGCCCGAGCCTCCGCCGTGGCTGGGAGCGCTGCTCGGCACCCCGATGATCAACATGGACGACCCCCGGCACGCGCGGCTGCGCCGGATCGTGTCGCGGGCGTTCACCCCGCGGATGCTGGCGCGGATCGAGGCCGACGTCCGGGCCGCCGCCGCCCGGATCGTGGACGACGTGCTGGCCGAGGGGCCCCGGGACTTCGTCGAGCAGGTCGCGGCCCGGCTGCCCGTCCACGTCATCTGCGCGATGCTCGGCATTCCCGAGCGGACCCGCCCGTACGTGCTGCGGCGCGTCGACGCGATGACCGCGTACGCCGGGGTCCGGGGCTCGCTCGCCCGGCCGCGGACGCTGCGGCTGCTGGCGGGCAACCTGCGCGCGATCGCCGACCTGCACGTCCTGATGGCGCGGCTGGGCCGGGCCCGCCGGGCCGAGCCCGCCGATGACCTGGTGTCGGCGCTGGTCAACGCGCAGCCGGGGGCCGACGGCGAGCACCTGACGCTCCGGGAGCTGGGGTCGTTCTTCGACCTGCTGCTGGTGGCGGGCAACGAGACCGCCCGCAACGCGCTGGCGCACGGGCTGCGGCTGTTCACCGAGCACCCGGATCAGCGCGAGGCGCTGCTGGCCGACTACGACGGCCGGATCGGCGGCGCGATCGAGGAGATCGTCCGGTACTGCTCGCCCATCATGCAGTTCCGTCGCACGCTGACCCGCGACCACGAGCTGAACGGCCACCGTTTCCGGGCGGGCGACAAGGTGGTGCTCTTCTACCAGGCCGCCAACCACGATCCGGAGGTCTTCCCCGACCCGGGGGCCTTCGACATCCGGCGCAGCCCCAACCCGCACGTGGGGTTCGGCGCCCCGGGCCCGCATCTGTGCCTGGGCGCCAACCTGGCCCGGATGGAGCTGCGGATCATGTTCCGGGAGCTGTTCGACCGGCTGCCGGGGCTGCGCACGGACGGCGATCCCGTACCGCTGCTGTCGAGCTTCGACAACGGCGTCCGCCGCCAGTCGTTCACGTTCTCCCGCCCGAACCGAGGATCACCATGAACGACACCTCCGCCCGCCGCGGACGCCTGTGGGTGATCGGCGCGATCGTCGCGCTGGTGGCGCTGGCCGGGGCCGTCGTCGGCCACGCGGTGCTGCGGGACGGCGGTGTCGAGGAGGCGGGCGCTCCCGTCCGGGTGCCGCCGAAGGCGCTCGGCGTCGTCGGCGCGCCGTACTCCGCCCCCTGGCCGGTGTGGGGCTTCACGCACACCGACCGCAGCGCCGACGTGGGCCCGGCCAGCGAGGTCGCCGCCCGTTCGATCGCCGCACGGCCGCTGGTCCAGAACCAGCACATCATGGGCTGGGGCGCCGACAACCCCGAGCCGGCGCCGGGCCGGTACGACTGGGCCGCGCTCGACCGGCGGATGGAGTACATCCGCCGGACCGGCGGCGTCCCCGTCATCACCCTGTGCTGCGCGCCCGACTGGATGAAGGGCGGCAGGCCCGGCGACACCGACTGGAGCCGACTCGAGTTCGCTCCCCGGCCGCGGCACTACGCCGACTTCGCGCGACTGTCCGCGGCGGTGGCGCGCCGCTACCCGTACGTCCGGCACTTCGCGGTCTGGAACGAGCTGAAGGGCTTCTACGACCCGCAGCGCGTGCGCTGGGACCACGAGGGCTACACCCGGATGTACAACCTGGTCTACGACGCCGTGAAGGCCGTCAACCCGGCCAACGAGGTCGGCGGGCCGTACGTCCCGATGTACAGCCACGTCGGCGGGCAGGGTTCGGCGCTGCGCGGCCCCTGGGGCAGCGTGGACCAGATCGCGCTGGACGCGGTGGAGTACTGGCTGGCCAACAGCCGGGGCGCGGACTTCGTCTCCGTCGACGGGCCCACCGCCAGCGACGACCGGGACGTCTATCCCGACGCGGTCACCGCGCTCGACAAGTTCGTGGCGATCAACCGGTGGCTGCGTTCGAAGACCTCCCTGCCGATCTGGTGGAACGAGTACTACATCGAGCCCGACACCGATCCCTGGTCGGAGCGGCGGCGCGCGGCCATGCACGTCGCGTCGCTGATCGACCAGGCCAGGACCGGGGTGTCCACGGTGCTGTACTGGAACCGGATCCCCAAGGACGGCGACCGCACCTGCGAGGGCTGCCTGTGGGTGACCACGTCCGTGCCCGACGGCGGCGCCCCCGGGCGGATGCTGGGCGTGCTCCAGGAGTTCGCCCGGTGGTTCCCCGCCGGCACCCGGATGATCGACGTGCGGCCCTCCTCCGCCAAGGTGCGGGTGCTCGCCCAGCCGCGGATGACCGTGGCCGTCAACGTCTCCGACGACCTGCTCGAGACGTACGTCGGCGATCGGAGGGTCCGCCTCGACCCCTACGAGGTCCGCTGGATGGACCGCACTTCCTGAGAGGAGCGCCGTGCAGATCTCCGTGGTCCGCCCCCGTGAGCTGGGGGACGCCGAGTTGGCCGCCTGGCGCGCGATGCAGGCGTCGGCCCCCCGGCAGGCCAACCCGTTCATGTCGGCCGGTTACGCGCGCGCCGTCGACCGGGTGCGCGGCGGGGCCCGGGTCGCCGTCCTCCAGGAGGGCCCCGACGTGGTGGGCTTCTTCCCGTTCGAGCTGAAGGGGCGGGGGGTCGGCGCGGCCATCGGGGGGTGGCTGTCGCTGTGCCAGGGGCTCGTCCACTCCCCCGGGCTCGACGTGGACGCCCGGGAGCTGTTGCGCGGCTGCGGCCTGGGCGTCTGGGAGTACGGCACGCTGGCGGCGGGTCAGCCGTGGTTCGAGCCGTATACCGCGAAGACGCTCGGTTCGGTGCTCATGGACCTGAGCGGCGGCTTCGACGGGTACGTCGAGGGGCTCCGGGCCAGGGGCTCCAAGGTCGTCAAACAGACCCGGTACAAGGAGCGCAGGCTCGGCCGCGACGTCGGCGAGGTGACGTTCGACTTCGACGTCCGCGACGCGGAGTCGCTGCGGCTGGTGCGGCGGTGGAAGTCGGATCAGTACCGGGCGATGGGCCGGGCCGACCGGTTCGCGCGTCCGTGGGTGGTGGCGTTGATCGAGCTGCTGCACGGCGTCCACGGGGACGACTTCGCCGGGTCGCTGTCCATGCTGTACGCCGACGGGAGGCCGGTGGCCGGGCACTTCGGGCTGCGCAGCGACCACACGCTGATCACATGGTTCCCGGTGTACGACCCGGAGTTCGCGCGGTACTCCCCCGGGATGGCGTTGCACCTGCACATGGCCGAGGCCGCCGCCAAGGAGGGCATCCGGGAGATGGACCTCGGGCCCGGCGTCGGCTGGCGCTACAAGGAGGAGCTGAGGAGCCGCGAGACGCCGGTCGGCGAGGGCGTGGTGCGCCGCCCGTGCCCCGCCGCCGCCGCCCACTGGGTCGGGCGCGCCCCGCTGGCCCGCGCCCGCCGCCTCGTCCTGGAGAACGAACGCCTGTACGGGCTGGCCGACCGGGCGATGCGCCGCTACGGGGAGTACCGCACACGCGACCGTTCCTGATCCGACCCGAGGAAACGTCTCCCTGATCGTCGACCGGAGGTGAAACACCGCCGTCACGGGGCAGGCATAGGTTCTGAGCATCCGGGACGGATGACAGGGCGGATGACAGGGAGGCCCAGATCACCATGGCACCGGTGACGCACGAGGAGCTCGACCGGCTCGTCGGAGGGGACCACCACGATCCGCATTCCATCCTCGGGGCCCATCCCGGGCCCGACGGCATCACCCTCCGAGCGCTCCGTCCCCTGGCCGAGCAGGTCGAGGTCGTCCTCCCGAACGGGAAGCGTCATCCCCTCCGGCACGTCCACCAAGGGGTGTTCGAGGCCACTCTGACGTTCGACGACCCGAGGGCCGTCCCCGATTACCGGCTGGCGGTCACGTACGGCGAGGGACCCGAGCTCGTCCAGGACGACCCGTACCGGCATCTGCCCTCGGTGGGCGAGTTGGACGTCCACCTGTTCGCTGAGGGGCGGCACGAGGAGCTGTGGAAGGCGCTCGGGGCGCGGGTGCGCTCTCACCCGTCGGGGTTCGGCGAGGTGACCGGCACGGCGTTCGCGGTGTGGGCCCCCAACGCGCGCGGAGTGCGCGTCGTCGGCGACTTCAACCACTGGGACGGACGGGGGCACCCGATGCGGTCCCTGGGCTCCAGCGGCATCTGGGAGTTGTTCGTCCCCGGCGTGGAGAGCGGCGCCGCCTACAAGTACGAGATCCTCGGGCCCGACGGGCATTGGCGCGGCAAGGCCGACCCGATGGCGCAGTGGACCGAGCACCCTCCCGCGACGGCGTCCAAGGTGTTCGCCTCCTCCTACGAGTGGCAGGACGCCGAGTGGATGGCCAAGCGCAAGGGCCGTGACTGGCTGCACGAGCCCATGAGCGTCTACGAGGTCCACCTGGGCTCGTGGCGCAAGGGGTTGAGCTACGAGCAGTTGGCCGAGGAGCTGACCGACTACGTGGTGGACATGGGCTTCACGCACGTGGAGTTCCTGCCCGTCGCCGAGCACCCGTACGGCCCCTCGTGGGGCTACCAGGTCACCTCCTACTACGCGCCCAGCTCACGTTTCGGCGACCCCGACGACTTCCGCCACCTCGTCGACCGGCTGCATCAGGCGGGCGTGGCCGTCATCGTCGACTGGGTGCCCGCGCACTTCCCCAAGGACGAGTGGGCGCTCGCCCGCTTCGACGGCACCGCCCTGTACGAGCACGCCGACCCCTTCAAGGGCGAGCACCCCGACTGGGGGACGCTGGTCTTCAACTTCGGCCGCTCCGAGGTCCGCAACTTCCTGGTGGCGAACGCGTGCTACTGGATGGAGGAGTTCCACGTCGACGGCCTCCGCGTGGACGCCGTGGCCTCGATGCTCTACCTCGACTACTCGCGCGAGGAGGGGCAGTGGACGCCCAACGTCTACGGCGGCCGGGAGAATCTGGAGGCCATCTCCTTCCTTCAGGAGACCAACGCCACCGTCTACAAGCGCTACCCCGGCATCACGATGATCGCCGAGGAGTCCACCGCGTGGCCCGGGGTCACCCGCCCCACGCACCTGGGGGGTCTGGGCTTCGGGTTCAAGTGGAACATGGGGTGGATGCACGACACCCTCACCTACCTGGAGCGGGACCCGGTGTTCCGGCACTACCACCACGGTGAGATCACGTTCTCGCTCATCTACGCGTTCTCCGAGAACTACGTCCTGCCGCTCTCCCACGACGAGGTCGTCCACCTCAAGGGCTCCCTGCTGGGCAAGATGCCCGGCGACACCTGGAACAAGTTCGCGAGCCTGCGGGCGCTGTTCGCCTACATGTGGTCCCATCCCGGCAAGCAGTTGCTCTTCATGGGCGGCGAGTTCGCCCAGGGGGGCGAGTGGGCCGAGGAGCGCACGCTGGACTGGTGGCTGCTGGACGACTCCGGGGAGGGTGCCAACCACCTCGGCATGCAGCGCCTCGTCCGCGACCTCAACCGGGTCTACCGCGAGTCCCCCGCGCTCTACACGATCGACAACGAGCCCGGCGGATTCCACTGGATCGACGCCAACGACGCGGGCGGCAACGTGTTGTCGTTCCTCCGCTACGGTTCCAACGGCTCCGTGATGGCCTGCGTCGTCAACTTCGCCGGACAACCCCACGAGGACTACCGCGTCGGCCTGCCCCGTACCGGCGGTTGGCGCGAGGTCCTCAACACCGACGCGTTCGAGTACGGGGGGAGCGGCGTCGGCAACATGGGGCGCGTCGACGCGACCGACGAGCCCTGGCACGCCCAGCCCGCGTCCGCCGTCCTGCGCGTCCCGCCCATGGGGGCCGTGTGGCTCGCCCCCGAGAGCCCCGGCGTCAGGGGATCTGCGACAGGAGCCAGCCGGGGCCGGCGCAGTAGCCGCCCGCCGCGGTGACGCGGGCGCGCAGCTCTCGGTCGGCGGTGACGACCAGGTAGGTGGCGTCGGGCTCGGGGTGGCTCACGAGGTCGACGATCGCGTCGTCGCCGCTGCCGGGGGCGGCCACCGTGCGGACGCCCTCGACGGCCGTGTCGGCGACGGGACGGGCCGCGCCCTCGACGACCATGACGATCTCGGGGTACGAGGTGTCGTGGAGGCCCTCCGGGTGACCGGTGACCCCCTTTTCCGCGAGGGGCGCGAGTTCGTCGCGGAGCCTGGCGGTGGCGCCCGCGCGGTCGCGCCACCAGCCGTCGGCGCGGGAGCCGACCACGTTCGCCGCGTCCACCACCAGGACCAGCCGGGACAACATGCCGGCGAGCTTAGGCCACGCGACCGCGAACGGCTGGAAGAGACGCAGTCCCTCGACCTTTTCCAGAGGGAACCAGGCCGCCCGGCGGGTCTCCAGGGAGGCGGGCTTCACCTTCGGCATGTGGTCGGCGGAGGCCACCACCGTGCTGTAGCTCCAGCCGCCGTGGTCGTCGGTGAGGAGGCCGTGGACGCGCAGCCTCCGGGGGTCGAGCGTGCACTCCTCGGCCGTCTCGCGGAACGCGGCGGCCAGCGGCTCCTCCCCGGGGCGCCGGCCGCCGCCGAACATGCACCAGCTCAGGGCGCCGCTGCACCACCAGTTCCGTTGCTGGAGGAGGAGATGGGCGCCCCCGGCGGGGTCGCGGTGGAAGATGAGCATCCCGGCGGCGCCGTGCTTGCCCCAGTGCTGGTGCCCTTGGGTGCAGCGGGTCCAGCCGTCACCGTCTCCCATGGAGCCGACCATACGGGGTCGAACCGACGGATAGCGTAGACGCGTCGTACAGAGGTGACCGCACACTTCTTGGAGGGACAACCCCATGCCGAGCCTTCCGCTGGAGGCCGACGACCCCCGCGAGATCGGGCAGTACCGTCTGCTGGCGCGGCTCGGCGAAGGCGGCCAGGGCATCGTCTACCTGGGTGACGGCCCCGACGGGCGCCGGGTCGCGGTGAAGGTCCTCAAGGCGACCTCCGAGGCGGCGCTGTCGCGGTTCGCGCGGGAGATGGAGTCGGCCAAGCGCGTCGCGCCGTTCTGCACGGCGGCGGTGCTGGACTCCTCGACGGCGGGGCGGCACCCGTACGTGGTGAGCGAGTTCGTGGAGGGGCCGTCGCTCCAGCAGCGGGTGCAGGAGCGGGGGCCGCTGGAGGGCGGCGACCTCGACCGGCTGATGGTGAACACGGCCAGCGGGCTCACCGCCATCCACGGCGCGGGGATCGTGCACCGCGACCTCAAACCCGCCAACGTGCTGCTCGGTCCCGACGGGCCCCGGGTCGTGGACTTCGGGATCGCCCGTGCGGTGGACGCCGAGACCCACACGCAGATGGTGGGGACGCCCGCGTACTTCGCGCCCGAGTGGCTGCGCGGGGAGCCGCCCACACCGGCGTCGGACGTGTTCGCGTGGGCCGGGACGATGGTGTACGCCGCGACGGGACGGCCTCCGTTCGGCGGCGGCGGGAACATCCCGGCGCTGATGCACAGGATCTCCTCGGAGCAGCCGGACCTGTCGGGAGTGCCCGACCGGGTGCTGGGCCTGCTGCTGGAATGCCTCGACAAGGATCCGCAGCGGCGGCCGACCGCCCGCGCCCTGCTGGTGCGGCTCGCCGACCCGTCGGCGGAGCGGACGGTGCCGCCCTCCGATGCAGCGCCTCCGGTGCAGACGGCCGGGGTGCCTCTGGGACGGCAGGAGACGGTGACCGCCTCCCCGGTGAAGCGGCGGGGACGCACGGGGCTCCTGGTCGGCGCCACGGTCGTGGTGACGGCGCTGGTCGTGCTGGGCACCGTGGGCCTGGTGGCGCTGCTCGGGGACGACGACGGCGACCCGAACCGCACGCTCCCCGGATCCACCTCGTCCCGGCCCGAGACCACCTCCAACGGCGGCACCGCACAGCCGACGGGCGGGACGACCACCGGGAGCGGTCAGGGCGTCCCGGCGGCGTTCAGCGGCACGTGGGAGGGCAAGGTCTCGACCCCCTCGCTGCTGGGCGGCACCAACGACACCGACGTCACCCTCACCCTGACCGAGGGATCCGCCGACGGGCGGGCCGTCTACCACGCCTGGGGCTGCACGAACGCGCTCAAGCTGACCGCCGCCGGCCCCTCGACGGCGGACTTCACCGAGACCGTGGTCACCGACAAGGCCGACACCAGCATCTGCACGGGCGGCACCGTCAAGCTCACGTTGGACGGCGGCGGTCTGCGCTACGAGTCGCCCAACCTGATCGGCGGCGGGACGACGACGGGTACCTTGCGCAGAGGTTGACGAGGAGACACGCCATGCCCGTGCTGCCCCTGGAGCCCCGCGATCCCCGCGAGGTCGGTCCCCACCGTCTGCTGGGACGGCTCGGCGAGGGCGGCCAGGGCACCGTCTACCTGGCCGAGGACGCCCAGGGCCGGCGGGTCGCGGTGAAGATGCTCAAGCTCGACGGCCTCTCCCCCGGGGCCGACGGCGCCGCCCGCCGACAGCTCGGCGAGGAGGTCCACGCCGCCATGCGGGTCGCGCCGTTCTGCACCGCGCGGATCCTCGGCTCGTCGCTGGACGGCCCCGCGCCCTACGTGGTCAGCCAGTACGTCGC
Source organism: Thermomonospora umbrina (assembly GCF_003386555.1). Taxonomy (GTDB): domain Bacteria; phylum Actinomycetota; class Actinomycetes; order Streptosporangiales; family Streptosporangiaceae; genus Thermomonospora; species Thermomonospora umbrina. The sequence continues at coordinate 4,863,313 of NZ_QTTT01000001.1, read as the reverse complement.
GGGCCCGTCGCTGTACGAGCGGGTCGAGCTGGAGGGGCCGCTGGACGAGGACGCGCTGATCCGGCTGATGATCCAGAGCGTCAGCGGGCTGACCGCCATCCACGGCGCCCGGATCGTGCACCGCGACCTCAAGCCCTCCAACCTCCTGCTGGGCCCGGACGGGGCGCGAGTGGTGGACTTCGGCATCGCCCGTCCCATCGACGCCCGCACCGCCACCGGCCGGCTGATCGGCACCCCGCCGTACTTCTCTCCCGAACAGCTCGCCGGGAAGCCGGCGACGATGGCCTCCGACGTCTTCGCCTGGGCGGGCACGATGGTGTTCGCGGCGACCGGACGGGCCCCGTTCGGGCACGCCGACTACCACCACGAGATGCCCGCGCTGTTCCGGCGCATCATGGACGACGAACCGGACCTGGCGGGCGTCCCCGAGGCCGTGGTCCCGTTGCTGCTGCTCTGCATGGACAAGGCCCCGGAACGCCGCCCGGGCGCGTGGGGCATCCTCGAATGGCTCCTCCCCCCGGCCCCGGCACAGGTCCCGGACGCGTCGCCGCCCGCCCCGGACCCGTTCACCGAGCAGGCCATCGACCTGATCGACAGGGTCGAGCAGATCGGCCCCCCGGTCCACCTCCCGCCTCCCGGCCCCCCACCGGCCGAGAACGCTCCACCATGGACGGCGACCCCGCCCCCCATGGGCCCACCATCCCGGGAGGTCTCCCTGGTCGGCCCGCCCCCGAGCGAGGCGTCTCCCGTGAACGGAACGCCACCCGGAGGCGGCACGCCCTCCATGGGCGATGGGACGGCCCACACCGGCGGGACGCCGATCGCGGGTACGACGTCGTCTGCGGTCGGGGGTCTCTCCAATGGCGGGGCGGCGACGGACCCGTCCTTGGGCGAGGGCCTGGTGGGCGGCGGTCCCGTGACCGTCGCGCCGGGTGGGCGGGAGAAGCGGCGCTCGCTGGTGTGGGTGGCGGCGGCGCTGGGCGCGGTCGTCGTCGCGGGGGTGGCCTGGGTGCTGGTCCCCGGGGGCGGCGGCGAGACGCCGTCACGCACGCCCGAGCAGTTGGGCGGCACGTGGCGGGGCCAGGTGTCGGAGTCCGACGGCTTCCGGAACCACACGAGCGACGTGACGCTGTCCCTTCCCGAGGGGGAGGACTCCGGGATCCTGACCGGCAGTCGTTGCGCGGGCGGCCTGGCGGTCGTCGAGGTGGGCGGGGAGCGGATGGAGCTGGGGATCACCAGCGGGCCCTGCACGGACGGGACGGTCGTGGTGCGGCGCGTCGGCGACGGGCTGGACGTCCAGGTGCGGGGCGGCGGGTCGGCCACCGGCAACGGGACGTTGACCCGGTCGGGGGCCTGACCGGCGTCCGCGAAGGGTCGATGCGGACCGGCGCGAGGGCGGCCGGGGGGCGAGCGCATAGGCTTGCCGCATGGTGGAACCCGGCAGAGTCGTCAGCATGATCAAGGAAGCGCGCGACCGGCGGACGGCTCCGCTGGTCCTGGAGCTCGACCTGGGCGATGGGATCGTGGAGACCGCCCCGGCGGACCCGCTGTCGGCCCTGCTGTCGATGCGCCGTCCCCATCTCCGCGACGTGCTGGACGGGCTGCGGCGGGCCCGCGACGACGCGCGGGTCCGCGCCCTGGTCGTCCGGATCAACGGCACGCTGGGCCTGGCGGTGACGCAGGAGCTGCGCGCGGCGGTGGCGGCGCTGCGGGAGGCCGGCAAGCTCACGGTGGCGTGGAGCGAGACGTTCGGCGACGGCGGCCGCGGGACGGTGCCGTACTACCTGGCCAGCGTTTTCGAGCGCGTCTATCTGCAGCCGTCGGGCGAGGTGGGGCTGACCGGCGTCGCGCTGGAGGAGCCGTTCCTGCGGGGCGCGTTGGAGAAGGTCGGGATCGAGCCCCGGTTCGGCGCGCGGCACGAGTACAAGACCATGGCCAACACCTTCATGGAGCGGGACTACACCCCCGAGCACCTGGAGTCCTCCCGGCGGCTGGTCGACTCCATCGGCGAGCAGCTCTTCCAGGGCATCGCCGACGCGCGCGGCCTCACCCGGGAACGGGTGCGGGAGCTGGTCGACCGCGGTCCGCTGCTGCCGACCGAGGCGGTGGAGGCGGGGCTGGTCGACCGGCTGGCCTACCGCGACGAGGTGTACGCCGACGTCCGCGAGGCCGCCGGGTCCACGGCGCAGTTGCGCTACGTCAGCCGCTACAACCGCACCCACGGGCTCGCCGAAAGATTGCCCCAGCCGGGCCGGGGCAACGACGTGGTGGCGTTCATCAACGGGCAGGGGCCCATCAAGCTGGGGCGCAGCGCGCGCGGCGGCCCGCTGCCCTCGCAGGGTGTCGCGATGGGCTCGGACACGATCGGCGCGGCGTTCCGCGCGGCGGTCCGCGACGACCGGGTCAAGGCCATCGTGTTCCGCGTCAACAGTCCGGGCGGCTCGGCGGTCGCCTCCGACGCCATCTGGCGCGAGGTCGTGCTGGCGGGCCGTGCGGGCAAGCCGGTCATCGTGTCGATGGGCAACGTGGCGGCCTCCGGCGGCTACTACGTGGCGATGGCCGCCGACACGATCGTGGCGCAGCCCGGCACCGTCACCGGCTCCATCGGCGTGATCGTCGGCAAGGCGGTCGTGAACGGGCTGCTGGAGCGGGTCGGCATCGGGATGGGCAGCGTGGCCGAGGGGGCGCACGCCCGGATGTACAGCGCCACCAAGGACTTCAGCGAGTCGGAGTGGGAGCGCGTCAACGCCTCCCTCGACCGCACCTACGACGAGTTCGTCACCAAGGTCGCCGAGGGCCGCGGGATGACCCGCGAACGGGCGCACGAGCTGGCCAGGGGCCGGGTGTGGACGGGCGCCGACGCGCACGCGCACGGGCTGGTCGACGAGCTGGGCGGGCTGGACCGGGCGTTCGACCTCGCCCGCAAGAAGGCCGGACTGCCCGCCGACGCCCCGGTCCGGGGCTACCCGCACGTGACACCGCTGGAGCGGCTGCGTCCCGCCGAGTCCAGCGAGGACCGGACGGCGGCGGGCGCCCGGTTCGACGGCTGGGGCTCGCTGAGCGGCGTCGCGGCGTCGCTGGGGCTGCCGGCCGCCGGGCCGCTGACCCTGCCGGGCCGGTGGGAGATCCGCTGACCGGGGGGCCGCCGAGCGCGACGGAGTTCGCCGAGGCGATCGCCGGTTTCGCCACCGGTGTGGTGATCTTGACGGTGCGTGACGGCCGCGATGATCTGGGCACCACGATCACCTCGTTCATGTCGGTGTCGCTGGAGCCGCCGACCGTGCTGGCGGCGGTCGCGTCGGACTCGTACCTGGCCGAGGTCCTCGGGCGCCGCGACCGGTGGGCGGCGACGGTGCTGGGCGCCGGGCAGCGGGTGTTGGCGGGCCGGTTCGCGGCGGCGGGCCGGCCGAGCGCCCGGCTGCTGCTGGCGGGCGGGCCGCATCATCGCGGGCCGCTGTCGGAGGCGCTGATCGCGGAGGGCGGGGTGACGGCGCTGGAGTGCGAGACGCGGCGACGGATCCCGGCGGACGACCATCTGCTGGTGCTGGCCGAGGTCCTGGCGACCGACTACGCGGCGGTGGAACACCCTCCGTTGATCCGGGTCGGCCGACGCTATCTGTGACCATACTGTCACGATCTGGTCGGTACGGTTTCACGGCCGAGTCGTGATGTCCGGTACTGGTAGATCTCTCTTTACTCTGCGAACCTCTTTTCGGACGGCTTCCCCGGTCGATGAAGAGAGGACATCCGGTGGACCAGCGATATGAGCTCTACTGCCTCGCCGACCGGTTCTTCTATGACGCGCCGAAGGTGACCAGGTCCACCGAGTTCGACATCGCGCACCGACCGCTCCCGGAGGGCTGGCAGCGCATTCCCGGCGACGAATGGCTCAACTACGAGCCGCCGGTGACGCGCATTCCGGTGCAGGGCTGGAAGGTCCACGTGTCGGGCTGCGCGGAGAGCGCCGACGAGATCCTGGAACGTGCCTGGGAGTACTGCGTGCCGCGCGACATCGCGTTCAAGCACCTGCGCGGCCCCGGCACCCTGCGCATGCGCAACGCCAAGTACGCCCCGCGCGGCGCCAGCGGGAAGCTGGTCACGATCTACCCCGCCGACGATCGCGAGCTGGCCGAGGTCCTCGCCGGGCTGGGTCGCCGCGTGGCCGGTCTACCGGGCCCGTACATCCTCAGTGACCTGCGGATCGGCGACGGCCCGCTGTACGTCAGGTACGGCGGGTTCGCCCGCCGCCGGGTCGCCGACGAGCGCGGCGAGATGGTCCCGGCGATGGAGAACGGCGAGGGCGACCTGGTGCCGGACCGGCGCGGCCCGGTGTTCGCCGTCCCCGACTGGGTGACGCTCCCGGACTGCCTGCGCCCGCACCTGGCCGCGCGCGGCGCGACGACCACCGCCGAGCTGCCCTACCGGATCGAGGCGGCGCTGCATTTCTCCAATGGCGGCGGCGTGTATTCCGGAATCGACACCCGTACCGGGAACTCCGTCATTCTCAAGGAGGCGCGGCCTTATGCGGGTCTCGCCGCGGATGGCGCGGACGCGGTGGCCCGACTCGGCCGCGAACGGGACATGTTGGAGCGCCTGGCGGGCATCGACGGGGTTCCGGACATGCTCGAATACTTCACGCTCGGTGAGCATCACTTCCTGGTTCAGGAAAAGATCGAGGGTCGGACCCTCAACACCTTCTTCGCCGAGCGTCATCCCCTGCTCGACCCGGAGCTCGACCCGGGCAAGGTCGCCGGGTACACGGCGTGGGCGCTGCGGATCCATGAGGGTGTCGAGCGCCTCATCGAGGAGATCCACGGGCGCGGGGTCGTCTACAACGACCTGCACATGTTCAACATCATGGTGCGCCCGGACGACTCGGTCGCCCTGATCGACTACGAGGTCGCGGCGCTCGCCACCGACCGGTCCCGGCAGACGCTGGCCAACCCGGCGTTCCAGGCCCCGGCGAACCGGCGCGGCGTCGAGGTCGACCGCTACAGCCTGGCCTGTCTGCGCCTGGCGCTGTTCGTCCCGATGACGACGCTGTTCACGCAGGACCGGCGCAAGGCGTGGCAGCTCGCGGACGTGATCGCCGAGCACTTCCCGGTGCCCCAGGAGTTCCTGGACGAGGCGGTGGCCGAGATCACCACGGGGCTGCGGCGCTGGGCCCCCGCGACGCTCGGGCTCGAGGACGCCGACTGGACGGCCGCCCGCACCGGCCTGGGCAACGCGATCCGCTCCAGCGCCACACCCGACCGGCCCGACCGGCTCTTCCCCGGCGACATCGCCCAGTTCGCCGGCGCCTCGCTGGGCCTCGCGCACGGCGCCGCCGGAGTGCTGTACGCCCTGCACGCCACGAACGCCGAACGCAATCCCGGGTTCGAGGCCTGGCTCGCGCAGGCGGTGGCGCACCCGCCGCAGGGCACCGGGCTCGGGCTCTACGACGGGCTCCTGGGCGCGGCCTTCATGCTCGCCACGCTCGGCTACGTCGACCCCGCGCTCGAGGCGGCCTCGCACAGCCTGTCGGAGCGGTGGGAGCGCCTCGGCGTCGACCTCTACGGTGGCCTGCCCGGCTACGCCCTGGCCCTGCACGAACTGGCGGACCTCACGGGCGAGGAGTCGCTGCGCGAGGCCGGGTGGCGGGCGGCGGAGCTGGTGGCGGACCGGATGGACCTCTTGAAGAACGTGCGGCCGGGCTTCCTCTACGGCGGGTCCGGCGTGGCGCTGATGTTCCTGCGGCTGTACGAGCGGACCAGGGACGAGGGCCACCTGACCCACGCCGCCGCCGCGCTCCGCCGGGATCTGGACTCGTGCGTCGAGGACCGCAACGGCGCCCTCCAGGTCGACGACGGCTCGAAGCTGCTCCCGTACATCGACAAGGGCAGCGTCGGCGTCGGTCTGGTCATCGACGAGTACCTCGCGCTGAGCCCGGACGATGAGGCCGCCGTCGAGTTCGCCGAGGCGCGCGACGGCATCCGGACGGCCGCCGCGTCCCTGTACTACGCGCAGCCCAGCCTGTTCCGGGGCCGCGCCGGGATGCTGCTCTACCTGGGCCGACAGGACCCGGACGACCCCGTGGCGCACCGCCACGCCAAGAGCCTCGCCTGGCACGCCATCCCGTACGAGAACGGGCTGGCCTTCCCGGGCGACCAGCTCTACCGCCTGTCGATGGACCTGTGCACCGGCACCGCCGGAGTGCTCCTGGCGCTCGGCGCGGCCCGGGCGGACGCCTCGGCGGACCTGCCGTTCCTGCGGGCGCGGGCGACGGCACCTCGACTCCCCGTGGAGACCTCCACGGGGCCCGCCTCTCTCCAGCCCGAAAGGAGGTGACTGACATGGCGCTTCTGGACCTGCAGGGTATGACGGTCGAGAACAGCGGTGGTGGCGACGACAGCAGCCTGAGCCTGCTGCTGTGCGACAAGCACAGCTCGCACAGCACCATCCTCTGCCTCTGACCGGGCGGAACAGGTAGAGCCGATGGCCGTGGGAACCGTGGTCCCACGGCCATCGGTCATGGGGAGGCTCCGTGACCTTGACCGGCACCGCTGCGGACCGGCTGCTGCTGCGCACCGCGCGGCGGGGGGGCGGCTGGTCCGTGGTGCTCGCGGTCGCCGCGCTGGCCGACGCGGTGGCGACGGTGCTGCTGCCGGCCGCGCTGGCGGTCGCGGTGGACGACGTCCTGTCGCCGGGCCCGCTCGGCCCGGCCGTCGCCGTGTGCGCCGTGCTGGTGGTCGTCTCCGCGATGACGGACGTGCTGATGGAGTGGGCGACCGGTGCGGGCACCGCCCGGGTGACGGCCTGGCTGCGGCACGCGTTCGTCCGTCACGTGCTGGCGGGCGGCCCATCGCTGGGGCTCGATCCCGGCGACGCGACCAGCCGGGTGGTGGGCGGCGCGGCCGAGGCCGGGCTCGCCCCGGCGGCCGTGATCCGGGCGGTGGTCGCGGTGCTCCCCCCGGTGGGCGCGGTGGTCGCCCTGGTGTTGATCGACTGGCGGATCGCCGTCGCCCTGGGGGTGGCGCTGCCGGTGCTGGTCCTGCTGCTGCGCTCGTTCGTCCGGGACATCACCGGGACGGTCCGGCGCTATCTCGACGTGCAGGGCACGATGGCGGCGCGGTTGGCGGAGGCGGTGCGCGGCATCCGGACCATCGCCGCCGCCGGCACCGTCGACCGCGAGTCCGGCCGGGTGCTGGCCGCGCTCCCGGAGCTGCGCCGCGAGGGCGACGCCATGTGGCGGGTCCAGGGCGGGGTCGGGGCGCGCGGGCTGTTCGCCGTGCTGGCGCTCCAGGTGGCGGTGCTCGCGGTGGCGGGACTGGAGCTGGCGGCCGGCCGGATCAGCCCCGGTGAGCTGGTGGCCGCCGGGCGGTACGCGGCGCTGGCGGCGGGGCTCGGGCCGATCGTGACCCATCTGGGGCGCATCGGTCGGGCCAGGGGGGCCGCCGCCCGCGCCGCCGAGATCATGGAGCTGCCGGTCCCGCCGGAGAACACCGGCGAGCTGCCGCCGGGCCCCGGCACCCTGGAGTTCCGCCGGGTGAGCGCGGGGGTCCTCAGCGACGTCGACCTGACCGTCCCCGGCGGGACGGCGGTCGCCGTCGTCGGCCTCTCGGGGTCGGGCAAGTCGCTGCTGGCGGCGCTGGCGGGGCGGCTCGCCGATCCGGACTCCGGCGAGGTGCTGTTGGACGGGGTGCCGCTCCCCCGGCTGTCCCGGGCGGCGCTGCGCGACGCGGTGGGGTACGCGTTCGCGCGCCCGCACCTGTTCGGCGGCACCGTGCTGGAGGCCGTGGGGTTCGGGACGCCGGGCGCGCCCGACGAAACCCTGCGGCACGCGGCGGTCACCGCCTGCGCCGACCCGTTCATCCGTCGGCTGCCCGCCGGGTACGGGACGGCGCTCGCCGACGCGCCGATGTCGGGCGGCGAGGCGCAACGGCTCGGGCTGGCCCGGGCGTTCGCGCACGGCGGCCGACTGCTGATCCTCGACGACGCCACCTCCAGTCTGGACACGGCCACCGAGCGGGAGATCGGCCGCACGCTGTTCGGCGCCTCGGCGGGCCGTACACGGCTGATCACCGCGCACCGCGCCGCCACCGCCGCCCGCGCCGATCAGGTGGTGTGGCTGGACGGCGGCGGCGTCCGGGCGCGGGGCGCGCACACGGATCTGTGGCGCGACCCCGCGTACCGGGCGGTCTTCGGGGCGGACCGGTGAACGCGCGGCGGCAGGTGCCCCGGGTCCTGGTGCGCACGCTCGTCCAGACCACCCGGCGAAGGCCCCGGGCGACGCTCCGGCTGGCGGCCTGGTCGCTGGTCGAGGTGGTGCCGACGGTGCTGTTCGGGCAGGCCGTCGCCCGTTCGGTGGACGCGTTCCGGGAGGGCCGCACGGGGACCGCGCTGGCCTGGCTGGGGGCGCTGGCGACGGCCGGACTGGCGGGGGCGCTGGGCTACCGCCGGCTGTACGCGGCGCTGGCGGCGGTCGTCGAGCCGTTCCGCGACGAGTTGGTGCGCACGGTGGTGGAGGGGGCGCTGCGGCGGTCGCTGGCGGGGCGTCCCGACACGGGCGCGGTGGCGCGGATGACGCACCAGGTGGAGATCGCCCGCGACACCTTCGCCGGGGTCCTCATGGTGGTGCGCGGCTTCGTGTTCAGCGTGACGGGGGCGCTGCTGGGGCTGCTGTCGTTGGCCCCGTCGCTGCTCGTGCCCGTCGTTCCGCCGCTGCTGCTCGGGGTGGCGCTGTTCCTGGCGATCGTCCCGGCGGCGGCGGCGCGGCAGCGCGAGGTGATCCTCGGGGAGGAGCGCATCGCCGAGTTGACCACGGCGATGACCGAGGGCCTGCGCGACGTCGTCGCGTGCGGGGCCGAGAACGCGGTCGGCGAGGAGGCGGGCCGGGCGATCGACGCCCAGGCCGCGGCGGCGCACGCGGTGGCCCGGCTGGCGGGGGCCCGGGCGGCGACGCTGGCCGTGGGGGGCTGGCTGCCGGTGCTGCTGATCCTCGGGGCCGCGCCGTGGCTGACCCGCAACGGCGCCACCGCCGGAACGATCGTCGGAGCGGTGGCCTACGTGCTGCACGGCCTGCAGCCCGCGCTGAACAGCCTGGTCCTGGGGTTGGGAGGGAGCGGGCTGCGGCTCGCGGTGACCATGACGCGGATCCTGGAGGCGGGCCCGACCGCCGGGCCTCCCCCGGCGGTCACGGCGCGCGCCGGGCCGTTCGTGATGGCCGAGGGCGTCGAGGTCCGGTTCGAGCGGGTGACCTTCGCCTACGGGGAGCGCGCGGCCCCGGTGATCGAGGGGCTGGATCTGGTGGTGTCCGCGGGCGACCATCTGGCGGTGGTGGGGCCGAGCGGGATCGGCAAGTCGACGCTCGCGGCCCTGATCGCCGGTCTGCTGCGGCCCTCGGAGGGGACGCTGAGCGTCGCCGGCCGACCGCCCGGCGACCCCCGGGCGCGGGTCCTGATCCCGCAGGAGGCGTACGTCTTCGACGACACCCTGCACGCCAACCTGACCTACCTGGCCCCCGAGGCCGACGACGCCGCGGTGGCGCGGGCGGTCGACGCGATCGGGCTGTCCGGGCTGGCCCGGCGGATCGGCGGGTACGGCGCCCGGGTCGACCCGGGCGCGCTGTCGGCGGGGGAACGCCAGCTCATCGCGCTGACCCGGGCGTACCTGGCGGCGGCGCCGCTCACGGTGTTGGACGAGGCGACCTGCCATCTCGATCCGGCCGCCGAGGCGCGGGCCGAGTCGGCCTTCGCCCGCCGGCCCGGGACGCTGATCGTGATCGCCCACCGGGTGTCGTCGGCGCTGCGGGCCCGCCGGGTGCTGGTGCTGGACGGCACGAGCGCGCACCACGGCGGGCACGACGAGCTGCTGGAGTCGTCGGCCTGGTATCGGGGGCTGGTCGGGGACGCCCGGTCACAGCCAGCCGGAGGACTCGGCGATCCGGATGGCGTGCACCCGGTTGCGGGCGCCGATCTTGCGGTTGATGCGGGACAGATGGTTGCGGACCGTGCCGATGGTGAGCACCAGGGAGTCGGCGATCTGAGCGGCCGAGGCCCCCTCCCCCGCCAGCTTTAGCACCTCCAGCTCCCGCGGGGTCAGCGGGCTCGCGGCGGCGGTCAGCTCGGCGAACGCCAGGTCCGCGTCGATGACCCGCTCGCCGGCCGCGACCCGGCGCAGGGAGCCGGCCAGGGTGTCCGGCGAGGTGCCCTTGAGCAGGAACCCGCAGGCCCCCGCGGCGGCGGCGCGACGCAGGTCGCCCGGCCTGGCCCGGTCGGCCATCAGCACCGACGCGCAGCCGGGCAGCTCCCGGCGGAGCGTCTCCACGAGGCGGAACGCGTCGGACCCGACACCCTCCATGCCGATCAGGGCGATGTCCGGCAGGACCTCCCGGGCGACCGGGACCAGCTTCTGCCCTCCGTCGATGGCGGCGCCGACCGACAGGTCCGCATGGCCCTCCAAGAGCGCGACGAGCCCGCCGCGCAGCAGCGACACTTCCTCGACGATCAGGACCCGGATCAAACTCGCCTCCCGCGATAGGAAATTCATTCAGCACGAGGGGAGCGCACCGGAGCCGGGGTCGGTGCGCTCACCTGGATGACAAGGCCGTCAGAGGTTTTGGTAGTCGTTTTAATTGTGGGGACTCCATGATTGAAACAAGAACGGCGCGTGGTACGCATCCTTTACGCCACGATGCCGCGAGCACGACTTAGCGTGATTGAATACTATCCATGCGTCAAGTGAGAGAAGGGCTATATTTGCGCGGTCGCTCTGCGCCCGGGGAAGCGGGCAGCCGAAAACCGGTGCCCGCGTCCCTGCGGCGGGACGCGGGCACCGGTCGGTCGGGTGCGCGTGGAGGCGCGGGGGTCAGCCGCTCCGGCTCAGCTCGCCCGGCAGCCGCTCCAGCAGGGTGCGCAGGTCGTCGGCGTGGTCCTCCTCCTCCGCGAGGATGGACTCGAACAGCCGTCGGGTGGTGGGATCGCCGGTGCCCAGCCACTGGGCGATCTCGGTGTAGGAGTCGATGACCACCCTTTCGGCCACCAGGTCCTCCTTGATCATCTCCACCAGGTCCATGCTCTGGCCGTACTCGGTGCGGGACCGGGTGGCCAGCGTGTCGGGGCTGTAGTCGGGCTCGCCGCCGAGTTGCGCGATCCGGTGGGCGAGCTTGTCGGCGTGTTCCTGTTCCTCCTTCGCGTGGTCCAGGAACTGGGCGGCCACCGAATCCGCGTTTATGCCGCTGGCCGTGTAGTAGTGCCGTTTGTAACGCAGCGTGCAGACGATCTCGGTCGCCAGCGCCTCATTGCAGACCTTGATCACTCTGGGCAGATCCGCCCCGTACGCCGCCGTGATCGGGCCTTTGTCCATCTCTCGCCGGGCCCGCTCACGCAGGGTCCGGGTATCGGTCAGGAACTCCCCCATGTCATTACCCTCCGTGCTGATGGCAGAGGGCACTTACCCGGGGAGCGGAGCCTTCAAGCGCACCCCGGATTTCCATACCGCCGCCGTCTGCGGCACTCCCGGCCGATACGCCAGGTGAACGTGCGAGGGCGCATCCAGCACCAGCACGTCGGCGCGCGCGCCCACGCCCAGCCGCCCGACGTCCGTGCGGCGCAGCGCCCGCGCCCCGCCCGCCGTCGCCGCGCGGACCGCCTCCGCCGGGGTCATCCGCATGTCCCGGACGGCGACCGCGACGCAGAACGGCACGCTGGAGGTGTAGCAGGAGCCCGGGTTGCAGTCGGTGGCCAACGCCACCGTGACCCCGGCGTCGAGCAGCCGCCGCGCGTCCGGGTAGGGCTGCCGGGTTGAGAACTCCACCCCGGGCAGCAGCGTCGCCACCGTGTCCGAGCCCGCCAGCGCCGCCACGTCCTCGTCGGTGAGGAAGGTGCAATGGTCGGCCGAGGCCGCCCCGTACTCGACCGCGAGCGCCACCCCGGGCCCGTGACCGAGTTGGTTGGCGTGGAGCCTGGGGATGAGCCCCGCCCTCACCCCCGCGTCCAGCACCGTGCGGGTGCGCCCCTCGTCGAACGCGCCGCTCTCGCAGAACACGTCGATCCACCGGGCGTACGGGGCGCAGGCGGCGAGCATGTCCGTCGACACCAACCGCACGTAGCCGTCGGGGTCGTCGGCGAACTCCGGCGGCACCACGTGCGCCCCGAGGAACGTCACCTCGTCGGCGATCTCCGACGCCAGCCGGACCGCGCGCTCCTCGTCGGCGACGGTGAGCCCGTACCCGGACTTGCACTCCACCGTGGTGGTGCCCTGCCGCGCCATCTCGGCGACCAGGCGACGCAGGCCGGCCCGCAGTTCGTCGTCGGTCGCGGCCCGGGTCTTCGTCACGGTCGTCCGGATCCCGCCCGCCGTGTAGGGCCGCCCGCTCATCCGGGCGGCGAACTCCTCGGCGCGCTCGCCCGCGAACACCAGATGCGCGTGCGAGTCCACGAACCCGGGCAGCACGGCCCGCCCCGCCGCGTCGAACGCCTCGTCGGCCTCCGGAGCCCGCCGGGCCTCCCCCACCCAGGCGACCCTGCCCCCGTCCAGGACGAGCGCCGCGTCCCTCAGCACCCCGAGCGGCCCGTCACCGAGCCCCGGCTCGTTGGTGACCAACTCTCCGATATGGGTCACGAGCGTGCTCATGAGCACCGCCCTTCCTCGCTCGCGATCGGGCGCGGCCGTCCTTCGTCGCCGGCCCGCCTCACGTTCGTTCCCCGTTCCCGGTCAGGTCGGTGATCGCGGTGTGGAGCGCGGCGGGGACGTCGGGAACGAGCAGGTGCCGGCCGTCGCGAACGATGGGGCGGCCGGAGACGACCACGTGCCGGACGTCGGCGGCGGTGGCGGCGAAGACGACGGTCTCGGCGGCGAACTCGGCGGTGGCGCCCGCCGTGCGGACGGAGTCGAGGGCGACGGTGACGAGGTCGGCGTGGCCGCCGGGCTCCAGCCGGCCGGCCTCGGGCCATCCCAGGGCGGCGTGGCCGTTCCAGGTGGCGGCGGCCAGGAGCGCGCCGGCCGACCAGTGGCCGCGCCTGCGGGTGCGCAGGCGTTCGTCCAGTTCGACGGCGCGAGCCTCCTCGAACAGGTCGATCACCGCGTGCTGGTCGGAGCCCAGGCTCAGCTCCACGCCCGCGTTCGCGAGGTCCCGGGCGGGGCCGATGCCGTCGGCGAGGTCGCGTTCGGTGGTGGGGCACAGGCACACGCCGGTCATGGTGGTGCCGAGGAGCCGGATGTCCTCGGCGTCGAGGTGGGTGGCGTGCACGGCGACGGCGAGCGGACCGAGGGCTCCGCAGTCGGCGAGCAGCCGGGTCGGGCTCACGCCGTGGGCCTCCCGGCACGCCTCGTTCTCGGCGGGCTGCTCGGACAGGTGGAAGTGCAGGGGCGCGCGGCGTTCCTTGGCCCAGTCGGCGACCTCGTGGATCTGGTCGCGCGGAACCGCCCGTACGGAGTGGACGGCGGCGCCGACCCGCGCGTGCGTGCGGCCGTCCCGGCCCACGGTGTCGTACAAGGCGTCGACGCGGCGTCGCCAGTCGCCCGCCGAGCCGTCGCCGAAGCGGAGTTGGGTGCCTTCGAGGGGCCGCCCGATGCCCCCGGTGAGGTAGCAGGCGTCGAGCAGGGTGATGCGGATGCCCGCGTCGGCGGCGGCGGCGATGAGCGCCTCGCCCATCGCGTTGGGGTCGTCGTAGGGCGCCCCGCCGGGCCGATGGTGCAGGTAGTGGAACTCGCCGACGGCGGTGACGCCCGCGAGCGCCATCTCCGCGTACACGGCCCGGGCCAGCGCCCGGTACGCGTCGGGGTCGAGGCGGTCGGCGATCGCGTACATCTGGTCGCGCCACGTCCAGAAGTCGCCGCGTTCGGCGTGGGAACGGCCGCGCAGCGCGCGGTGGAAGGCGTGGGAGTGCGCGTCGGCCAGGCCCGGCAGGGTGAGGCCCGGGAGGCGCTCGGCGTCCGGCGGGGGCGCGGTCCCGGGGATCACGGCGGTGAGGCGTTCCCCGTCGGCCTCGATGAGGACGTCGGCGGCCACCTCGTCCCCGAGCCAGGCGAGTTCGGCGTGCCAGCGCATATCGGCCCCTTACCCGCCGGTCAGATTCTTGAGCACCGAGGCCAGCGCCTCCACACCCGCGAGACAGTCGCCGATCTCGGCGTGCTCGGCGGGCGCGTGGGACACCCCGGTCGGATTGCGGACGAACAGCATCGCGGCCGGCACCCGGGCGGACAGGATGCCCGCGTCGTGCCCCGCCCCCGTCGGCAGCACGGGGACCCCGCCCAGGGTCGTCGCGATCCGGTCGCGCAGGGAGTGGTCGAAGGCGACCACCGCCGAGTACGACTCCTCGGTGACCTCGACGTCCACTCCGTGCTCCACGGCCGCCCGCCGCGCCGCCTCGACGGTCTCCCCGACGGTGCGGCGGACGGCGTCGTCGGTGGGGCCCCGGGCGTCCAGCCAGGCGGTGACCGACGACGGGATCGCGTTGACGCCGCCGGGGACGACGCCGACCTTCCCGACGGTGGCGACGCCGTCGTGGCGGGCGGCGCTGTCGCGCGCGGCCAGGACGGCGTGCGCGAACGGCAGCATCGGGTCGCGCCGATCGGACAGCCCGGTGGTGCCCGCGTGGTCGCCCTCTCCCGTGAAGCGCATCCGCCACCGGCCGTGCGGGATGATCGCGCTCGCCACGCCCACCGGCCCGTCCAGCGCCCGCCCCTGCTCGACGTGCAGCTCCACGAAGCATCCGATGCGGGCGAGCAGCCCCTCGTCGGGGCCGACGGGTTGTCGTTCGTCGAGCCCGTGCGCGGCGACGACCTCAGCGAACGACAGCCCGTCGGCGTCCCTCAGGCCGCGTGCCCGCTCGGGGTCGATGGCGCCGGTCAGCAGCCGGGAGCCGAGGCAGGCCACCCCGAACCGCGCGCCCTCCTCCTCGGCGAAGACGGCCACGCCGACGGGCCTCCCGGGCCGGAAACCCTCGTCCCGCAACAGGTCGATCGCCGCCAGGGCGGACACCACGCCCAGCGGCCCGTCGAACGCCCCGCCCCCGGGAACGGAGTCCAGATGCGAGCCCGTCACCACCGCCGGACCCTGCGCGCCGGCGGGATTCCACCAGGCGAACAGGTTGCCGTTGCCGTCGTGCTCGACGTCCAGCCCACGCCGCCGGGCCTCACCGAGGAACCAGTCTCGACACTCCAACTCCGGCGGCGTCCACGCGAACCGGTGATACCCACCGCTCCCACCGTCCCGCCCAACGGGCAGCAGAGCCGCCCACATCTCCTCAAAGCTCACGTCATCCCTCCGCACACGGATCCGCCGCCCACGCCGATCCCTCCGCCCCGACGCAGTGCCGCGCACACCGCCGCTCAAAGCTCACACGTCACCCCTCCGCCCCGAGGCAGTGCCGCGCGCACCGCCGCTCAAAGCTCACGTCATCCCTCCGCACATGGATCCGCCGCCCACGCCGATCCCTCCGCCCCGACGCAGTGCCGCGCGCACCGCCGCTCAAAGCTCACACGTCACCCCCACCAGCCGCTCAGCGCTCACGTGTCGGCCATGGGGATGCGGACTCCGCGTTCGGCGGCGACCTCGGCGGCGCGGTCGTATCCGGCGTCCACGTGGCGCATCACGCCCGTGCCCGGGTCGTTGGTGAGGACGCGGGCCAGCTTCTGGGCGGCCAGCGGGGTGCCGTCGGCGACGCAGACCTGGCCGGCGTGGATCGAACGGCCGATGCCGACGCCGCCGCCGTGGTGGATCGACACCCAGGTCGCGCCCGAGGACGTGTTGAGCAGGGCGTTCAGCAGCGGCCAGTCGGCGATGGCGTCGGAGCCGTCGGCCATGTCCTCGGTCTCGCGGTAGGGGCTGGCGACGCTGCCCGCGTCGAGATGGTCGCGGCCGATGACGATGGGGGCGGCGACCTCGCCGCGCGCCACCAGGTCGTTGAAGACCTCCCCGGCCCGGTCGCGCTCGCCGTACCCGAGCCAGCAGATCCGCGCGGGCAGGCCCTGGTAGTGGACGCGTTCCCCGGCCATCCGGATCCAGCGGGCCAGCGGCTCGTTGTCGGGGAACAGCTCCAGGACGGCCCGGTCGGTGCGGGCGATGTCCTTCGGGTCGCCCGACAGCGCCGCCCAGCGGAACGGGCCCCTGCCCTCGCAGAACAGGGGCCGGATGTAGGCGGGCACGAAACCGGGGAACGCGAACGCCCGGCCGTACCCGGCGAGCTGCGCCTCCCCCCGGATCGAGTTGCCGTAGTCGAAGACCTCCGCGCCCGCGTCCTGGAAGCCGACCATCGCCTCGACGTGCGCGGCCATCGACTCCCGGGCCCGGCGGACGAAGCCGGCCGGATCCTTGGCGCGTTCGGCGTCCAGGTCCTCGAACGCCACGCCGCGCGGCAGGTAGGCCAGCGGGTCGTGGGCGGAGGTCTGGTCGGTGACGACGTCGATCGGCGCTCCCCGGCGCAGCAGCTCGGGCACCAGGTCGGCGGCGTTGCCGAGCACGCCGATGGACAGCGGGCGACGGGCCGCCTTGGCCTCCTCCGCCAGTCGCAGCGCCTCGTCCAGGTCGTCCACGCGGACGTCGCAGTAGCGGTGCGCCACCCGACGGTCGATGCGGGACGGGTCGCACTCGACGCAGATCGCCACGCCACCGTTCATGGTGACCGCGAGGGGCTGCGCGCCGCCCATCCCGCCGAGGCCGGCGGTCAGGGTGATGGTCCCGGCCAGCGTGCCGCCGAACCGCTTGGCGGCGACGGCGGCGAACGTCTCGTAGGTGCCCTGCAGGATGCCCTGCGTGCCGATGTAGATCCACGACCCGGCGGTCATCTGCCCGTACATGGTGAGGCCCTCGGCCTCCAGCCGGCGGAACTCGTCCCAGGTCCCCCACTGCGGCACCAGGTTGGAGTTGGCGATCAGGACGCGGGGCGCCCACTCGTGCGTCCGGAAGATCCCCACCGGCTTGCCGGACTGCACGAGCAGCGTCTCGTCGCCCTCCAGGTCGCGCAGCGAACGGACGAGGGCGTCGAACGCGTCCCAACTGCGGGCGGCCCGCCCGGTGCCGCCGTAGACGACCAGGTCGTCGGGATGCTCGGCGACCTCGGGATCGAGGTTGTTCATCAGCATCCGCAAGGCCGCCTCCTGAGGCCACCCCTTGGCGGTCAGCGCCGTGCCGCGCGGGGCCCGAACGGGTCGGGGGCCGCGCGGGGAGACCGCATCGACGGTGCGGTCTCCCTCTTCGCGAGGACGTTCGGTCATGTCGTTCCTCCGTGGGGTCGTCAGGCGAGCGGGCCGGTGACGGTCTCGGCGGCGGCCGCCAGGGAGCCGTCGCGGACCAGTTGGACGGCCGCCTCGATCTCGGGGGCCAGGTAGCGGTCGGGGCCGGGCGGCGGGACGTGCTCGCGCAGCGCGGTGACCACGGCGGCGGTGGCGGGGCCGGGGCGCAGCGGGGCGCGCAGGTCCAGGGCGCGGGCGGCGGTGAGGATCTCCACGGCGACGACGCGGCCCAGCCCGTCCAGGGCGCGCCGCAGCTTGCGGGCGGCGTTCCAGCCCATCGACACGTGGTCCTCCTGCATGGCGGAGCTGGGGATGGAGTCCGCCGAGGCGGGCGCGGCCAGCCGCTTCAGCTCGGAGACGATCGCCGCCTGCGTGTACTGGGCGATCATGTGACCGGAGTCCACACCCGGGTCCTCGGCCAGGAACGCCGGGAGGCCGTGCGAGCGGGTCCGGTCGAGCAGCCGGTCGGTGCGCCGCTCGGACATGGACGCCACGTCGGCGGTCGGGACGGCCAGGAAGTCCAGCACGTACGCGACCGGGGCCCCGTGGAAGTTGCCGTTGGACTCCACGCGTCCGTCCGGCAGCACCACCGGGTTGTCCACCGCCGACGCCAGCTCGCGGGACGCCACCAGCGCGGCGTGCGCGAGCGTGTCGCGGGCGGCCCCGTGGACCTGCGGGGCGCAGCGCAGCGAGTACGCGTCCTGGACGCGGGTGCAGTCGGGCCCCCGATGCGACTCCATGATCGGCGAGTCGGTCAGCAGCGCCCGCAGGTTGGCCGCCGACGCGGCCTGCCCGGGATGCGGTCGCAGGTCCTGCAGGTCGGCGGCGAAGACCCGGTCGGTGCCGAGCAGCGCCTCGACGCTCATGGCGGCGGCGACGTCGGCGTGCTTGAGCAGTTCCCGCAGGTCGCGCAGGGCCAGCACCAGCATTCCCAGCATGCCGTCGGTGCCGTTGAGCAGGGCGAGGCCCTCCTTGGCCCCGAGGGTGACCGGCTCGATGCCCGCCGCCGCGAGCGCGTCGGCCGCCGGCTTCAGCTCGCCGGAGGCGTCCCGTACCGAGCCCTCCCCGATCAGCGCCAGCGCCACGTGCGACAGCGGGGCCAGGTCACCCGAGCAGCCCAGGCTCCCGTACTCGTGGACGACCGGGGTGATGCCCGCGTTGAGCAGCGCGGCGAGGGTGCGCGCGGTGGACGGCTGCACGCCGGTCCGGCCGCCCGCCAAGGTCCGCAGGCGCAGCAGCATCATGGCCCGGACGACCTCGCGCTCGACCTCGGGCCCGGATCCGGCCGCGTGCGAGCGGACGATGTTGAGCTGCAGTTGGGCGCGCAGCTCCGGCGGAATGTGCCGGGTCGCCAGCGCACCGAACCCGGTGGACACCCCGTACACGGGCGTGGGCCGCGCCTCCAGCTCCTCGATGTGGGCGCGGGTGGCCGCCATCCCCTCCAGGGCCTCGGCGGTGAGCGTGACCGGCGCGTCCTCCCGCGCCACGGCCACCACCTGGTCGAAGGCCAGGGGATCCGGCCCGACCTGGACGCCCTTGCCGTTCAGAGGGTCCCCCATAGCGATGCTCATCTCCCCATTGGAACGGACCGGGCGACCCCGTCCCAGGGCGGGCGAGGCCCTTGTGTCTCGAATACGAGAATCAGCGGAGCCTCTCGTACGCCGCGTACGCGACCGCCCCGTAGGCGAGGTGGGGAACGATGTCGGAGATCCACGCGCTCGCGGACCAGCGACGCGGATCGGTGAGGCCGAGCGCGGCCAGCGGGGCGTTCGAACCGGCCATGGCGAAGGCGCTCAGCGCGAGCACGCCGACCGGCCACGAGGGCCGCCGTTCGGCCAGCGGGCCGTAGCAGATCGCCGCGCCCAGGCCGGTGCCGTACCCGAGGAGGGCCCCGAGCCCCTCCTTGCGGTGCTCGGCCTCCTCACCATGGCCGATGTCGACGTCCACGTCCTCGGCCAGTCTCTCCACGGCCCGTTCCGGCGTGCTGCTCGCACCCCTCCCCCGGACGACCATGTCGAGGTACGAGGCGATGTTGAGGGCGCTGGAACCCGCCGCACCCGCGAGCAGTCCCTTGACGATGGTGTGCATGACCCGGTTGATACCCGGTGGCACGGCCCCATGCCGGAGCACCCCGTCTCGGATACGAGAATGGGCGCATGAGCCAGGTTCCCGCCGCCCGGCGGACGTTGGCGGTGCTGCGGCTGCTGGCGTCGTCGGCCGGACCCATGCCCGCGTCCGCCATCGCCCGGGAGACGGCGATGCCCCGGTCCAGCGCCCATCACCTGCTGCGCGAGATGGCCGAGGACGGCTTCGTCGTGTACCTGCCGGAGGAACGCGCGTGGGGCCTGGGGGTCGCCGCCTTCGAGATCGGCTCCGCCTACCTGCGGCAGGGCCCGCTGGAACGGCTGGCCCGCCCGCCGCTGCGCCGCCTGGTCGACCGGGTCAACGAGATCGCCCAGCTCGGGGTCCTGCACGGCGCGGAGACCCTGTACCTGCTGAAGGAGCAGCCTCCCCGGCACGCCACCCTGGTCACCGACGTCGGCGTCCGGATGCCCGCCTCGCTGACCGCCAGCGGCCGCTCGCTCCTGGCCCACCTGCCCGCCGCCCAGGTCCGGGCCCTGTTCCCCGGTCCCCTGGTCAGCCGCACGGGCCAGGGCCCGTCGTCGTTGCGGGAGCTGCGCCGCACGCTGGCCGAGGACGCCCGGCGCGGCTGGTCGATCGAGGACGGGCTGATCACCGAGGGCTTCACCAGCATCGCCGCCTGCGCGTTCGACCACGTGGGCCACCCCACGGCCGCCGTCACCGTCACGTTCCGGCGCGAGACCCGCCCGGAGGACGCCTGGCCGGCCCTCGCCGAGGCCGTCCGCGCCACCGCCGCCGACCTCACCCGCCGCCTCGGCGGTCGCCCCGGCACCGACCCGCGAACGTGACGTGATCCCAAGGGCCCCGGCGCGGTGTCGCGCCGGGGCCCTTGGACGAAGGTCGTCAGATGAGGCCCTGCTTCTTGAGCCATTCCTTCGCGACGTCCTCGGGGTCGAGCTTCTGGTCGTCCATCTGGCCGTTCATGGCGATCAGGTCGGCGGTGGTGAGCTTGGCCGACACCGCGTTGAGGGCGGCGCGGGCCGTCTCGTTCACCTTGGACTTGTAGATCAGCGGCACCACGTTCTGGGCGCCGAAGACGTTCTTCGGGTCCTCGAGGGCCACGAACCTGTTCTTGGCGATGGCCGGGTTGGTGGTGAACAGGTTGGCCGCCTGGATCTGGCCCTTGGAGAGGTTGGACACGGTGATGGGTCCGGCCACGTCCAACGACTTGAACTGCTTGAACTTCAGCCCGTACACCTTCTCCAGGCCGACCATGCCCTGCTGACGGGTCTTGAACTCCGGCGGGCCGCCCACGACGAGGTCGTCGGCGACCGGCTCAAGGTCCTCGAGGGTCTTCAGGTTGTGCTTCGCCGCCGTCTCGGCGGTGACCACCAGGGCGTCCTTGTCCTCGGCGGCCGAGGGGGTCAGGATCTCCAGCGCCGGCGGCAGCTTCTGCTTGAGCTGCGCGTCCACGTCCTGGGTGGTGGCGGCGGTGTTGCCCTGGTCGACGCGCTGCAGCAGGGCCCCGTTGTACTCGGGGAACACCTGGATCGAGCCGCCGGCCACCTGGCCGTAGTACACCTCGCGGGCACCGATCTTGAACTTGCGCTGGACCTTGATGCTCTTGGCCTCGAGCGCCTGGGCGTAGATCTCGCCGATCAGCTCGCTCTCGGGGAAGTCCGCCGAGCCGACGACCAGGGTCTGCGACCCGCCGCCACCGCCTCCGCCCAGCGGGTCGCCGCCGCCGTTCCCGTCGTCGTCGCCGCAGGCGGTGAGGGCGAGCGCGGCGGCCATGACGAGCGCGGCGCCCCGTACGATCCGGATCATTCTGGTTCCCTCCTAGGGACCTTCGGGGTCTTGTGGGTTCATCGGGCGCGGACCCCCGGGGACACCGTCAACCGGGAGGCTCCCGCGAACGCGAACTGGGTGACCACCGCCAGCGCGATCACCAGGATCGCGCCGCCGGCCATGCTGTCGTAATCCTGGCGGGCGTAGCCGTCGACGATGTAGCGGCCCAGCCCGCCGAGCCCGACATAGGCGGCGATGGTGGCGGTGGAGATGATCTGGATCATCGCGGTGCGCATGCCGAGCAGGATCAGCGGCATCGCCACCGGCAGCTCCACGCGCAGCAGCACCTGCCGGCCGCGCATGCCCATCCCCTCGGCGGCGTCCCGCAGCCCCGGCTCCACCTGCTGGACACCCGCGTACGCGTTCACCAGGACGGGCGGGACGGCCAGCACCACCAGCGGGATGAGGATCGGCACCAGGTCGCCGGCCGAGGTGAGGATCACCGCCAGGATCAGCAGGCCCAGGGTCGGCAGCGCCCGCGCGGCGTTGGCCGAGGAGGTCACCAGGAAGCCGGTGAGGCCCGCGAGCCGGCCGCGACGGACGTGGCCCAGCACCAGCCCGGCGGGCAGCGCGATCAGCACCGTGATCACGAAGCCGAGCAGCGAGTACCAGACGTGCTCCACCACCCGGCTGGGGATGCCGTCGGGCCCCCGCCACTGCTGCGAGAACGTGAACCACTCCAGCGCGCTCCAGATGGCGTTCACCGCTCACCCCCGGCGACGGTGACGGCCTCGGCCGCCGCCCGTTCCGGCCGGCGTGACACCCGACCGCGCTCCCAGGGCGTCAGCAGCCGTTGCACGAGCAGCAGGAGGACGTCCGACACCAGCGCCAGGGCGATGATCAGGGCGATGCCCACGATGATCGGGGTCGGGAAGTCGCGCTGCAGCCCGGTGGTGAACAGCTCGCCGAGCCCGCCGATGCCGATCAGCGAGCCCACGCTGACCAGGCTGATGTTGGAGACGGTGGCGACCCGCAGGCCCGCCATCACCACCGGGATCGCCAGCGGCAGCTCCACCTGGACCAGCCGGCGCAGCGGACCGAAGCCCATCGCGTCCGCCGACTGCCGTACGTGGTCGGGAACCGAGCGCAGCCCGTCCACCACGCCGGGCACCAGCACCGACAGGGTGTAGAGCGCCAGCGGGTAGATCACCGTGGAGTAGGTCAGCCCGGTGAACGCGACCAGCACCACGAACAGCGCGATCGCCGGGACCGCGTACAGCACGCTGGTGGCGGCCAGCACCACCGGGTACAGCCGCCGCCACCGCGCGCAGGCGATGCCCAGCGGCAGCGCGATCGCCAGCCCCAGCAGGATCGGGGTGAACGACAGGATCAGGTGTTCCTGGAACGCCTCGGCGATGTCGTCGCCGAGGTTGCGCTCGATCCAGTCCCACCGGATCAGCGGCTCGTCGTCGCCCGGGGCGAACGCCGAGGGGCTCACCGGCCCGCCGCCTCGCCCGCGCCCGCGATCTCCTCGGCGGCCTCTTCGGCGGTCTCCTCGGCGTCCAGCTCCTGGAAGAAGCGCAGCCGTCGGATGCCGCGCTCACCGCCGAGGAAGTCGGCCACGAAGTCGTTCGCGGGGGCGCTCAGCAGTTCCTCCGGAGTGGCGTACTGCGCCAGCGTGCCGCCGACCTGGAAGACGGCGATGCGGTGGCCGAGCCGCACGGCCTCGTCGATGTCGTGCGTGACGAAGACGATGGTCTTCTCCAGCTCGGCCTGCAGCCGCAGGAACTCCTCCTGCAGGCTCTTGCGCACGATCGGGTCGACCGCGCTGAACGGCTCGTCCATCAGCATGATCGGCGGGTCGGCGGCGAGGGCGCGGGCGACGCCGACGCGCTGCTGCTGCCCGCCGGACAGTTGGGCCGGGTAGCGGGAGGCCAGCGCCGGGTCCAGGCCGACCCGGTCCATCAGCGCGCGGGCCTCGCGCCGGGCCCGCTTCTTGTCCCGGCCGAGCAGGAACGGCACGGTGGCGATGTTGTCCACGATGGTGCGGTGCGGGAAGAGCCCGGCCTGCTGGATCACGTAGCCGATGCCGCGCCGCAGGGTGGGCGGGTCGCTCTCGCGGACGTCGCGCCCGTCGATGGCGACGGTCCCCTCGGTCGCCTCCACCATCCGGTTGATCATCCGCAGGGTGGTGGTCTTGCCGCAGCCGGAGGGCCCGACCAGCACGGTGATGTGCCCGGTGGGGATCTCCAGGTCCAGGGTGTCGACGGCGGTGGTGCCGTCGGGATATCGCTTGGTCACGCCCTCAAAGGTGATCAAACGCTCTCACGTCCTCGTGGGCGTCGGGGGAACGCCGCTCTCCGTTCGGTGCCGGCCTGCTCCGGTCCGGCGGTTGTCCATGGGCGGGTGTCCGGGCGTCGTCCTGCTTCCTGTGCCGTCCTCCGTCGTCGTCACCTCGTCGAAGGTCTACCCAACAGTAGCCAACGAGTCGGGGACGACCGTGGAGGCCCTGCACGGAACCGGGATTTCTCCACCATAGTGACTTGTAAAGTACGAAAAGTACCGTGGGAGTGTGGAGAACAGCCGAATCGTTATCGACGGTGTCGGACTCGGGTGCGCCGAGGTGGCCCGGGTGGCTCGCGAGGAGATCCCCGTCACGGTGGGACCGGCCGGCCTGGAACGTGCCAGACGGGCGTGGCGGGTCGCCGCGGAGGTGGTCGCCGTCCAGCCGGTGTACGGCCGCACCACCGGCGTCGGGGCGAACCGCCTGGTCAACGTGGAATGGGACCCCGAGGACACCGAGCACGGCCTGCACCTGCTGCGCAGCCACGCGGCCGGGGCCGGCCCGTTGCTCGGCCACGAGGTCGCCCGCGCCATGCTGACGGTGCGGCTCAACCAGCTCGCGGCGGGCGGCTCCGGAGTCGACCCCGGCGTGCTGGGCGCGCTCGCCGACACGCTCAACCTGGGGCTCGTCCCGCCCGTCCCCGCGTACGGGGCCATCGGCACCGGGGACCTCACGGCGCTGGCCTCCACCGCGCTCTGCCTGCTGGGCGAACGCGCCTGGCTGACGAGCGCCGACGAGGGCGCACGGCCGGGGCCCGGGTTCGCACTGAAGTCCTCCGACGCGTTGGCGTTCATCAGTTCCAACGCCGCCACGCTGGGCGAGGCGGCGCTCGCCGTCACCGACCTGCGGACCCTGCTGGCGGCCTCCACGGTCGTCGCCGCCCTCTCCCTGCACGCCGTCCACGGCTCCCTCGAACCGTACGCGCCGGTCGTCCACGAGGCGTGCCCGCACCCCGGACAACAGCAGGTCGCCGCCGCCATGCGCGCCCTGCTCGCCTGGGAACGACCGACACCCGGCCGCATCCAGGACCCGTACGGCTACCGCGCGTTCCCCCAGGTGCACGGGCCGGCGGTGGACACGGTCGGGCACGCGGAGGCGACGATCACGCGGGAGATCAACGCGGCGGCCGAGAACCCCCTCGTCGACGTCGCCGGCCACACCGTCTGGCACAACGGCAACTTCCACACCGCCTACGTGGGACTGGCGCTGGACGCCGCCCGCGCCGCCGTCTTCCAGACCGCTGCGCTGTCGGCCGCCCGACTCGGCACCCTGGTCGAGCCCACCTTCACCGGGCTGCACCCGTTCCAGGCCGCCACCGACGTCAGCTCGGGGATCATGATCCTGGAGTACGTGGCGCACTCCGCCATCGGCGACGTCCGCCGCCTCGCCACCCCCGCCGCCCTCGGCAGCGCCGTCCTCTCCCGAGGCGTCGAGGAGCACGCGGGCTTCTCCACCCAGTCCGCCCGCGCCACCACCGAGGCCGTCGCCGGCTACCGCATCGCCCTCGCCTGCGAACTGGTCGCCGCCGTCCGCGCCCTCCGCATGCAGGGCCGCCCACCCTCCGGCGGCCCCCTCCGCGAGGCCCACGACCTCGCCGCCGAAGTCCTCGACCCCCGCGTCGAGGACCGCCCCTTGGACGCCGACATCGCCACCGCCGCCGACCTGCTGACGCGGTTGTCTGTGGGGGGACGACCCCCCACACCCCCCGCGCCCGGCCGTTGAGATCTTCAGGCGGGCGGCCCTCCGCTTGCGCTCCGGACCGCCCGCCTGAAGCGTCCGGGCATTGGTGGGTGGTTGCCGCCTTTGTGGGGCGACCCGCACGCCTCCGGCACAACCCTCCGCCACCCACCTCAAGTGGGCTGGTGGTACCGCCTCCTGGTGGGGGCCGTACGACCGTGGGGTCACGGGTGGGGCGTCGGGGCGGGGCCGGTGGAGTCGCGGGTGCACAGGGTGGGGGCGCGGACGATGCGGCGGCGGCGGGGGCGGCCGTCGATGGCGTCGACCATCACGCGGACGGCGGCGTGGACGATGCCGTCGATGTCCCAGTCGACGGTGGTGAGCGGTGGGGTGAGCAGCTCGGACATGGGGTGGCCGTCGTAGCCGCAGACGGAGACGTCGCCGGGGACGGACAGGCCCAGCTCGCGGGTGGCCGCGTAGACGCCGTAGGCGATCGAGTCGGAGAAGCAGAAGACGGCGGTGGGGCGGTCGGGTGCGGCGAGGGTGCGCAGGGCGACCCGGGTGGCCTCGGACCAGGACTGGGGGGCGGTGATCACGGTGGCCCGGATGCCGAGGCGTTCGGCCTCGGCGTTGACGTGGACGTCGGCGGGGCGGTCGGGGGTGCTGGCGCGGGTGGAGGTGAGCACCGCGATCCGGCGGTGGCCCAAGGCGTGCAGGTGCTCGAGGGCCAGGGTGACGCCGGCGCGGTTGTCGAAGACGACCTCGCCCGCCGACAGGCCGCCGTGCAGGGCGTCGCCGATCGACACGACGGGGAGCGTCTCGGCCAGCTCCGACCACAGGGCGGCGGACGGGTCCAGGGGCTGCACGATCAGCCCGTCGACCCGCTGGTCCGCGAGCCGGCGGGCCAGGGCCAACTCCCGGGCGGGGTCGCCGGCGGCGTCGAGGATCAGGGCGTACCGGTCGCGGCCGACCAGCGCCCGGCCGATGCCGGTGGCCAGCGACTGCTGCCAGTAGTCCTCCAGCGAGCCGCACAGCAGGCCCACCATGCCGCTGCGGCCACTGGCCAGCGCCCGGGCGATCGGGTGGGCCTCGTAGCCGAGCTCCTCGGCGGCGGCGCGCACCCGCTCCTGGGTCTCCTCGGAGGTCTGGATACCGCGCAACGCGTACGACACGGCGGCGGGCGACAGGCCGGTCGCCTGCGCCACCTCACGGATCGTCGCCCGCTTCCGCTGTCGAGGCACGGGACAAACCCTACGGGGTGCCGCCGACGTTTCCAGCGTGCCCGATTTGACCGGAGTCGGTCTGAAGCGGTTCACTGAAGCGGTTAACTGATGCGGTTCAGTAAGGTTCGACGATCGTTCGGGGGCGCTCCATGACCTGTGTGGACGTCCATCAGCACGGCTGGGGTCCGCGACTCGTCGAAGCCCTGCGCGCACGGGGGGAACCGCCGTTTCTCCGGGGGTGGACGCTGTATCTCCACGGTGAGCCGCCCTACTCCGTCGACCCCGCCGACCATGAACTTCCCGCCCGCGCCGCCCTGGCCCGCGCCGACGGCCTCGATGTTGCGTTGCTCTCCCTGTCGTCCCCGCTCGGCATCGAGTGGCTCCCCCCGAACGAGTCGACGCCGCTGCTGGCCGCCCACCACGAGGACGCCACCGCCCTGCCCGCCCCCTTCGCAGCCTGGGCCTCCGCCTGCCTGACCGACGTCGACCCACGCGCCTTGGACCGAGCCTTGGACCACGGCTTCGTGGGGCTCCAACTCCCCGCCGACGCCCTCGCCGACGCCGCCGGCCACCGGCACTGCGGCCCCCTGCTGGACGTACTGGAGGCCCGAGACCTCCCCCTGTTCATCCACCCCGGAGCCGCCCACGCCCCTCGGGGCCTCCGGGACCCCGCCCCTGAGGAGCCGGGGTGGTGGGCGGCGATGGTGCCTTATGTGCAGCAGATGCACGCCGCCTGGTTCGCGTTCCGGGCGTTCGGGCGACCCGCGCACCCCCGGCTGCGGGTGTGCTTCACGATGCTGGCCGGGCTCGCGCCGCTGCACGGAGAACGTCTCGCCGCGCGCGGCGGCGGACGGGGCGCGGTGGACATGGACGCGTTCGTCGAGACGTCCTCGTACGGGCCGCGCGCCGTGGACGCGGTGGTGCGGGCGCTCGGCGTGGACGTGATCGTGCACGGGTCCGACCGGCCGTACGCGAGCCCCCGGGACCCGGAGTTGGGCGACGCGGCCCGGCACGCCTTCAGGAACGTCAACCCCCGCCGACTGCTGACCGGAAACTGACCGGAAAGGAGCACCCCCATGGCCATTGACGGCCTCCCCGAACGCACCCTCGACAGGCGCGAGCTCCAGCGTCTGGTCGACGACATCGCCGGGCGGCCGGAGCTGTGGAGTCACCACGTCGCCTATTCCAGCGACGGGCGGCACTTCGCCTCGCTCTACCGGGACGAGTACGTGGACGTCTGGCTGCTGTGCTGGACGCCCGACAACGACACCGGCTGGCACGACCACGACGTGTCCTCCGGGGCCGTACGGGTCGTGGCCGGGGCGCTCAAGGAGTGCAACCCCCGGATAGGCGGCGCGCACCTGGAGGCGGTGATCCCGGCGGGGACGTCGTTCTCCTTCGGCCCCGACCACATCCACCGGCTGGTCGGGGCCGCGGAGGCCAGCGTGTCCCTGCACGCCTACTCACCGCCGCTGTGGCGGCTGGGCCAGTACTCCATCGACGACGAGGGCGTGATGCGCCGCCTCTCCGTCAGCTACGCGGACGAGCTGCGCCCCCTAGGCGATGTGGCGTAGAGCGGTGGCCTAGAGCGCCGGGCGGGACAGGGACAGGGAGAAGTCGCCCGCCTCGTCCGTCCACAGGGTGTCGAGGGAGAGGCCGGCCGCCCCGAGTTCGGCCCGGAGGCGGTCCGGGCGGAACTTGGCGGAGATCTCCGTGCGCATCTCCTCCCCCTCGGCGAACCGCACGGTGAGGTCGAGCTGACGGATGCGCACGGTCTGGTCGGCGAGCGAGCGCAGCCGCATCTCGATCCACTCGTTGTGCGCGTCCCAGACGGCGACGTGGTCGAACCCCAGGGGGTCGAAGTCCGCGTCGAGCCGCCGGTTGATGACGCGTAGAACGTTCCGATTGAACGCCGCCGTGACGCCCTGCCCGTCGTCGTACGCGCGGACCAGCCGCTCGGGGTCCTTGACGAGGTCGGCGCCGAGCAGCAGCGCGTCGCCGTCCTCCATGATCGCCCGCACGCCGGACAGGAACGCGATCCGGTCGGCGGGCAGGAAGTTGCCGATCGTTCCGCCCAGGAAGACGAACAGCCGGGGGGAGCCGGACGGCAGCAGGTGCAGGTGCTGCTCGTAGTCGGCGACGACCGCGTGCACGGCCAGCGCGGGGTAGTCGCCCGCGATGTGGCCGGCGGCGGCGGTGAGGAAGTCGCCGCTCACGTCCACCGGCACGTAGGCGCGCAGGGTGCCCGCCTCCGACAGGGCGTCCAGTAGCAGCCGGGTCTTCTCCCCCGAGCCCGCGCCGAGCTCCAGCAGGGTCTCGGCGCCGGACGCGGCCGCGATCTCCCCGGCGCGGGCCCGCAGGATCTCGCGCTCCCGGCGGGTCGGGTAGTACTCCTCCAGCCGGGTGATCTCCTCGAAGAGCGCGCTGCCGTGCTCGTCGTAGAACCACTTGGGCGGCAGGGTCTTGGGCGAGGCGGTCAGCCCCTCCCTGACGTCCTGGCGCAGGGCCTTCTCCAGATCGTCGGCGGTGAGGAATCGGTCCACGAAGGTCTCCTTAGGGGTGGGTGTGTCAGAGCGGCGTGACACGGATGCCGTCGAGGTCTGCGGCGACCAGGGAGCGGTCGGGGACCTTCTCCCAGGTCGGGTCGTCGTCCAAGGGCTCGGAGGAGATCCACACCGTGCCCGGGGACGTCCGGACGAACAGCGAGTCGCCCCAGGTGGTGGCGGCGAGGGCCGTGCCGTCGGCGGCGAGCAGGTTGTAGCGGCCGGCGGCGAGGCCCGCGACGGCGGTGACGGTCTCGGCGAGCCCCTCGGCGAGCCCGGCGCCCTCCCGCCAGCGGCGGGCGGCGAGCCCGAAGATCAGCGCGGAGTCGACGGGCGCGCGGGCGTCGGGGGCCTCGGCGAGGTCGCCGGCCAGGTCCCGGAGCTTGTCCTCGACGTCGTCGAAGCCCTCGACCTTGCCGTTGTGGCTGAACAGCCGGTCGCCGGCCCGGAACGGCTGGGCGCACGACTCGTCCACGGGGAACCGGGTGGTGGCCGAGCGGATGGCCGCGACCGCGCAGGTCGCGGTGACGACCTCGGTCAGCTCGCGGAACGAGCGGTCCGTCCAGATCGGCTGCGCGCGTCGGAACCGGACGGCCCGGCCCTCGTGGTACCAGCCGACGCCGAATCCGTCGGCGTTCAGCAGGTTGCCCTGGGTCATGCGGGGCGCGTACGACTGGGCCTCCAGCGAGTACGGCCCCTCGAACACCAGCGACTCCAGGGTTCGCGACGGGCCGAGGTAGCCCAGGTGACGGCACATCAGCGGGTCTCCATGGCGTCGCGCGCACAGCGGAAGCCGGTGAAGATCTGCCGCCGGATGGGGTAGTCCCAGTTGCGGAAGGTGCCCCGGACGGCCAGCGGGTGCGTGGCCCAGGAGCCTCCTCGCAGCACCTTGTAGTCGGGGCCGAAGAAGACCTCCGAGTACTCCTTGTAGGGGAACGACGTGAACCCCGGGTAAGGGGTGAAGTCGGACGAGGTCCACTCCCACACGTCACCGAGCATCTGGTGAACGCCGTAGGCGGACGCCCCTCCGGGGAACGAGCCCACCGGAGCGGGGCGGAGCCTCTGCTGCCCCAGGTTGGCCCGGCCCTCCTCATAGGCGTCGCCCCAGGGGAAGCGGCGGGAACGCTGTGCGTCAGGGTCCCAGCGCGCGGCCTTCTCCCACTCGGCCTCCGTGGGGAGCCTCTTGCCCGCCCACCGCGCGTACGCGTCCGCCTCGTAGAAGCTCACGTGCTGCACCGGCTCGTCCAAGGGAAGCGGCTCGGTGCGGCCGAAGCGTCGGCGGAGCCATTGGCCGCCCTCGCGCGTCCAGAAGCCCGGTGCGCGCCGTCCCTTGGCGTTGCGCCACTCCCAGCCCTGGGGGTGCCACCAGCGGGGGTCGTCGTAGCCCCCGGCCTCCACGAAGGCGATGTAGGCCCGGTTGGTGACCGGAGTGGTGTCGAGGTAGTAGGCGGGCAGGTCCACGATGTGGGCCGAACGCTCGTTGTCGTACGCCCACGGGTCGTCCGACGTCCCCATCTCGAACGGGCCCGCCTCGATGAGCACCTCCGCCGGGAGGCTCCCGTCATGTGCGGAAAGGGCTCCGTCGGGGGGGTCGAGCAGTGCGGGGGTGCCCTTGCGCAGTTGGTGGGTGGCGAGCATGGTCTCGTCGTGCTGGTGCTCGTGCTGAACGACCATCCCGTACACGAACCCGCCCGCGGTCAACGGGTCGTCGTCACGGAACCGGACCCGGGACAGCGAGTCGAGCACCTTGGCCCGCACGGTGCCGATGTAGGCGCGGGCCTCGTCCGGCGGCAGCAGGGGAAGGGACGGGCGCTCGGCGCGCGGGTGCTCGAACGCGTCGTAGAGGGTGTCGATCTCGGGCCGCATGGGGTCGATGCCCGCGGCCTCCCGCAGCAGCCACAACTCCTCGTAGTTGCCGACGTGGGCCAGGTCCCACACCAGCGGCGACATCAGCGGCGAGACCTGCGAGGTCAGCTCGTCGACGTCCAGCGCGCCGGTCGTCAGGCCCAGGCTCCGGTCGCGGACGGCGCCCAGCTCGTTCGCGATCAGCTCCTTGAGCGCGTGCTCGTCGAGGTCGGTCAGCGGTGCCATGCGGCGGCCTCCTGCAGGTGTTCGGCGGCGAGGTCGTCGGCCGGACATCGGCCGCGTTCGACGTAACGACGTGAGTACTCGGCCACCAGCGGCACCAGACCGGCGGCGCCGATCCGGGGCAGCGCCTCCAGCGCGGCCGTGAAGCAGCGGCGGGCGGCCAGGGCCAGCGCCGGGTCGGTCAGCGCGTCGCGGGCGGCCTCGGCCCAGCGCCCCGCCACGGGACGGGTCGCGGCCTCGGCCGTCTCGGCGGCTTGCGGGTCCTCCAGCAGCGCGGTGGCGACGGCGACCGGGACCGGCCAGTAGGCGGCGGGCAGCGCGTCGATCATGCGCAGCTCCAGCCAGCCGCGCGGGCGCACGGGAGGGAACAGCGTGGACAGGTGGTAGTCGAGGTCCTCGAGGTCGGGCTCGCCCTTCTCGATCCACTCGCGGAACGTCATGCCGGGGGCCCCCGTCCAGGTCTCGGCCGAGCCGTCCCGGGGCCGCACCAGCATCACCCGGGCGTCCAGGGCGTACGCGGCCCACGCGTCGGACGGGTCGGCGCCCTCGAAGGTGAGCACGGGGAGCGTGCGCGCCGGGTCGATGGCGTTCCAGATCGCCTGCCGCGTGGAGCGCTGGCCGGTGGGACGTCCGGCGCGCAGCGGCGAGTTGGCGAACGCGGCCACCAGCACGGGGCCGAGCGCGTGCGCCAGCCGCCACCGGCTGAGCGCGTCGGACGCGTCGGCGCCGATGTCCAGGCAGACCTGGACGGAGGCGGTGCTGCACATCATCGCGAGGCCGTCGCGCTCGAAGCCCCCGCCCTTCCAGTAGTCCCGCATGCAGCCGTAGCGCGGGTGGTCGGCCTGGAAGCGGGGGCCGCGCACCGGATCGACCCCGCGCCCGGAGAGCGCGAGGCCGTCGAGGGCGAGTCGGGCCCGGACGCACGCCAGGTCGGCGGAGAGCGCCCGATGCAGGTCCATCAGCCCCGGGTACGCCACCGAGCTGAGTTCGAGTTGGCCGCCGGGCTCATAGGTGATGCTGCTGCCCCCCGGCAGCGGCACCGCCCCGTCCACGGCGGCGCGCACGCGTTCGATGGACACGTGCGCGCGCGGGTCGTTCCGATCTACGACGAACCACTCGGTCTCGGCCCCCACCTTGCCCGGAGGGCCCTTCTTGAAGCAGACGCCCCGCATGTGCTCGTAGACGTCGTCTATGGTCAGCCGGCTCACCGCCGCCACCTCCCCCACTCAGGTAACGGTCGGGGAGTCTTCCCTCCTGAACCGGATCAGAAATCCACATAACACCCGAAATCTCCGTGAACGTGATCCTTCACTGGTTTGACGCCGAGGGCTAGGCAGCGGGGATCGGGTGCGCTAAGGTCCGTTCTCCACCGGTACGCCCGATGATTTCCCTCCGTCGCGCTTGCGCCGGTATCCCCTGCAGAAGCGGAGGTCACATGCCGGGGACCCCGGAAGCCCTCTACGACGCGCACGCCGTCCGCCTGCACACCTACTGCTGGTCGCTGGTGGGGGACGGGCCGCAGGGGGCCGAGGCCGCCGTGCGCGACGCCTTCGTGGCGGCCGTGCGGCATCCGCCGCGCGGCGACGCCGTGCTGTGGCTGTACGCGCTGGCCCGCTCCGCCTGCATGGACCACGGCGCCCTCGACCGGGCCTTCGCGCCCGCCTCGGGGCGGCACGCCGATCCGCTGCTGCGGGTCGCGGCGGGGCTGCGCGCCGACCACCGCGAGGTGCTGGTGCTGTCGGCGGGCGAGTGGCTGAACGTCCGGGACATCGCCGCCGTGCTGGACATCGCCGCCGACACGGCCCTCCAGCTCCTGCAGGCCGCCCGCACGCGGCTGGAGCACGGCGTCCTCGACCTGCTGATGCGGGAGCCGGGGTCGCCGTACGCCGACGAGATCATCGCCGCCTTCGAGAAGGGCGACCTCCCCCGGCTGCTGGCCCGCCGGGCCCCCGACCGGCCGCCGGCGGAGCTGCGCGACGAGGTGCTCGCCGCCTGCGCCGCCGAACTCGACCGGGCGCTGCCCTCCGTCACCGTGACCGCCCCGCTGGTGGTGATCGGCTCCCCGGCGACGGGCCGCGGCGCGCGCGACCGCCGTCGTCCCCGGGGCCTCGGCGCGGTCGCCGGGCTGGCCGCGTCGGCCGCCGCCGCCATCGGCATGATCGCCGCCTGGGCCGGGGCCAAGGGCGGCGGCGAGAACGACCTCACCGCGCTGAGCCCCACCTCCGGGTTCGGCTCCGAGTCCGTCAGCGGGACCCCGGCGGCCACCCGGAGCCTGATCACTCCGAGCCCGAGCGTGTCGAAGGGCACCGGCTCGGACGCGTCGGACACCTCCGACCCGCAGACCGCGACCTCCAGCCCGTACGCGCCCGGGCCTCCGCGCTCGGCGGTCCCCCCGCCGCGCTCGCGGTGGGCGCCGACACCGGACCCGGGCGACGACCCGAAGGACGAGAGGCCCGCGAGGCCCGACCCGGATCCGTCGTCCCCGACGCCGACACCCGACCGCCGGTCGCCGAGCCCGACGCCCGAGCCCCCGACCCCGGGGCCGACGTCGCCGGGGCCGGACGGTCCCGCGACGCCGACCCCGACGCCCACACCGTCCGACCCCGGGCCCGAGCCCACGGAGCCCCGGCCCAGCCCCACCGCGAACCCGTCGCCCACCAGCGGTTCCTGAGGGCCGGCGGTCAGACGACCGCCGCGCCCTCGACCGGGGTCTCGCCCCGCCTGACCAGCAGGGCGATCAGGGCCGCCGCCAGGGCCACGACACCGGCCACGGTCATCGCGCTCTGGAAGCCGTCCATGAACGCCAGGTGGCTTCCGCTGGTGATCGCCTCGGCGGTCGACGTGGAGCTGCCCGGCGGCACCGGCGCGACGCCCTGGGAGACGAACTCGGTCTGCTCGGCGAGCCCGTGGGCCGCCCCGCCCGGCACCCCGGCGTCGGTGAGGCGGTCCAACAGCACGTCGCCGACCCGGGTGGACAGGATCGTGCCCAGCACCGCGGTGCCCAGGACCCCGCCGAGCTGCGAGGCGGTCTGCTGCAGGCCGCCCGCGACCCCGGCCAGGTGGGCGGGCGCGTTCCCGACGATGGCCTCGGTGCCGGCGACGATCACGAGCCCGAACGCGAGCCCGATGAGGACGAACCACGGCCACAGCTCGCCGTAGGGCGCCTGGACCCCGATCCGGGCGAGCCCGAACATCGCGGCGGCGGTCAGCACCATGCCGAGCGCCAGCGGCAGCCGGGGCCCGAAGCGGCTGGTCAGCGCGCCCGCGATGGGCGAGGCGACGATGAACACGCCGGTCATCGGCAGCATCCGCACACCCGCGTCCACCGGGCTCATGCCGTGCACCTGCTGCAGGTAGAGGGTGATGAAGAAGATCGTTCCGAACATCGCGAAGAAGCCCAGCAGGATCAGCACGGTCGCGGCCGACAGCGACGCCGACCGGAACAGCCCGAGCGGCAGCAGCGGGTGCTCGGTGCGCAGTTCGACGACCACGAACGCGACGGCCAGCACGGCGGAGGCGGCGAAGGACCACAGCGGCACCGCGGCGCCGAAGCTGTCCTCACCGGCCTTGATCAGGCCCCAGACCAGCGCGAACAGCGAACCGGAGAGCAGCGCGACACCGGGGAGGTCCAGCCTGCCGGAGTCCTCCTCGTCGCGGGACTCGCGGATCACCCAGAAGCCGACCGCCAGCGCCACCAGGCCCAGCGGGGCGTTGAGGAAGAACACCGACTCCCAGTTGACGTGCTCGACCAGCAGGCCGCCGACGATCGGGCCGCCCGCGATGGACACCCCGACGGTGGCGCCCCAGATGCCGAGCGCGGCGTTGAGCTTGTCGGCGGGGAAGGCGTTGCGCAGGATGGCGAGGCCCGCAGGCTGCAGGAGCGCCCCCGCGAGCCCCTGGATCACCCGCCAGAAGATCACCGCTCCCAGTCCGCCGGACAGCCCGATCATCACCGAGGACAGCCCGAAACCGATGATCCCGGCGAGCAGGACCCGCTTGCGTCCGTACCGGTCGGCGATCTTCCCGGCGGGGATCAGCGCCACCGCCAGCGCCAGCAGGTAGGCGTTGGTGACCCATTGGAGCCCGGACAGGCTGGCGTTCAGGTCGGCGGCGATGGCGGGGTTGGCGATGGAGACCACGGTGGCGTCCAGGCCGACCATCATCACGCCCAGCGCGACGGCGAGCAGCGTCAGCCAGGGGTGGCCCTGGCCTGGCCGGCCGGTTTTGGCGTGTCCGGCACCGGGCTTCCGGGGGCCCGGGGCGAGCACCTCCGGACTCGTGGAATGCGACATGGGGAGGCCTCCGTTGGCACAGGTGTTGCGTGGGAACGAGGTCCAAACTGTCATGCACTGACACTTGTCGTCAAACGACTGTAGTCATCTGGAGACATGATTCAGCTCACGACATAAGTCAGCGCCTGACTGTTGTCGGAGGATGTGTGCGCGGTTACACTGCGCCCATGACCGTCACCGAGACCGCCGCCGCCGCAGCGGCGGTAGGGCGGCGCGAACGCAAGAAGCAGCGCACCCGCGAAGCCCTCATCGACGCCGCCTTCGCGCTCTTCGCCGAGAAGGGCTTCGAGGCGACGACGGTGGAGGAGATCGCCGACGCGGTGGACGTGTCGTCGCGGACCTTCTTCCGCTACTTCGCCTCCAAGGAGGACGTGGCCCTCACGTTCCAGGCCGAGCAGCACGACGCGGTGTTCGCGGCGCTGGCCGAGCGGCCCGCCGACGAGCCCGTCATCACCGCCCTGCGGCGGGCGGCGGTCAGCATGGCGCGCGCCTGTGAGCTGGGCGAGCTGGGCTTCGACCCCAGCCGGTTCCAGTGCCTGATGGACCTGATCCGCGACAGTCCCGCGATCCTGGCCGGCAGCCTGGAGCACGCGCAGAAGAAGCAGATCGCCCTGACCGGGGCGCTGGCCGAGCGGATGGGGGTCGACCCCGCCGACGACCTGCGCCCGCACATCGCCGCCTCGACGGCCATCGCGGCCTTCCAGGCGGCGACCGACGTCATGCGCTGCGGTCGGCTGGGCTACCGCGCCCTGTCGGAGGCCGTCGACGCCGCCTTCGCCCTGATCGAGGAGGGCCTCAACTTCCCCTCCAACGCGCCGACCGGGCCGACCGACGAGGTCTAGAGGGACGCGGTCCGGGCCGGGCCGATCATGGAGATCACGCCGTCGTCCACCTTGAACAGGTACGTGGACGGCTCCGCCAGATCACCCGAGGCCCCGAACCGCAGCCGCTGGGTGAGGCCCCGCACGTTCGCCGTCCGCAGGTGGGAGTTGACCGCCTCCCGCGTCGTGTGACCCGCCTTCAGCGCGGACAGGAACGTCAACGCCGCGTCGTACCCCTCGGCGGTGTAAAGCCCCGGCGTCCGCCCCGGGAACGCCTTCCGGTACAGCTCGCCGAACCTGCGGACCGGCTCCTGAGAGGCGTCGGACGGGTCCATGCACGAGCAGTACATGACCGTGCCCTCCGCCTGGGACTTCCCGGCGGTGGTGACGAAGTCCCTGGCCAGCGACTGGTCCGTGAGGTAGAAGCGGGCGCCGATCCGGTCCTTGCGCGCCTGCTGGATCAGCCGGGCCGCGGGGTCGTAGGAGCCCGCGTAGAACACCGCGTCGGGATCGGCCCGCCGGATGCGCGGCAGCGCCCGGGTGAACTCCGGGGCCCGGGAGTTGATCCCCACGGTGGTGACCTCGACGCCGTTCCCCTGCAGGGCGGCGCGCATCTCGCGGGTGGTCTGGGCGGTCCAGGCGTTCTCGTCCGCGACCACGACGACGCGCTCCACCCGGCCCTCACGGACCATGAAGTCGGCCAGCGACCGGGTCGCGACGTCGGAGCCGGGCACGACGCGATGCCAGTAGGCCCAACGCTGCCTCGACAACGCCGCCTGCGACGCCCCCGGCGACACCATCGGGATCTTCAACGTGTTCAGGACGGGTCCCGCGGTCACCGCCTCGGCGCTGAACCCGGGCCCGATCACGC
Organism: Thermomonospora umbrina; assembly: GCF_003386555.1. Taxonomy (GTDB): domain Bacteria; phylum Actinomycetota; class Actinomycetes; order Streptosporangiales; family Streptosporangiaceae; genus Thermomonospora; species Thermomonospora umbrina. The sequence continues at coordinate 4,826,370 of NZ_QTTT01000001.1, read as the reverse complement.
CGATGTGCCCGGCGTCGTCGATCCGCCGGGCCTCGGCCGCCGCGCGGACGCCCTCGCCCCGGCCGTCGAACGCGCCGAGCTCGACGCGCACCTCCGGACCGGTGGCGTTGTACTCGTCCACCGCGACCTTGGCGCCCTGGTACATGGCCTGCCCGACCGCCTGCCCCGGGCCGGTGAGCGCGCCCAGGAACGCCAGCCGCACCGTGCCGGGCGGCGGCGGCGAGGTGGGGCCCCCGCCGCTCCGGTCGTCGGGGGCCAGCACGAACGCCATCGTGGTGACGGCGGTCAGCAGCGCGACGATGGTCACCGCGCCCGCGACGACGGCCCAGCGCCCGCCCTTGGGCGGCCGGGCGGGCGGCACCGGCCCGGCGGACCGTGCGGACGCGGCGGGCTGGGTGCTCCACGGCGTGAGCGTCGGAGCGGGCCCCGAGGCCATGGGGTACGTCGTCGCGGGCGGCGGCCCGGGCGGCGGGGCGATGGGCGGGAGCTGCCCGGTGACCATGGTGGAGCCCTGGGCCAGCAGGGCGTCGCGCTCCACCTCCCGGGCGGTGTCCACCCGGCCCACCTGGCTCAGCAGGCGGAGCAGCACCGCGTCGCTGCCCGGCCGCTGCGCCGGGTCCTTGACCAGGCACGACGCCACCGGCCCGGCCAGGCTCGGCGGGAGCATCGACAGGTCGGGGTCCAGGTTGAGGATCCGGTGCATCACCGCCGGGATCGAGTCACCGCCGAACGGCGGCCGGCCCGTCGCGGCGAACAGCATCACCCCGGCCCAGCCGAACAGGTCGGTCTGCGGACCGACCGCGTCGCCCGCCACCTGCTCGGGCGCCATGTACGCGGGGGTGCCGACCACCTGGCTGGTCATGGTCACCGAGGAGGAGTCCAGCGCCCGGGCCACCCCGAAGTCGATGACCCGCGGCCCCTCCGGGCTCATCAGGATGTTCATCGGCTTGAAGTCCCGGTGCACGATGCCGGCCTGGTGGATCGCGGCCAGCGCGGTGGCGGTGCCGATCGCCAGCCGCATCAACGCCTCGGGGTCCATCGGGCCCGAGGAGTCCACCAGGTCCTTCAACGAGGGCCCGGCGACGTACTCGCTGACGATGTAGGGCCGGTCGCCGACGATGTCGGCGTCCAGGACCTGCGCGGTGCAGAAGCCGGCGACGCGCTCGGCCACCTCCAGCTCGCGGACGAACCGCGACCGCGCCGCCGTGTTCCCGCTGAGCTGCGCGTGCAGCAGCTTGACCGCCACCCGCCGGCCCTCGCCGTCGCGCCCCAGATAGACGACGCCCTGGCCGCCCTCGCCCAGCCGCCCGGTCAGCTCGTACGCCCCCAGTCGCTCCGGGTCTCCGGGCACCAGCGGGGCGGCCCCCGATCCCGCCGCGGTCACCTACGTGCTCCCATACGGCCCGATCTTGCCTGCATACGGCGTCAATGGCCAAGTTCGGAAGATAACCGGACACTCCTTGTCAGGTTTCGGTGTGAGCATCGGACGCATGACCGTAACGCTGAACGGAAAGATCGCCCTCGTCGCCGGCGCCACCCGGGGCGCGGGTCGCGGCATCGCCGTCGAGCTCGGCGCGGCGGGCGCCACCGTCTACGTGACGGGGCGCACCACACGGGAGCGGCGCTCGGAGATGGACCGGCCGGAGACCATCGAGGAGACCGCCGAACGTGTCACCGCCGCGGGCGGCCGGGGCATCGCCGTGCCCTGCGACCACCTCGACCGGGAGCAGGTCCGCGCCCTCGTCGAGCGCATCGACCGCGAGCAGGGCCGCCTCGACGTCCTGGTGAACGACATTTGGGGCGGCGATCAGCTCGCCAGTTGGGACGACTCCCTGTGGGAGCACGACCTCGACAAGGGGCTGCGCATCCTGCGGCTGGCCGTCGACACCCACATCATCACCAGCCATTACGCCCTGCCCCTGCTGATCAGGAACCCGGGCGGGCTGGTCATCGAGGTGACCGACGGCACCACCGAGTACAACGACGAGCACTACCGGAACTCGTTCTTCTACGACCTGGCCAAGGTGTCGGTCAACCGCATGGCGTTCGCCCTGTCCAAGGAGCTGCCGGAGCACGGCGCGACCGCCGTGTCGCTGACGCCGGGCTGGCTCCGCTCGGAGATGATGCTCGACCTGTTCAAGGTCACCGAGGAGAACTGGCGGGACGCCACCAAGGACCAGCCCCACTTCGTGATCTCCGAGTCGCCCGCCTACGTGGGTCGCGCCGTGGCCGCGCTCGCCGCCGACCCGGACGTGGCCCGCTGGAACGGGCGGTCCCTCTCCAGCGGGCGGCTCGCGCAGGTGTACGGCTTCACCGACGTGGACGGCAGCCGTCCCGACGCCTGGCGCTACATCGTGGAGATCGAAGGGGCCGGCAAGCCCGCCGACGCGACCGGCTACCGCTGATACAGGCGGGCGAAACGGGTGGCGGCCTCCGCCATCCGCACCCGCAGCTCCGGGGGCTCCAGCACCTCGGCCTCCGGGCCGAGCCACATGAGCTGCGTGTAGGCCACGTCCACGGACTCGACGGGCAGGCGGGTGACCACCCATCCCCGCCCGTCGGGCTCCCCCGCCCCTTCCAACGCCCGCCGCGCCGCCGGAGGCTCCACCGCGTACCGCAGCATCCGCCGCCCCGCCGGGCTCAGCCGGACGGTGACTGCGTCGGTCAGCAGCGACTCCACGAACCGCTCGGCCCGCTCGTTCCAGAACGCCCTGAGGTCGAACGCCGCGTCCCGCTCGAACGCCTCCCCGGTCGCCTCCACACCCTCCACGCGATCCACCCGGTACGTGCGGTGACCGTCCTCGACCCGGGCCACCAGGTACCAGGTCCCGCTCTTGAGGACGAGCCCGTACGGCTCGGCCGTCCGTGTCACCTCGCGGTCGCGCCGCCGGTAGGTCAGCACCACGGTCTCGTCCTGCCAGACCGCCCGGGCCAGCGCCGCCAGTCGGGGCGGCGGGACACCGTCATCGAACCATCCCGCCACGTCCAGGTGGAACCGCTGACCCGTCCGCGCCGGGGCGTCCTGCAGCGACGGCGGCAACGCGGCCAGCACCTTCAGCCGGGCCGTCGCCACGGCGTCGGCCAGCCCCATGTCCTCGGCGGGCCCCGGCAGGCCCGACAGGAACAGCGCCTCGGCCTCGGCCCTGCTCATCCCGGTCAGCCGGGTCCGGTAGCCGTCGATGAGCCGGTAGCCGCCCGCCCGGCCCCGCTCGGCGTACACGGGGATCCCGGCCTCCGACAGCGCCGACACGTCCCGCGCCACCGTTCGCTCGGAGACCTCGAGTTCGCGAGCAAGCTCGGCCGCCGTCATCGCCCCCCGCACCTGGAGGAGCAACACCAACGAAACCAGCCGAGACGCCCGCACCCACCCATTCTCCGGGACTACAGGACGTCCTTCGCGAGCGTCATCAATCTCCGATGGGCGTCGGCTCCCCGGCGGGCCACCACGTCCTGCGGGACGGTGACCAACACGTCGTCGGCCACCACCGTTCGACCGCCGACCAGCAGCCGGGCCAGGGGCGGGGTCCCGCCGTACGCGAGGGCCACGATGGGGTCGTCCACGGCCGCGAAGAAGCCGTCGACGCGCCACAGCGCGATGTCGGCGAGCTTGCCGGGCTCCAGGGTGCCGATCTCGTCGGCGCGGCCCAGACAACGGGCCCCGCCGAGCGTGGCCATCTCCAGTGCCTGGCGCGCGGTCAGGGCGGTCGGGCCCGAGCGGGCGCGCTGCATGTACACGGCCTGGCGGATCTCCCCCGCCAACGGCACCATCTCGGCCGACGCCGCCCCGTCCACGCCCAGCCCCACGGGCACGCCGGCCGCCAGGACGTCGGTGATGCGGGCGATGCCCGCGCCCAGCCGGGCGTTGGAGCTGGGGCAGTGGGCCATGCCGGTGCCGGTGTCGGCCATCCGCCGGATGTCGGGATCGTGCAGGTGAACGGCGTGCGCGTACCAGACGTCGGGCCCCAGCCAGCCGAGGGTCTCCATGTACTGCACCGGGGTCAGTCCGAACCGGGACAGGCAGTACTCCTCCTCGTCCAGCGTCTCGCTGAGGTGGGTGTGCAGGCGCACGCCCTTCGCCCGCGCCAGCTCGGCCGACCGGACGAGGAGGTCCCTGGTCACCGAGAACGGCGAGCAGGGGGCGACCGCCACCCGCAGCATCGAGTCGAACGACGCGTCGTGGTGGCGGTCGATGGCCGCGTCGGTCTCCGCCAGGATCGTGTCGAGATCCTCCACCACCTCGTCCGGCGGCAGGCCGCCCCGAGACCGACCGAGGTCCATCGACCCTCGGCACGGATGGAAGCGGATGTGCAGCTCACGGGCCGCCTCCACCTCGGCGGCGAACAGATCGCCCCGCCCCTTGGGGAAGATGTAGTGGTGGTCGGTCGTCGTCGTGCAACCCGACTTGGCCAGCCAGCCCAGGCCCGCCGAGGCCGCCCCGTGGACGATCTCGGCGTCCATCTTCGACCAGGGCCGGTAGAGCGTGACCAGCCACTCGAAGAGGGTGGCGTCCTTGGCCAGGCCCTGGCTCGCCCACTGGTAGAGGTGGTGGTGGGTGTTGACCAGCCCCGGCGTGGCGAGGCACCCCGTGCCGTCGATCCTCTCCTCGGCCTCGGCCTCGGCCTCGAAAGGGCCCGGGCCCACGGCGACGATGCGGCCGTCCTCGACGACGATGTGGCCGCTCTCGTACTCGGGGCCCGCGACGGTCACGACGTGGGCGTTCTCGATGACGGTCCTCATCGGGCGTCCGCCTTGCGGGAGGCGGCGAGCCGAACGGCGTCGAGGATCTTCTCGTAGCCGGTGCAGCGGCACAGGTTGCCGGCGAGGGCCTCCCTGATCTCCGCGTCGGACGGCTCCGGGGTGCGGGCCAGCAGGTCGTGCGTCTGGACGATCAGCCCCGGCGTGCAGAACCCGCACTGCACGGCCCCGCACTCCAGGAACGCCTCCTGGACGGGGTCGAGGCGGCCTCCGTCGGCCAGGCCCTCGACCGTCCGGACCTCGCGTCCCTGCACCTGCCCGGCCGCCACCAGACAGGCGCAGACCGGGGAGCCGTCCAGATAGACCGTGCAGGATCCGCATTCGCCCTGCTCACAGGCGTTCTTGGAGCCCGGCAGGCCCATCCGCTCGCGCAGCGTGAACAGCAGGCTCTCGCCCTCCCACACGTCGTCGACGGACTCCTGCGAGCCGTTCACGGTGAAGGTCACCTTCATCACGACACCATCCCCGTAGCCGCCAGATGATCGTTCCATGCCCAGGTCAGCGTCCGCCGCGCCATCACGGCGAGGGCGTGCCGCCGGTACCCGGCCGTGCCGCGCACGTCGTCGATGGGCGAGACGGCCTCGCCCACCAGCTCCCCGAACCGCTCGGCGAGCCCCTCCGGCAGCGGGCCGGACCAGTCCAGCCCGTCCAGCCCGTCCGCGAGGAACGCCTCCGCCTCGGGCGCGCGCAACGGCGTGGGGGCGGCCGAGCCGATGCCCGTGCCGACCCGCCGCTCCCCCGGGTGCAGCGCGACGGCGAACGAGCAGACCGCGATCACCATCGCGTTCCGGGTGCCGATCTTGGAGAAGTGCTGGGGGCCCGGCGCCGGGTCGAGCCACACGGCCCGGATCAGCTCGTCGTCGCGGACGGCGTTGCGCTTGACCCCGAGGTAGAACGCGTCGATCGGGATCATCCGGACCCCGCCGGCGACCGACTCCACCTCGACCTCGGCCCCGGCGGCCAGCAGCGGCGGATGGCAGTCCCCCGCCGGCGAGGCCGCCCCGAGGTTGCCGCCGACCGTGCCCCGGTTGCGGATCTGCGGCGACCCCACCGTCCGCGCCGCCTGCGCCAGCCCGGGCGCCCGATCGCCCAACTCCGCGATCAGCCTGCCGTACGGCAGGCCCGCGCCGATGCGCAGCCTGCCGTCCACGGTCTCCCAGCCGGCCAGCTCGGTCACCGGGTTGAGGTCCAGCAGGGCCGACGGGCGGCGCACGTCGAAATTGATCTCCACCATCACGTCGGTGCCGCCCTGGATCGGCACCGCGTCCGGACGCGCCGCCTTCAGCGCCAGCGCCTCGTGCCAGGACGGCGGACGAAGAAAGTCCATACCCTCGATCTTGCGCCCCTTCGAGGGGTGCCCGACACATCGGCGGTGCCAAATCATGGGCGGACATGTGGTCACATCTCACGACGTGCCGCTGGTCTCCCACCAATCCCCACCTGCGAAATCACCGTTCTCGATACGCTTACGCCACGTGTTCCCTACGATGACCGGGAGCTGATCGTGAGGGAGAGGTCACCCGAAGTGAGCATCATGGTCTCCGAGCACCCCGTCGTCCTGCCCGACACGGCCCACGCCATGTGGGAGCGCGACGAACTCCGCGACTTCCTTCACCTCCCGCACGACCGCACCAGGGTCGAGATCATCGGAGGGAAGATCGTCGTGTCGCCAGGCCTCCGTTTCGGACACGATCACGTCGTCAGCGACGTGCTGGAGAGCTTCCAGCGAGCGCGCTGGCAGGACGAGGACTTCTTGTGGCAGTGCCCGATACAGGTCGACCTCAACATGGTCGGCATCCAGGAGGGTTACGTTCCCGATCTCATGGTCATGCGCGCCGAGGTGCTCACCGACCTCCGCGCGTCGGACGAACGCCATGCCCGTCCCGATCATGTCGAGATGGTCGTCGAGGTCACCTCGCCGTCGAACGCGGGCAACGACCGGCGTCCGGCCGACCGCAAGCACTCCACCAAGTGGACCGGGTACGCCCGAATGGAGATCCCCTATTACCTGTTGATCGACCGGGATCCGAACGGCCCGCTGATCACGCTGTACTCCGTTCCCGATCAGGGGGCCGGCGCCTATCTGCACAGTGACACCTGGGAGTTCGGCGACACCGTCGACCTGGAGCACTTCGGCGTCCGGATCGACACCGTCGGCTGGGCACCCTGGAAGGACTGATCACCACTCGGCGGCCCCCGTGAAGCAGGTCGGGGCGGGCTCGTATCCGAGGTCCCGGCGCGCCGCCGAGATGTCCAAGGTGCGTTCCACGGCCAGGTGCCCGAGCGCATAGCGGGTGAGACGCGGTGGCCGAGACCGCCGGGCGGCCAGGAAGAGGCCCTCCACGACGGCGGCGAGCGGGTGAACGACCGCGAGCGGGAGATACACCGGACGGGCACGGACACCACGTTCGGCGAGGATCTCCCGCAGGGCGTCGTCGAGAAGGACCGGGGCCGCGTCGGCGACGTTGAAGACCCCTTCCCCCACCGGACCGCAGGCGGCGAGCAGACACGCCCGGACCAGGTTGTCGATCGAGGTCAGGCTGATCCGCTGACACCCGTCCCCCACCGCCGGAAGGATCGGCCCCCGCACCGCCGACAGCACGCGGGGCAGCAGCGTGGTGTCGCCCGGCCCGTACACGGCATGGGGGCGCAGGATGACGGCGGAACGTTCCCGCATCGCCGCGAGCACCGCCCGTTCGGCGGCGGCCTTCGAAGCGCCGTACCCGTTCACGTACCGACCGACCGGGGCCTCGGACTCCCGGGCGGCGACCGTCGGACGGTAAGGGTCGTACACGCTGGCGGTGCTCACATGAACGAACCGCGCCGACGGGAAGGACGCCAGGACGTTCCTCGTCCCGTCCAGATTGGTGCGGAAGAACCCCTCGACCGGCCCCCAGTCGGTCACGCTCCCCGCGCAATGCACCACCGCGTCCACCTGCGGCGCGTCACCGAGCGGCCCCCGGGTGACGTCCCACGACCGGTAGACCGCCCCGCCGACATGCCCCACGGCGACCGTCGAACGACGGCCGTACCCGTGGACGGCGATCCCGCGTTCCGCCAAGGCCCGGCACACCGCCCCGCCCACGAAACCCGACGCCCCCGTCACCGCGATCTTCACGACACCGACCCCCGTGCACCAGGGCCCCGGCTCCCCTTCACGACGCCGCACCCCGCACGGAGGTACCGGCGAGGCGGTCGGAGCACGCCTCGACCTCCCCTCACGGCGCCGCTCGCCGCACGCGGAGGTGCCGGTAGGTCGGCAGGAGCACACCACGGGCCGCGCGACGCCGGGTGATCACCAGCGGCGACGCGGCCAGCAGCGTACGGGCGACCGCGCGGATCTCCGCCATCGCGAGCGGGTAGCCGAGGCAGAAGTGCGGGCCCGCCCCGAACCAGAGCCGCCGCACCTCCGGAGGATGCGGACGATCGAGGTCGAACGGCCCGAGTGCGCGGCAGCAGTTGTGGGTGGCGATCAGCACCCGGTCGCCGGGGGCGATGGCCACGCCGCCCACGGTCGCGGGCGCGTGGACGCTGCGGAGCATGACCGGTGTCGGGGTGCCGACCCGCATGGCCTCGTCGATCGCCCGGTCCAGCAGCGACGGGTCGGCGGCGACCCGGCCGAGCGTCCCCGAGTCGTGCAGCAGGGCGATCAGGCGGGGCACCAGTGTCGCGACGGTCTCGGTCCCGGTGAGGAAGAACGCCCCGGCCGCGCCCCGGGCCTCGCCCTCCGACAGCCCGAGCCCGCGCATCCGCCCCATGACCGTGCCGTCGTCGCCCGCCGCGTACGCCTCGGCGGCGACGTCGCCGAGCGGGTCGAGGACCCGCCGGGCCCGCGCCACCTGGGACGATGTGAGGCGTCGAGTGCGCAGGGTGATCATCGAGACGATCCGTTCGCCCTGCTCGAACAGGTGCCGGTAGCCGTCCTCGTCCCGGGTCTCCAGGCCGATCACGTGGCCGATGACCGCCCCGGCCATCACCCGCATGGTGTCCACGAGGTCCACCTCGGCCCCTGCGTCGAGCCGTTCGGCCAGACGTTCCAGGGGCTCGGCGAGGACCCGGGCGCAGAGCCGTTCGGTGTAGGCGGGTGTGAACAGGCCGGCCAGCCTGCCGCGCAGCGCCCGGTGGGCGTCGCCCTCCATGTTGAGCAGGACGGACGGGCCGAGGATGGGCGTCCACAGCTCGCCGGGCGATCCGGGCCCGTCCTTGCGGAAGGTGTCGCCGTCGAGCAGCACCTCGCGGGCGAGCGCGGCGTCGCTGATGACGACCCCCACCCCGGGCACCCGTACGACCGGGCGACGCCCGGCCAGCCGCAGCAGCGGGTACGCCACCGGGTGCGCGGTCAGGTAGAGCCGCCGCTCCCACCGGTCCGCCGGGTTCAACGGATGTCCACCACGTCGGGCGTGTAGCGGTGGTCGGCGTACCAGGCGAGGGTGCCGATCAGGCCGTAGGCGCGGAGCCGGCGCACCGAGCCGTACACGACCATGTCCTTGCGCAGCCCGTAGGCGGTGGTGAGGCGCCGGACCCGGTTGACCAGGGCGCGGTCCTCGTGGACCTCCTCGATCCTGGTGCGCGGGAAGCCGCCGGCCTCCTCGTAGAGCCGCGCGCTGATGGCCATGTTGCAGCCGGGCATCATCAGGTAGGGCCCCAGGTAGGCGGGGTCCTGGTTGCCCTTCCGGTACCGCCCGGCCAGCGCAGCCAGCTCCACGACCGTGGGGAGCAGGCGGCGTTCCCACAGCTTGAGCCGGAACTCGTCGGTGCGGGGCCGCAGCGGGCCGCTCACCATCTCCAGACCGCCGTCGAGGGCGCGCCGGACGGCGGAGATCCAGTCGGGATGCGGCAGGCAGTCGGCGTCGGTGCGGGCGATGTGCGTCGCGCCGTGCTCGATGGCGTACCGGAGGCCCGTGTCGGCGGCGGCGCCGGTGCCCTTCTGCGGCTCCGCCACCAGGCGGACGTTCCTCCCGGGGTGCTCCCGGGCGAAGTCCCGGACGATCCCGGCGGTGCCGTCGGTGCTGCCGTTGTCCACGACGACCAGCGAGAACTCACGATCGGACTGCTCTCCCAACCGGCGCAGGGTCGCGCCGATGGAGCGCTCCTCGTTGTACGCCGGGACGGCCACCCACAGGTTCACGCAGCAGAAGGTACAGAATCGGGTCCGATGGGTCATGAGTTGGGATACTCAGGACGATCTGAGTGGAATCGCCCAGGTGGCGGCCGGTCCGAGGGGGTCACGGTGGTGGACGGCGCGAGGAGGGCGGCGCGGTACGAGGCGCGGCTGCTGTGGGCGGGGAACCCCGGCCTGTACGCCCTGCTCCAGGCGGCCCGGCACACCGCGCCGATCCAGCGCTTCCCCAGACTGGGCTGGGTCGTCAACGACCCGGTGCTGGCCCGCCGGGTGCTGAACGACGCCGCGCACTTCGGCATGGCCGGGGAGGGCGGCGTCGGGCATCTGTGGATCCAGTTGTTCGGGGACGAGATGGCGCAGTTCTTCGGCGGCGCCCGGCACGCCGAGGTCCGGACCCGCGCCCGCGACCTGTTCACCGAGGACAACGCCCGCGCCCTGGTGGAACGCTCCCAGGGCGCGCACTACCGGGCGATGGCCGAACGGCTGGCGGAGGGCGGCACCGTGGACGTGGCCGACGCAACCCGCGTCCTCGCCGGACGCATGGTCGCCGACCTGCTCGGGATGCGGCTCGACTCCCCCGACGACGACGCGTACCGGAGGATCTTCGCCGCCGGGGAACGGCTGGCGGGGCTGGCGATGGGAACCGCCGCCTCCACCGTGCTGCCCGCCGGGACCGTCCGGCGGGCCCGCGCGATCGTCACCGACATCACCCGGGGCGTCGAGGAGGGGTATCGCACGGCCGGGCCCGACACGATCCTCGGCCGCTGCCGGGAGATGGACCTCGGTCTCCCGCTGACCCGGGGGCTGGCGACGCTGCTGGCCATCGCGGGCACCGAGACCGGGGCGTCCGGGACCTCCCGTACGGCGGCGCTGCTGCACGACACCGGTCAGCAGGGGGCGCTGCTGGCCGACCCGGGGCTGATGCCCAACGCGGTCCGGGAGGGGCTGCGGGTCGCGACGCCGGCGCCGGTCATCGGCCGCGCGGTGACCAGGGACGCGGTCGTGGCGGGCCGCCGGCTCCGCGCGGGCGATCGGATCATGCTGCTGACCTATCTGGCCGACAACGCGGTGGGGCCGTTCGACGTCCACCGCGAGTACGTCCCGGAGACCCGGCAGCTCTGGTTCGGCGCGGGGCGTCATCTGTGCCTCGGGGCGGCCGTCGCCCGGACCCAGATCACCCGCATGCTGGAGACCCTCACGGCCGCCGGCCCGTACCGGGTCACGTCCCGCCGGCCGGCCCGCCGCGTGCTGGTGCCGACCTACGCGTCGCTGTGCGCCCGGACGGCCCGTACGGCGCGCTGAACTGGGACGACACCGCCGGGGCCACCGTGTCCGCGAGGTACGGACCGCACATTCGGGGCACATACGCTGGGCGTCACCGGACGGGTGTGTTCAGTGCTTTTAGACACCATGCCTAACATAGGACTCACAGGTAACGTTCGCAGGCTAAGGTCGTACTTCATCAACGGCATCGAGCTGATGCCGGTCCGGGCGGTTTCGTCCGACCAACCGGCGATCTCGAGGACAGACAGGGGTGGTGCGTGAGCGGGGTTGTGGACGAGCCGTTGCGCGTGGCCCTGCTCTCCTACCGGAGCAAGCCCCACTGCGGCGGCCAAGGCGTGTACCTGCGTCATCTGAGCCGGGAACTGGCCGCCCTCGGCCATCGGGTCGACATCCTGTCCGGCCAGCCCTATCCGGAGCTGGACCGCGACGACATCACGCTCACCAAGATCCCCAGTCTGGACCTGTACCGCGACGACGACCCCTTCCGGACGCCCGCCCTCACGGAGTACCGGGACTGGATCGACGTGCTCGAGTACGCCCACATGAAGACGGGCGGGTTCCCCGAGCCGCTGACGTTCAGCCTGCGGGTACTGCGCGAGCTGCGCCGCCGCCGGCGGGAGTTCGACGTCGCGCACGACAACCAGGTGCTGGGCTTCGGCAACCTCGGCATCCCCCGGCTGGGGCTGCCGCTGGTGACGAGCATCCACCACCCGATCAGCGTCGACCGCCGGATCGAGCTGGAGGCCGCCCCGGACCCGCTGTCCCGGTTCGGCAAGCAGCGCTGGTACGGGTTCGTGGGCATGCAGGCGCGGGTCGCGCGGCGGGTCGGCACCATCCTCACGGTCTCCGAGTCCTCCAAGATCGACATCGTCAAGGACTTCAAGGTCGACCCGGGCGACATCGAGATCCTGCCGCTGGGTGTCGACACCCGGATCTTCCACCCCCGGGGCGAGCGCGTCCCCGGCCGGATCGTCGCGATGGCCAGCGCCGACTCCCCGCTCAAGGGGGTCGACGTGCTGCTGCGCGCGGTCGCCAAGCTGGCCACCGAACGCGACGTCCACCTGATCGTGGTGGGCCGCCCGCAGAAGGACGGCCCCACCGAGAAGCTGGTGCGCGAGCTGGCGCTGGGCGACCGGGTGCGCTTCGTCAGCGGCGTCTCCGACGACGAGCTGGGCGAGCTGCTGGCCTCCGCCGAGATCGCGGTGGTCCCGTCCCGCTACGAGGGCTTCTCGCTGCCCGCCGTCGAGCACATGGCCTCCGGCACGCCGCTGATCGCCAGCCGCGCCGGGGCGCTGCCCGAGGTGGTGGGCCGGTCCGCCGCCATGGTCGCGCCCGGGGACGTCGAGGAGCTGGCCGCCACGCTGCTGCTCCTGCACGACGCCCCCGACGAGCGGGCCCGGCTGGGCGCCGCGGGGCTGGCCCGCGTCCAGGAGAGGTACACGTGGGCGGCGGTGGCGCGGACCACCGTCGAGTACTACCGGGCGGAGATCGCCCGCCAGAACTACCTGCGGCTGGCCGCAGGAGGGGCCCGGGCAGGCGCGGACCTCCGCTCGCCCAAGGCCGTCGCGCGAAGGGGCGCCCCCGGGGGCCCCGCACGGAAGGAGCACCGCCCTGCTGACCGTTGACTTCCAGCGGTTCCCCATCACCCCCGGAGACCATGTCCTCGACATGGGCTGCGGCGCCGGACGGCACGCCTTCGAGCTGTACCGGCGGGGAGCGCACGTCGTGGCGTTCGACCTCGACCAGGACGAGCTGGACGGCGTGGAGAAGATGTTCGGGGCCATGCGGCTGGAGGGCGAGCCGCCCGAGGGCGCGACCGCCCGCACCGTGCAGGGCGACGCCCGGCACCTGCCGTTCCCCGACGACAGCTTCGACAAGATCATCGCTTCTGAGGTGCTGGAGCACATCGGCGACGACCTGGCCGCGATGGCCGAGCTGAAGCGGGTCCTCAAGCCCGGCGGCCGGCTCGCGGTGACGGTGCCGAGCTGGCTGCCCGAGCGGGTCTGCTGGGCGCTGTCGGAGGATTACCACACCGCCCCCGGCGGTCACATCCGCATCTACACCCGCGCCGAGCTGCAGGCCAAGCTCAAGGCCACCGGCTTCCGGGTGGACGGCCACCACCACGCCCACGGCCTGCACACCCCGTACTGGTGGATCAAGTGCGCGGTCGGCGTGAACAACGACGCCAACCCGCTGGCGCAGGCTTACCACAAGCTGCTCGTGTGGGACATCATGAAGCGACCGCTCGCCACCCGGATCGCCGAGCAGGCGCTCAACCCGGTGCTCGGCAAGAGCGTGGTCGTCTACTTCACCAAGCCCTCGACGCCCGGACGCCCGGAGTCCGCCGGCAAGGAGAAGGTGGATGCGGCCTGAGGCCCCGGTCCACCGGCCGCCGTCGGTGCCCGGGGTGGTGACCGCCGACGACGTGCTGGCCACCGCGCGCAGCATCGTCGCCCAGCAGGAGCCCTCCGGGGCCATCCCGTGGTTCGCGCCCACCGGCGGCATCGCCGGCCACGTCGACGCCTGGAACCACATCGAGGCCGCGATGGCGCTGACCACCGCCGGTCTCGGCGAGCACGCCCGAAGCGCGTACGAGTGGCTGCGCTCCGTCCAGCGCCCCGACGGGTCCTGGCCCGCCAAGTGGGTGCTGGGCGAGGTCACCGAGGCCGGCGGCGAGTCCAACCACGCCGCGTACGTCGCGGTGGGCGTCTGGCACGAGCTGCTGATGACCGGCGACGACGCGTTCGCCCGCCGGATGTGGCCGACGGTCCGCCGGGCGATCGAGTTCGTCCTCGGTCTGCAGACCCAGCGGGGCGAGATCCTGTGGATGCGGCACCCCGGGGGCGAGGCCGCCGACCTGGCCCTGCTGACCGGCTGCTCCTCGATCTACCAGGCGCTGCGCTGCGCCGTGGCGCTGGCCGAGCACCTGGGCGAGCCGCAGCCGGACTGGGAGCTGGCCGCCGACCAGCTCGGTCACGTGGTCGCCCGGCACCCCGAGGCGTTCGCCGACAAGAGCCGCTGGTCCATGGACTGGTACTACCCGGTCCTGGGCGGGGCCGTCCGCGGTCGCGACGCGGCGCGGCGGTTCGCGGAGCGCTGGGACGACTTCGTGGTGGACGGCCTCGGCTGCCGCTGCGTCGACGACCAGCCCTGGGTCACGGCGGCCGAGAGCTGCGAGCTGGTGCTGGCCCTGGACGCCTCCGGCGACCGGGACCGCGCCCTGGAGCTGTTCACCACGATCCAGCACCTGCGGCACGAGGACGGCTCGTACTGGACGGGCTGGCAGTTCGAGAATCAGCGGCACTTCCCCGGGGACCGCTCCACCTACACGGCCGCCGCGGTCATCCTGGCGGCCGACGCCCTGTGCGGGGACACCCCGGGCTCCGCCCTGTTCAAGGAGATCGCCGGCCGCCCGTTGGGCCCGTCCGAGCCCGCCGACCCGAGCGCCTGCGGTTGTGTCCCCGCGCCACCGCCCGGCCTGGCCGACCCGATCCGCACGAAGATCTGAGGGCGGCGGCCCGCCCCGGCCGTCAGCCGGCGAGGGGGTCGCGGTCGTTGACGCGTTCGAGGATGCGGAGCGAGCCCTCGACGCGGCGCTCCTCGAAGGCGCCGCTGGCGAGGGCCCGGCTGTAAACGTGGAAGGGGGCCTGGCCGCCGTCGGCCGGGTCCGGGAAGACGTCGTGGATGGCCAGGGCGCCGCCCACCATGACCCAGGGGGCCCAGCCCTCGTAGTCGGCCTGGGCGGGCTCCTCGGCGTGGCCTCCGTCGATGAAGAGCAGGGACAGCGGGGTGTTCCAGAGCCGGGCGACGATGCGGGAGGCGCCCACGACGGCGACCACGTGGTCCTCCAGACCCGCGGCGGCGATGTTCTTGCGGAACGTCGGCAGCGTGTCCATCCGACCGGTGCACGGGTCCACCAGGGACGGGTCGTGGTGCTCCCAGCCGGCCTGGTTCTCCTCCGAGCCGTGGTGGTGGTCGACGGTGACCAGGACGCCGCCGACCTCCCGGGCGGCCGCGCCGAAGTAGATCGCGGACTTGCCGCAGTACGAGCCGATCTCCAGCATGGGGCCGTGCGGGCCGCGGGCCAGCGCGGTCTCGTACAGCGCCCGGCCCTCGGCGGGCGGCATGAAGCCCTTGGCGGCCTGGGCGGCGCGCTGCAGGTCGGCGGGCATGGGCCGGGGCGCGCTCCGGGTCGTCGCGGCCGTCACCGTGTCAGTCATGATCTCCTCCGCCGGGCACTCTATAGCCCGTTGCGTCCGCTCGGCTCCCGTGCCCCCGCCGGTGCCCTCCTCACCTCGCTCAGACGTTCCGCGCGCCCGATGAACGCCCGCCGGCCGGGAAATGTATGACACATCACATCGGGGGGACGCCCGCCCTGGGTGCGGTCACCGAGGGGCCGGTGTCGTGCCGAACGGTCCGGCCGGGCGCGACACGGGCTCGGTAAGGTACGTGGCGCAGCCCGACGCCCGGACCCGAGCGAGCTCCGAGGGAGAACGCGATGGAAGTGCGA
This sequence comes from Thermomonospora umbrina, assembly GCF_003386555.1. GTDB lineage: Bacteria > Actinomycetota > Actinomycetes > Streptosporangiales > Streptosporangiaceae > Thermomonospora > Thermomonospora umbrina. The sequence continues at coordinate 4,810,699 of NZ_QTTT01000001.1, read as the reverse complement.
GTCGACCCCCTGGCCTGTGAGGCCAACGGCGTCTGCGCCGGCCTGGCGCCCGAGGTCTTCGACCTCGACGACGACGACGTCCTCCACATCGTCCGGCCGAACCCGCCGGCCGACCAGGCCGACCGGGTGCGGCACGCGGTCCGCTCCTGTCCCAAGGCGGCGCTCTCCTTCGAGGAGTGACCCGGCCGCCCTTCTCGACGGAGGTAGGTCATGGCACGCGCGGCGGTGCTCGACAAGGTCGGCGACACGGAACTCGACCTTCGGGACGACGTCACGCCCGTCGATCCGGGGCCCGACGACGTCCGGGTCCGGATCCGCGCCACCGGGGTCTGCCATTCGGACCTGTCGGCGATGAACGGCGTCCTGCCCACCACGGTCCCCGCGGTGCTCGGTCACGAGGGCGCGGGCGAGGTGCTGGAGGTCGGCGAGCGCGTCACCGAGGTCCGGCCCGGCGACCACGTCGTCATCAACTGGACGCCGAGCTGCGGCGTCTGCGCCGATTGCGTGCGCGGCGAGCCGTTCCTGTGCGCGACGTTCCTCATGGCGTCCTTCACCGAGGTCAGGTTCCGGCGGGGCGACGACACGGCGCTGTACGGCATGGCGGGCTGCGGCACGTGGGCCGAGGAGATCACGATGCCCCGGCAGGGTGTCATCAAGGTGGCCGACGACGTGCCGTTCGAGTACGCGGCGCTGCTCGGCTGCGGGATCCCCACCGGGCTCGGCGCGGTCTTCAACACCGCCCGGGTGCGGCCCGGCGCCACGGTCGCGGTGGTGGGGGCGGGCGGCGTGGGCCTGTCGGTCATCCAGGGCGCCCGGATCGCCGGGGCCTCCACCATCCTGGCCGTCGACCCGAACGAGGCCAGGCACCCGCTCGCCGAACGGTTCGGGGCCACGCACACGGTCGTGCCGGACGAGGCGGACGCCGTCAGGGGCCCGCTGACGTCCGGCGTCGGCTTCGACCACGCCTTCGAGGTCGTCGGCCGGTCCGCGGCGATCGCGACCGCCTACCGGTTGGCCCGGCGGGGCGGCGAGGTCGTGGTGGTGGGGGTGGCCCCGGCCACAGAGGGTCACCGACTCGATCCGTTCGGGCTGGTGTTCGACGGCAAGTCCGTGCGGGCGTCCCTGTACGGTGGCTGCGATCTGCGCCGCGACGTCCCGCGCTTCGTCGACCTGTGGCGGGCGGGCCGGCTGGACATCGAGGGCCTGGTCAGCCACCGGATCGGGTTCGCCGACCTCAACGACGCCGTGCGGAGGCTGGAGCGCCGGGAGGCCGTCCGCCAGGTGGTGGTCTTCGATTGATCCGCACGACGCGCGACCTCGGGTCCGGGGTGATCGCTACCGTCCGGCACCGTGGGCGTGTCACCATGCTCAGTGGATGAAACGGCGTTCGTGAACTCGGCCCTGGGGTGATCGTGACGTTCCTGCGTGTCCTCGTCCGGGCGGGGTCGGCCGTGCTGCTCGCGGCCGGCACGGTGACGGTCCCCGCCCTCCCTTCGGCGTCCGCGCCGAAGGCGGCGCGGCATGTCCACGACATCCAGGGCGCCGCGCACGCCTCGCCGTTCGTCGGCACCGCGGTCAGCGGCATCCCCGGCGTGGTGCTCGCGGTGGCCGAGAACGGCTTCTGGATGCAGGGCCCCACGCCCGACCGCGATCCGCGCACCTCGGAGGGCGTCTTCGTCTTCACGCGGACCCGACCCACGGCGGTCGCCGGGGATCTGGTCCGGGTGAACGGGCTGGTCGGCGAGTTCCGTCCCGGCGGGCCGCTGTCGGCCAACCTCTCCCGCACCGAGATCGAGGCCACGGCCGTGGCGGTCGAGCGGCGCGGCGTCGAGCCGCCGCCCGCGGTGCTGCTGGGGCCCGACGGCCGGCGCGCGCCCGGCGCGGTGATCGACGACGACGTGCGCGGCGACGTCGAACGCTCCGGCGCGTTCGAGCCGGAACGCGACGGACTCGACTTCTACGAGTCGCTGGAGGGCATGCGGGTCGCCGTCGACGACGCGGTGGCCGTCGGGCCCCGCGCGGACTTCGGCGAGATCCCGGTCCTGCCGTCGGGCGGCGAGGGCTCCGGCGTGCGGACCGGGCGCGGCGGCATCGTGCTGCGGGACCGGGACGCCAACCCGGAACGGGTGATCCTCGACGACACGCTGCTGCCGCTGCCGGCGATGAACGTGGGCGACCGGCTCCCCGGCCGGACGGCGGGGGTGCTCGACTACGGCTTCGGCGACTTCAAGCTGCTGGTGACGTCGTCGTCGCGGGTGCGCGGCGGCGGTCTGAGTCGGGAACGCGCCCGTCCGCAGGGCCCCGGGGAGCTGGCGGTGGCCACGTACTCGCTGAAGGACCTCGATCCGGGCGACCCGCCGGCGCGGTTCGACGCGATCGCCCGGCAGATCGTCACCGGGCTGGCCTCCCCCGACCTGATCACCGTCACCGGGCTGCAGGACAACAGCGGGCCCGACTCCGACGGCACGGTGGCCGCCGACCAGACCGTGGCGCAGCTCACGGCGGCGATCTCGGCGGCGGGCGGCCCCGCCTACGACTGGCGCTCCATCGACCCGGTGGACGGGGCGGACGGCGGCGAGCCCGGCGGCAACATCCGGGTGGGCTTCCTGTTCCGCGGCGACCGGGGGCTGGCCTTCGTGGACCGGCCCGGCGGCACCGCCACCGCGCCGGTCGCCGCCGTCCCCGTCGAGGGGCCGTTCGGCGTCCGGACGGCCGGGCTGACGGCGAGCCCCGGGCGGATCGCGCCGCTGGATCTGGCCTGGAACGGCGCCCGCAAGCCGCTGGCGGGCGAGTTCCTGTGGTGGTGGCGCAGGATCGTCGTCGTCGCCAACCACTGGACGGCGCGGGGCGGGGACGACTCGCCGTACGGGCGCTTCCAGCCGCCCCGGGCGCCGAGCGCGAGCGCGCACCTCGCCCAGGCCCGACGGGTGGGCGAGTTCGTCGGCGCGCTGCGGGCGATCGACCCGAACGCCGCGGTGATCGTGGCGGGCGACTTCAACGCGCCCGGTCACTCCCCCGCCCTGCGGGCGCTGACCGGCGGCCCCGGCGCGCGGCCCGGCCCCCTGCGCGACCCGGTCGCCGGGCTGCCCGAGAGGGAGCGCTACACGGTGGTGTCGGGCGGCAACGCGCAGGACGTCGACCACATCCTGCTGAGCCCGGGGCTGGCCCGCGCCCCTTACGAGGTCGACATCGTCCACCTCAACGCCGAGTTCGCCGATCAGGTCACCGACCACGACCCGGTCCTGGCGCGGATCGCCCTCCCCTGAGCCCTGTTTTCGGACATGTCTTCTTTGCTTTAGTGAGTGTCCGATTTCAAGGGCACCGTTTTCCGCCCCCCGCGCGGGGCATCGCCGGGACGTCATCGACCGGCGTGAAAGGAACGGCCCCATGGCGAACCGATACCGACCGGGGATCAGCCTCATCGGGCTCATCTATCTGGTCATCGGCGTGTTCGTCGCCTGGGACCGGGACTACATCGACGTGGACCTGCTGCGGCGCGTGGCCAGTGCGCTCCTGGCGGTGCTCCTGTGGTTCCTGGTCCTGCTCGGCGTGGATCTGCACATCAACGCCGACTGAGGACCCCCGCGACCGGACCCCGCCCGAACCCCGCCCCGGGCGGGGTCTTCGCGTACGCGGCCGGCCTCCGGGCTCACAGGTCGTCCGGATAGACGAACAGGCCCGGCGCGCCCCCCGTGTGCCAGAACACCACGGTCTCGTCCGCGCCGATCCGCCCCGAGCGGACCAGCCCCACCAGGGCCGCCGCCGCCTTGCCGGAGTACACCGGGTCGAGCAGGACGCCCTCGGCGCGGGCGAACATCCGGACGGCCTCGGTCATCTCCGGGGTGGCGACGCCGTAGCCGGGGCCCAGCCAGTCGCCGTGCACCGTACGACCGCCGCGCGGCGCGGCGACCCCCAGCAGCCCGGCGGTCTCGGCGACCAGGTCCTCCAGCGCCGCCTCGGTCTCTTCCACCGACCGGTAGACGGCCACCGCCTCCACCCGGGTCCGCAGGCCGGCCTCGGCGAGGCCGACGCAGAGCCCGGCGGCCGTTCCGGCGGTGCTGGTGGCCACGACGATCCGGTCGACGGAGACCCGGTCCGCGGCCTGCTCCGCGAACTCGAAGGCGGCGTCGACGTAGCCCAGGGCGCCGAGCGCGTTGGAGCCCCCGGTGGGGATGACGTAGGCGGGGCCGATCTCGTCCAACGCGGCGGTGATGTCCTCCGGGCCGGTGACGAAGCGGACCCGGGCCCCCAGCAGCCCGTCGAGCAGGACGTTGCCCGACGTCTCGTACAACGCGTCCGCGCGGGGCACCGAACGGGTCAGCAGCAGTTCGCAGCGCAGGCCGAGGCGGGCGCACGCGGCGGCGGTCTGGCGCGCGTGGTTGGACTGGACGGCCCCGAAGGTGACCACGGTGGTGTGGCCGTCGGCCACGGCCCTGCCCAGCAGGTGCTCCAGCTTGCGGGTCTTGTTGCCGCCGACGGCCAGACCGGTGCAGTCGTCCCGCTTGATCCAGATCTCGGGGCCGCCGAGCAGCGCGGACAGGCGTTCGCAGCGCTCCAGCGGGGTCGGCCAGTGGCCCAGCGGCCTGCGGGGGAAGTCCGCCTCCGGGATCCGGTCGGACGTCACGGCAGCGGCCTCCGCCAGAAGGTCGGGTGGTCACCGCGATGGTCGCCGTTGACACCCACCGCGACGAGATCCGTGCCCGAGGCCGCCAGCGCGGTCAGCGACTGATCGCCGCGCCCGTCCAGACCGCCGCCGCGTGCCGGGACCGACCTCCACAGGCGGCCGTTCGCGGCCCACACCGCCACGTCGCGGTCGCCCGGGGCCCCCGTCGTGCCCGCCATCACGTACCCGCGCGGGGTCGCGGTGAGGGCCGTGACGGCGGTGCCCGGCCCCGCACCGGGGATCACCTGGGTCTGCCAGGTCTTGCCGCCGTCGCCGGAGAGCGCGACGAACGGCTGCGGCCCGGAACCGCCGGTCGCGCCCGTGCCGACGGCGACGAGCGTCGCGCCGCTGACGACCACGCGGTCGAGCGAACCGGAGGTGAGGCCGGGAGGCAGCGCGGGGATCGGCACATGGCTCCACTTCTCGCCGTCGGTGCTCGTCCACGCGGCGGGCCGATCGACGCCCTTGTCGCCGGGGCGCGAGCCCACGGCGGTGAACCCGTCGGCCACGGCGACGACGTCGCGCATGCGACCCTCACCGCCGCCCTCGACGCGCTTCCACTTCTTCAGGTCGGACGAGTGCCACGCGGCGGTCCACGGAGCGGCCTGCCCCACGGCGACGTAGCCGCGAGGCCCGTACGCCGCCGCCGAGGGCGAACCCTTGCCCGGCAGTGCGGGCGACGGGCTCCACCCGGTGGCGTCGGGCGAGGTGAAGGCCAGCGGGCCGGAGGGGGAGCGTCCCACGGCGAGCCACCCTGCCTCGCCGCGGACGACGTCCGTCAGCCGCCGCGCACCGGGGTCGGCGTCCGCGCCCAGGCCCGTCGCGCGCCTCCAGGAACGCCCGTCCGGGGCCACCCAGGCGGCCGGCTCGCCGTTGCCGCCGCCGAACGCGACCAGCACGGGCCCGTCGGAGACCAGCCCGGCGACGTCGCGCTGGGGGTTGATCGCCCCCGGCACGGCCTTCAGGTCGATCTCGCCCACGCCCGGCACGAAGAGGTACGGGTCGGGCCCGCGCCGCCCGGTCACCACCGTGGCGGAGCCCACGACGGCCATGCCGGTCACCTCGGGGCCTGCGACCTCTCCCGAGGGCTGCCAGGTACGGCCCGCGCCGCGCAGCAGCGTCTTCTCGTCGCCGCCGGTGCGGACCAGCGCGGCCAGGCCCGAGGAGGAGCCCGCGAACCGGTCGAGGCCCGCGTAGCCGCCCGCCTGGATCTGGCCCACCGTCGTCCAGCGTCCGCCGTCCGGGGAGGACCACACCACTCCGTGGCGGGTCGTCTTGCGGCGCTTCTTGGGTCCGGTGGTGCGCTTGGCGTCGCGGGCGGCGAAGAAGCCGCCCGGGCCCGCGGTCAGACCGACGAGGCCGCCGAAGGAGCCCTGGGCCTGAGGCACGTCGACCTTCGCCCAGGTCCGGCCGCCGTCGGTCGAGCGCCAGTGGCCGCGTTCCTCCACGGTCCGGGTGACCTTGCGCTTCTTGCCCTTCTTGGTCTCGGTCTTGGTGACCTTCTTGCGGACGACGCCGTCCACGATGAAGGCCGCGCCCGACGCGACGACCCGGTCGAGGCTCCGCGCGTCGCCGAGCGAGAGCCGGTCGGCGCGCTGCCAGCGGACCCCGTCGACGGACGTCCACAGCACGCCCTTGGCCTGGTCTCCGGCACCCGACGCGCCCACGGCCACGAACCCGGCCGGGACGCGGGCGAGCCCGAGCACCCTGTCCTGGGGGGCGAAGGCCCCGGGTGGCCGCCGCGTCCACGTGCGGCCGTCGGCGCTGGTCCACACGATGGTGGGCCCGGGGCCGTCCTTGGGGGCACCGGCGGGGCCGCCGAGCGCGACCCACCTCCCGGTGGCCCCGGCGACCCGCCGGGGGACCTCGCCCGGGGGCGGCTCGGTGCCGTCGGCGGCCCGGACGCTCGCCGGCCGCCAGGCCCGACCGCCGTCGGCGGAGACCAGGAACCGGCCCCGGTCCGAGCCGCCCGTCTCCCCGCCCACCGCGATCACGAGGGCTCCGTCACCGGTCGCGTCGGTCAGCTCCTGGACGTGCCCGTCGGTCGGGGCCGCAGGGTCGAGCGCGAAGAGCCGGTCGGCCGGGGCGGCCGCGAACGCCTTCGGGGCCGGCTTCACGGCGTCGTCGCCGTCGCCTCCGAGGACCAGGTATCCGGCCCCTCCGGCGACCAGCACGGCCGCGACCGCGCCGGCCAACAGCGGTCGCCGTCCGCCGGAGCGACGTGAGCGCGGCAGCGCGCCGATGCCCGGAGGCCGCGCGGGCGGCGGGTTCGCGGCGGAGAAACGGGCGGGCGGGGGCCCGGCGACGGCGGAACGGGACGGGACGGCCGATCCGCCGCCCGACGGCCGAGCCGCCGACGGGCCCGTCGCGGAGGGGCCGGCCGGCGCGCCCGAGGACCCGGAGGGCGGCGGGTCCGTCACGAAGGGCCCGGCGCCGCCGTCCGAAGCGCCACCATTTGAGGTCCCGGCGTTCAAGGTCCCGGTGTTCGAGGGGCCGCCGTTCGAGGGGCCAGCGTTCGAGGCCCCACCGTTCGACGCGCCGCCGTTCGACGCGCCGCCGTTCGAGGGGCCGCCGTTCGAGGTCCCGGCGTTCGAGGTCCCGGCGTTCGACGCGCCGCCGTTCGAGGTCTCGGCGTTCGAGGGGCCGCCGTTCGAGGCGCCGGCGTTCGAGGCGCCGCCGTTCGAGGACGAAGAGGGTGTCGGCGCGGGGGGCTCGGGGGCCGGGGCCGCCGCGGCCGCGTGGATCCAGTCGAGGTTCGCGCGTTCCCACACGGCGTGCGAACGCTGCCACGGAGAGCCGCCCGGCGTCGCACGGGCCCCGGCGTCCTCATCGGCCATGGAGGGGCCGTCCTCGGGCGTCCCGGGGGCGTCCTCGCGCCCCGCCGGGGCGGAGGGCGCGTCGGTGACCCGCTCGAAGGGCTCCGTGACACGATCCTCCGGGGACGCGGTGGACGGCTCCGTGCCGTCGTGTCCCGGTGTCGTCGTCGTCACCCTTGCTCCCTCCATGCGGAGAATCCGCCGGCCACCATGAAAGCGCGCCGGTGTCTCCGGCGCATGGACATCCGTGTGAACGGACACAATCGTGGCGCAGCCGCGGCCGTCGCGCCACAGGTCCGGCAACAAAGATCATCCTCCGTTCCCGGGGCCCGGCCGACTACGCTCGACACCGTGATCCTGTTGACCACCCTGCGCGCCTGGACCGGGCGGACCGCCGACCGGCTGGACCCGGGCGACGAGGCCGCCTGGGTGCCCGGAGGCGACCTCGACGACGCGCTCGCCGTGCTGAACGGGGCCCGCGACGTGTTCGGCGACGCCCAGCTCGTGGCCCTGACCCTCGACCCCGCGCCGACCGGCGTCCCGGTGCCGGGGGCCGTCGACCCCCGGCACGTGGCCGAGGTGCGGTACGCGCGGCGCGGCCCCGACGGGCGCCACACGGCGCTGCTGCGCCGGCCCGAGATCGCCGAGGCGTTGGGGCTGCTCCCCCATCCGGAGGGCGGCTGGTTCCGCGAGACGTGGCGGGCCCCGGCGCGGTTCACCCCGGCCGGGTATCCGGGCGAGCGGGCGAGCGCGACGGGCATCTACTTCCTCCTCCCGCCCGGTGAGGAGTCCCTGTGGCACGCCGTGCGCTCGGACGAGGTGTGGCTGCACCACCACGGCGATCCGCTGGTGCTGGAGCTCGGCGGCACCGGCGAACGACCCGCCCCGGTCGAACGCGTCGTGCTGGGCCCGGACGTGCTGCGCGGGGAGCGTCCGCAGGCCCTGGTCCCCGCCGGGACCTGGCAGGCCGCCCGTCCCGACGGAACGCGGGGGACGCTGGTGAGCTGCGTCGTGTCCCCCGGCTTCGACTTCGCCGACTTCCGCGTCTGACGACGGGCCGGGTCCGGGGCCTTGCGAGCGGCGCCCCGGACCGGCCGCGCGGCGGTCAGCCGCGCCGGGAGGTGGCCATGAGCACGTGTTCGACCAGGGTGATCAGCACCTGCTTGGCCGAGTCCCGGGTCCGCACGTCGCTCATGATGACCGGAACGTCGTCGTCGAGGTCGAGGGCGGCGCGGATCTGGTCGGGGGCGTACCGCTTGGCCCCGTCGAAGACGTTCACCGCCACGATGAACGGCAGCCCGCGCCGTTCGAAGTAGTCCACCGAGGCGAAGCAGTCGGCCAGCCGGCGGGTGTCGACCAGCACGACCGCGCCGAGCGCGCCCTGCGCCAGCTCGTCCCACATGAACCAGAACCGGTCCTGGCCGGGCGTGCCGAACAGGTACAGCACCAGGCCCGTGGGCAGGGTGATGCGGCCGAAGTCCATGGCGACGGTGGTGGTCGTCTTGCCCTCCACCGCCGACGTGTCGTCGACGCCGATGCTCTTCTCGGTCAGCATGGCCTCGGTGCGCAGCGGCCGGATCTCGCTGACCGCGCCCACCAGGGTCGTCTTGCCCACGCCGAAGCCCCCGGCGACCAGGATCTTGACCGCCAGGGACGACTCGCGCGGGTCGCCGCCGTCCGGAGCCCCGGGGGCGGGGAAGGCGGGCTCAGAGCGCATGGAGTCCATCGATCACTTCCTTGAGTACGCGCTCATTGGGGAACTGAGCGACCGGAGCCGGCCGGCGCACCCGGATGTGCCCGTGGTCGAGCAGGTCCCCGAGCAGGACCCGGACCACCCCGAGGGCGAGGTCCAGCTCGGAGGCGACCTCGGCCACCGACAACGGGGTTCGGCACAGCTCCACGATGGTCTGGTGTTCGGGCGAGCGCAGGGCGCGCTCGCCCCCGCCGGGCCGGCCTCCCGCCGGACCGGGGTCGCCGCCGGGTCCGGCGGCCGTCTCGATGATGGCGATCAGGTCGAAGTCGCCGCCCGCCGGCCGGGTCCGGCCGCCGGTCAGCGCGTAGGGCCGGACCACGGGACCGGCGGCGTGGTCGGTCCACTGCGCGTGTCCGCCGGCCCCGCCAAGGTGGCGGGCCGGCCCGGTCCGCTCATGCATGGTGCTCCGCCAGCGAGGACCGCGGGTTGGCCGACAGGTGCCGGCCCACTCGGACGACCAGCATGGCCATCTCGTAGGCGATGACGCCGACGTCCGCGTCCGCGTCGGCCAGCACGGCCAGGGCGGCGCCCTGGCCGGCGGCCGTCACGAACAGGAAGGCCGACTCCATCTCCACGATCGTCTGGCGCGGCCGGCCGCCGCCGAACTCCTGGCCGGCGCCGCGCGACAGGCTCTGGAAGCTGGCCGACACGGCGGCGAGCCGTTCGGCGTCCTCCCGCTCCAGCCCGCGCGAGGAGGCGATCCGCAATCCGTCGTTGGACAGCACCACCGCGTTGCGGACCTGGGCGACGTTGTCGACCAGATGGTCCAGCAGCCAGTTGAGCTCTCCGCCCGGGTTCGCGACGTCCGTCATTGACCATCCTCCTGTGTCCCCTGGCCGTCGTCGGCCTCGGCCCTGCCACGCCGCCAACCGCGCTGCATGGCGGCCATCTTCGTGCGCAGATCCTCGATGCGCCCCTCGGGATCGTCCTCCCGCCCTGCCCCGTCGGCCCCGTCCGTCCCGTCGGCCCCGTCGGCTTGGAGCCCGGATGCCAGGCTCCCCTGCCGCCGCCGTCGCGGCAACCCGTCCTCGGTCAGTTCCACCGGCTTGTCGACGGTCTCGGGGCTCTCCGGAGTCTCGCCGACCTCGGCCGCCTCGACGGCCACCGGCGCCGCGCCGTTCACGATCGGGTTCGGCCCGGTGGGCGGGTCCTGCGCCCGGCGCCTGCGCGGCAGTTCGGCGGGAACGACCACGTCGGGCCGCTCGTCCCGGACGGCGCGCGGGGCGGCCACCGGCTCCGGGACGGCGCGCGGCGAGGCGACCAGGGTGCGTCCCGCGGGCGCCTGCACCTCGGCGGGCACGGTGCGCGGCGACGGCCCGGGCAGTTGGGCGCGCATCTCCGCCGGGGGCGTCCCGCCCGCCGGGGACTCCACGACCAGGCCGGCCGGGACGAGCACGATGGCGGTGGTGCCGCCGTACGGCGAGGCCCGCAGCGACACCTTGATGCCGTGCCGGGCGGCGAGCCTGG